>NZ_CP017181.1:915048-1220064 GCF_001729765.1 Enterobacter kobei
GTGACCGGTACCAGTAGTGCCGGTTCTGCCACATGGACAGGTCTTGCTCACCTCGAAGGGCAGACTGTTGATGTGGTAGCCGACGGCGCTGTTATGCCTCAGTACACAGTTTCCTCAGGTCAAATCACCCTGTCGCGTAAGGCGAAAAGCGTGGAAATTGGCCTGCATTTCGAAAGTACGATCGAAACGCTTTCGCCAGAAGTCCAGACCACAGAGGGTACGACACAGAACGCGAAGAAGCGTACCAGCGAAGTGACGATGCGTTTTCTCGAAACTACTGGCGCGGAGTGCAACGGCCAGGTAATCCCGTTCCGCCGCTTCGGGCCAAAAATCCTCAACCAGCCCGCACCGCTTTTCACTGGTGATCATTACTGGGGAAAACTCGGCTGGGAGCGCGGGGAAGACACCCTGCTTATTCAGCAGCGCCAGCCGCTGCCATTCCACCTTCTCGCAATTATTTTCACGTTCACCAGTAACGGGGGCTGACATGGTACGTAACGCAAAAGCCGGGGATATCCCGGCGCTGATCGAACTGGGGGCGCGGATGTATATCGAGTCCCGATATTCGCAGAACTCACCATTTGACGAAGAAAAATGCGCAGAGCTCGCCCGTACTCTTATTTCCTCACCAGCAGGTTGTCTGTTTGTGGCTGAAAAAGACGGTACCGTAATCGGCTGGCTGGCAGGAGGTATTGCAGAGCAATGGTTCAGCCGTCAGCTGATGGCCTTTGAATACGGACTGTTTATTGCTCCTGAGCATCGTGGCGGAACCGCAGGCCCGCGCCTCGCTAAAGCGTTCATTACATGGGCGGAAGAACATGGCGCCGCGCTAATCAATATGGGGATCACCACGGGGGTACATGAAGAACGCACCGGTGATTTGTATTCACGTCTCGGCCTGTCCCGTACCGGCCTGCTTTATTCCAAAGAGGTGTAACGATGTGTACCGGGTTAGAGGTGGCTGCAATTGGCGCGTCTGTTCTCGCAGCTGGCGGTGCGGTTTACAGCGGTCAACAGCAAAAGAAAATGGCTAACTATCAGGCTGCGCAGGCGGAGGCAGATGCTGAGGCAGCACAGGCACAGGCCAAAGTAGAGGCTGACAGGATCCGTAAGGCGGGCAAAGCGCAAGCGGCGCAGGCGAATGCGTCGCTGGCAGCGTCAGGCGTTGACACTGGAGAAGGTACCGCATTGCGTATTCAGTCCGGTATCGTGGGTGACGCAGAGCAGGATGCATACCAGACCATTTTGAATGGAGCGAACCAGAGCGCAAGGCTGAATGCGCAGGCCTCTGCTGACCGTATCAGCGGGCGAAATGCTGCGACATCTGGCTACATCAGTGCGGGCAGCTCTTTACTGAGCGCCGGTGGGACGGCTTATAACGGCTGGAAAAAATCAGGGAGTAAATAACTGTGAGAATCCCAACGGGTAATTTTGGCAATGTTACGCCGCAGGTGAGTCAGACCCGGATCGGGGTCAGTAATGTCGGCCAGATAGGTAACGCAGTGGCGGGGCTGGGAGCAGCACTGGGGCAGACTGCGGATGATTTGCAGCGTACGCAGGATAAAGCTGACGTGGCAGCGACCCAGGCGATACTAACCGACCTCGACGCTAAATCCAGCGACCGCTGGGAAAACCCGGAAACGGGTGCGTTGGTAACCCGTCGGGGGTTTAAGTCTTCAGGCGTCGGTCTGGATATGGATAAGCTGGATTCTTCCGACTATGAAGAAGCCCGTAAACGCGTACCGCAGAGCCAGATGCAGTATTTTGACGCGCAATGGAAAGCCGGTCAGATTCGCCGCGCCAGCACCTATAACAGCTTTGAGCGCAGCCAGACCGAACAGGCCCAGCGTCAGCAGCTCGATGCGACGGTAAAATCCTCCGTTGAGCAGGAAGCAGGGGCGTTTGACGATCCACAGGCCGCTGCGTTGATTCGAGGTGCGCGACAGCATTCGATTTCATTGTATGGCCAGGCACAAGGATGGTCGCAGGAGCAAATTGACCAGGCTGTTTCCGAAGCCAATTTACGGGCGATGGACCAGCGGGCCCAGAACTATGCGGTGACCAACCCACAGGGCTGGTTGAATGGCGATTTCCCGGTGAAGGACACTGGCGCAATGGATATGCGTGCCATAGGTATCGTGGAATCCGGCGGTAAGCATTTCAATGCCGACGGTAGCATAATGACCTCTCCCGCTGGTGCCCAGGGTAAATATCAGCTTATGCCGGACACAGGTAAAGAGCTGGCGGCAAAGCGTGGCGTTGAATATAACCCTGCCGATGAGCAGCAAAATGCGATGCTCGCCAGCGACTATGCAAATCAGCTTTACGGAAAATACGGTTCCGAAACGCTGGCTGGTGCCGCATATAACTGGGGGATGGGTAACGTCGATAAATTAATTGCGGATTCTGGCGATCCCCGTAAGGGTGAAATATCTGAGTCTGAATTTATCAGCAAATTACCCTCAGAAACACGTGGCTGGCTGGCGCGGTACCGTAAAAACAAAACAGGGCTCGACCCTGTTTCGGTGAACAAAATTGATAACATCGCCGAGTCGAAAGTCCGTGAGCAGCGTACGGCATTGCGCGAGCAAATTGATCCAATCCTGAATAATACAATGGTGCAGCTGTACAACGGCGAAGTACCTGACGCCATGCCGGATAAGGCCTCGATTATGTTTGCTTACGGCGAGCAAGGGGCAAAGGCTGTTAAGCAGCTCGATATGGCGATCAGCAATGCTAAAACCTTCCAGGCGATACAGTACATATCTCCAGAACAGCAACAGGCAGAAATTGCGAAGGTAAAACCCCTGGCGAATGACCCTGATTATGCGCTCAAGCTCGATGCGTATGGCAAGCTCGGTGCGCTGGTGCAAAAAAGTAACGAAGCGATTCAGGTGCAACGTGATACTCGTCGCTTTAATGAAGCGTTATCAATGGGTGAGAAGCTAGACCCCACCAATAAATCTATGCAAAAAGCCGCTGACGCCACGCCAACGGCGCAAAATTTCCGTATTAACGATGCCACCACCCACGACGGGATCGTACAGCAGGTAGCCCAGACCGGGATAATTCCTTCTCAGGTAACCACTCAGTTATCGGCGATTTCCCGCGCGCGTAGTCCTGAGGCGGTCCGTCAGGGGGCTGAGTTATTTAACCGTCTTTACGACACGGATCCCGCATCTGTTGGCGACATGCCAAAGGATATGCAGGGTTTTTATCTCACGGTTAAGCAGCTTACAGATTCTGGCATGGCGTCCGAAACCGCTATCGAGCAGGCGCAGAATCTGACCTACAACCAGACCGATGCACTCAAAGCGCAGCTGGCTTCGACCCAGAGCACTAAGGAGTACAAAAAGGACCGTGGGAAAGCGATGGATTCCGCTGTGAGCAACATGTCGGGCTTCTTTAGCTGGGGTGACCCATCCGCTGATGACCAGACCCCTGAGGCCGCACGCTTTCGTAATGATTACCAGTCGCTGTATGACATCAACTATCGCACCACTGGCGGTAATTCTGATGCGGCAAAGAAAATGACCAACCAGCAGATCGCCCGCACCTGGAGTATCAGCGAGGTGAACGGCGGCGCTAAATTCATGAAATACGCGCCAGAGGCGCTCTACAACTATGGCCCGTCTGGCTGGCAGGCGGCGCAGTGGAAGGAAGAAAAAGAGAACCTGATGTACGGCGAACGCAAGGGGGATATCTTCACGAACCCGGTGGACTTAGGTATCACCTCCGGTAATGCTGCGCCTGTGACCAGTAAAACTCCGGAGTCGAGAATTGGTGGTGATCTGGAAATCACCCCTGATGTGCTGACTGCTCGCAACGGTGATTACGCGATTATGGTCCGTACAAAAGATAAGGATGGTATTGAAGCGGTACAGCCATTCTACGATCAGTACGGCAGGGCGATGCGCTGGAAACCATCGCTGGAAGAGTGGGCGCCATACAAAAAAATGCAGGCAGACCGTGAAGAGCATGATCGTAATGAGCTCCAACGCGGTCAGGATATTCGCGGGTTTAAAGATAAACACCGCGCACTCGATGAACAATATAAGCGTCTGCATAACGAGCGTATGGACAGGGTTAAAAATTACTTTTCGTGGAGCACTGAATAATGCCGGTATACGCCAACCCAGAAGAACTGAATAACGGATTTACTCCGGCGGGTAATGCCCTGGCGGCTCCCACTGGATTTGATGTCCCGATGCCAGCAGGTACCAATCCAGAGCCACAGCAGGACGAGCCGTCGGTGTGGGGGGCAGCTTTCCGTCAGAATAACCTTCTCGGGGAGATGTTCCGCCCGTCTAAACAGTTCGAGCCGGCGGACGGTTATAACCCATATGTGGATAAAAACGAGCTGCACGGGTACGAGCAATGGGGATCTGCTTTTGCCGATTCCCGTTCGCCGGAGGAAACGGCCTGGCTGAAACAGCAAATCGACGATGAAAACGAGGACCGTCGGGTACTTTCAGAGGCTGGCGGGGAGGGTATTCTCGCCAGTATTGCTGCCGGTGCTGTCGACCCGGTTACCGTTGCCTCGATGTTTATTCCCGGTGCGCAGGGCGGGGCGGTGGCCCGCATTGCGTCACAGGCTGCAATCGGTGCGGCTGCAACAGCGGCCAGCGAGGTTGCCCTAAATAACCAGCAGATAACCCGCACGTGGGGCGAAAGTGCCTCACACGTTGCAGCCGGTGCGTTGATGAGCGGCGTATTTGCAGCAGCCGGCGCTGCACTCTCACCCTCTGTACGCACTGCGGCCACGCGCGAAGTGGCTGATGCGCTGGATAACGCCGGTATTAATAACGATATCGCTCGCGGTATTGATGCTCCGCATGATGGTGGAAGTGTTGGTGCTATGCGCATTAATGATGCCAGCCTTGACGATCTTACGCTGGCAGGCGGCAGGGTGGCTGATACGGCCATTAAGGCTGGCGGTTACATGACGCCACTGACTCGCGCAATGGCGTCGCCATCACGCAGTACACGAATTGCTGCTCTGGAATTGGCCGAAAATAATTTCACACTACGGGGTAATGAACGGGGTTATGCGACACCTGTTGCAGCAGAAACCAGAGTTCGAAGCTGGCGTCGGGAAGAGGCGGCGGTTGTCGTAACTAATAAACAGGCGTATGCGAAATATAAATCTGATGGCGGAGACCTTAACTACACGGCGTTCCGTGAAGAGGTTGGCGACGCTATGAGAAATGGTGATATTCATGCAAATCCGGTTGTGCAAGACGCAGCAAAAGCACTCAGAATGGTTGTTGACCGTGTAAAGATAGCCCAGCAAAAGTTAGGACTTCTTCCGCCAGATGACGAGCTGAAAGCGTTGGGGCAAACCAGTTATTTTCCACGCGTATATCGTGTAGGAAAAATCGTTAACGAGCGAGATAAATTCCGCGACATTCTTGTTAACTGGTGGGCGCGTGGAGCGCAGGGGATGTCTAAAGAGGATGCTGAGATAGCTGCTGATGCCACAATTAACAAAATTGTTGGCGCACGAATCCCTCAGGATTTTGTTAACGTCTTTACTGTCAAAGTACCTGGCAGTTCAAAATCCAGAACCCTGAATTTACCCGATAGTATGATGCGTGAATACCTTGAGAGCGATGCTAATTACGTACTTCAACGGCATATCCGCGAGAGCGCCCCGGATATCGAACTCACCAGGACGTTCGGTGAAAGAACAATGGAAAAGCAGTTAAAAAATATTCAGGACGAATATGATGAGCTGATGCGTGCAACCCCGGCAGACCAGGCGAAGCTGGCAAAGGCCAGAGAAAGTGATATCCGGGATATCACTGCAATGCGTGATCGCCTTATTGGTACGTACAAAATGCCAGATGACCCAGGGTCTTTCTTCGTACGAGCTGGCAGAGCACTGCGTAATGTCAATTTTGTAACGAAGCTTGGCGGTATGACCGTCTCCGCTATTCCCGATCTTGCCCGTGGGGTGATGGTTCAGGGGTTCGGTAGAACGATGAAAGGCTATAGTGCCCTTATTAGCCGTTCTCCCGCGCTAAACGCCAGCAAAGCCGAGATGGATAAAATGGCCGTAGGGCTTGAGACGGTGCTTAACACCCGATCTCGTCTGATGGCTGATCTGGTTGACAGCTCGGCGCGTACAAACGCTGTTGAAGCTGGCCTTGATCGCGTAACTGATGTCTTTGGAAAGCTCACGCTGATGGGGCAGTTTAACGATGTGAACAAAGCGATTAATGGGATGATTACATCCGATGGCATATTGGCTGGTGCTTTCCCCGGCCGCCGTCTGGCTAAGCTCGGCATCAACGACAATATGGCAGCACGTATTCGAAGTGAGTTTGAAAAACACGGCGAAGTTATCGATGGCTGGCATATCGGTAATTTTGAAAAATGGGATGATCAGCATGTCGCTGGTATTTTTCAATCTGCTGTCCTGAAAGATACCAATAATATCATTATTACGCCTGGTGTTGGCGATACGCCATTGTGGGCCAGTACTACAATTGGACGGTCGATTTTCCAGTTCCGTTCCTTCACTACTGCCTCATATAACCGAGCAACCATTGGTGGTTTATCAGAAGGTACGGCACAGTTTTATTATGGTGCTGCTTTTCAGATTGGCCTCGGTGCGCTGACGTATGCACTTAAACAGTCTGCAAACGGCAAAGAGGTAGACTGGTCGCCGAATAAATTGGTGCTGGAAGGGGTAGACCGCTCGGGTATTCTCGGACCGCTGATGGAATATAACAACATGGCAGAGAAAGCTTCTGGCGGGATGGTAGGGCTTGGCGCGCTGATGGGGACAGGCACACAGTCCCGTTACGCCAGCCGGGGGTTTATCGGTTCTGCGCTGGGGCCAACGTTCGGCCTGCTCGATACCATTACCGATGTAACTGCTGGTGTACTGAATGGCGATGCTGGTGACCGCGTACTGCACAATACTCGTACGCTGTTGCCAGGTAATAACCTTTTCTGGATAGCCCCGCTGATAAATCAGGTCGATCCGGGTATGCGGTAATAGGTCGGGATTCCGACCTATGGACTGTTCCATCATAGCCCTGTATTCACTACGGGGCTTTTTTATGCATCAGGATTACAAAACACGCCTTACCGCACTGACCGATAAACTCACCGATGCAGTGCTTGAAGAAGCCGATCCCGAGAACTGGGCTGGTGGTAATAAGCGAGCAGACCAGTTGACCAAACAGGAACGTGGCGACCGTTACTGGGACAAGAAAAACGCTGCGGCATCCCTCACGCTGCTGATTAAAGTGCATTCACTTATCGGTATGCAGGCGCGTGGTGGTACTCCTTCTGATAATCCCGGTCAGGATGATGAGGCTTTTGAACTTGGTAAGCAGGTTTCGAAGGCTGAGCGTGAAGCGGCCGCCATTATCGAGCGTATGCAGAAAGGGAAAAAATGATTTCGTTCCTGGCCTTCTTTTTGATGTGGGCGGAACGGATGAACTGGGATGTGCCGGACTGCCACTATAAAGCCTGCCACTGGCTTGAGCATCGCGGGAACCTCGCGGTACTTCGCTGTTTTCGAGGTTTCGGGAAATCTACAATCCTGGCTGTGTACAATGCATGGCGATATTACTGCGACCGTCAGTACCGAATTTTGCACCAGTCTGAATCTGATCCGACCGCATACAAAACCAGCCGCGATACGCAGAATGTGCTGCGTAACCACCCGCTAACGAAAGGCATGTTGCCTGACGGACTCGGTACCGTCGAACAGTGGTGGGTAAATGGTGCACTGGATATGCGTAACGGCAGCATGTACGCCAAAGGCATTCTGTCTAACGTTACTTCGGCGCGTGCTAACGAATGCCAGAATGACGATGTGGAAGTCCCCCGCAATATTCAGACGCCAGAGGCGCGCGAAAAACTCCGGTACCGCCTGGGTGAACAAACCCACATTCTGATCCCCGGTGGGCGCAAACTGTACATCGGTACGCCCCACACACATGACAGCCTTTATGATGAGGTGGAGTCTATGGGTGCCGACTGTCTGACCATTAAGCTCTTTGAGAAAGAAAAGCGTATTGAGGCGAAGGACGCTACGCAGCTGCGCTACGAGTTATCTTTCCGGCCGGAATATGTTTTCGCCGGGATCCATAAAAGCGCCAGACTGCTGGTAGAGGATGTCGACTATAAAGTCACGGGCAACAGTGTTGAGTTTGCATCCGCCCCAGACACAGTTATCGATTTCTATGCAGATTGCGCCTGGTCCGAGCGTTTCACCCGCGAAGAAATGGAGAACCGCCGGAAAGAAACACGCACAATTAACGAATGGGACAGCCAGTACCAGTTACACAGTAAACCCGTTGGCGACGTCAGACTCGATCCTGACCGTATTCGTGAATACAACATCCAGCCACAGATCCGTTATGCGAACCGCACGGCCTCTCTCTGGCTTGGCAACGTGCAAATCGTTGGTGCTGTCGCCTGGTGGGACGTGGCCACAGGCAAGGTTAAGGCTGATGCGTCAGCTTTCTCTCTGATGCTCACGGATGCCAGAGGGCATCTGTACTGGCATGTCTGCCAGGAGCTTACCGGAGAGCTGGCAGAATTTGATGACAACGACAAAATCACCGGAGGGCAGGTCGCACAGATAAAAGAGCTGGTGCTCAAATACCAGATCCCCGTTGTTTGTGTCGAAGTGAACGGCCCCGGCAGCTTCGCGGGCAAGTTACTGCGTCAGGCGCTCAAGGGGACCGGGTGTGGCGTACGCGAAGAATTCAGCATTACCAATAAGCAGAAACGCATCCTCGATGCATTTGAAGCGCCGCTGTCGTCGCGGTTCCTGTGGGCGCACACCGATGTGCTCGACGGCCCGGTATACGACCAGATGCGCGACTTCAACCCGGCGCTGACCAACCAGCCGGACGACTTTATCGACTCTGGCGCCGGCGCGATAAGTCAGACCCCTGTACGCATCGGAAAAGTAGTCGGGATTCCGACCGGACATGCGCGCGAAGATTGGCAGTTAAGTGACGGAGATCATCTGGTCGACGTCGATTATTAACCTGCCAGAGGTTTCGCATCATGTCGGTACCCAACCAGACTCCCTATATTATTTATAACGCCAACGGTATGACGACCGTTTTTCCCTTCGAGTTCTATGTTATCAACGCCGGAGATATTCAGGTCACTGTCAACGGTACCGTTGTTACAAGCGGGTTTTCCGTTTCAGGTGTCGGGAATGTTGGCGGGGGCGACGTAGTTTTCGTTACACCACCCGCAAACGGCGCAGTGGTCATGCTGGAGCGGGTAGTGCCTACCTACCGATTAACGGATTACCAGGATAACGGCGACCTGCTGGCTGACACGGTGAATAAAGATTTTGATCGCCTCTGGATGGCAATTCAGCGCGCGTTTATTTATCTCGGGCTTGCATTACGTCGTCCGCTCTTTGGCGGTCCCTTCGATGCACAGGGATACCGTATTGCCAATCTCGGAAACCCGGTAAATTTGCAGGATGCAGCCACAAGGAACTATGTCGATAATGTGGTCATGGTGCGCACGCTACGCGTTCCAGAAGCTTCTGTCTCCATTCTTCCACCAGTTGATCAGCGCGCAAATAAATTACTGGCGTTTAACGCAGCAGGGCAGCCAATTGTTGTTTTACCCGCCTCCGGTTCGGCATCTGATGTAATGATCGAACTAGCTAAACCCGACGGTGAGAAATTCATTGGAGAATGCCAGACTATTGCAATGCTCCGCACGATCGAGCCGACATACGATAAGCAGCAAGTAACTCTTCGTGAGCATACTGCCGGGACAGGTAAGGGTGGCGGTGAATTCCGAGCTGTTCTTGCTGGAGGCTCTTATACGGACAATAATGGAACTATCATTAAAACGACGGGAGGGGCCGCGTGGCTACGAATCGATGCGGAGATCACGAACCCTCTGATGTTCGGGGCACAATGCAATAGCAAAGTAAGCGACCATGCGGCCCTCGCGGCAGCATCAGACGCTTCAGAAGTAATGGACGGACTTGGATTAACTTATTACGTTAACAGTACAGTTTTGTGGAATATGTTTGTCGGTCGCCGTGTTCGCCGTAATTTCAAAATCATAGCGATGGCTACCCTCCCTGATGGTGTTCCAATTATCAGAACAGGGAACCTTCACTTCATGGATAATTTTACTATCAATGGCTCATTACAAACTACAGGGACTGGTAATTTTGGAGTTACATGGGAGGGTGCTCGCGCTGGTGATGGTGGCGCAATAACAAATGGGGATATCCGCTACGTAGGCGCTAGTGGGATTTACATATCAGGGGACTACACAGCGAAGAAATTTGCGGGCAAAGGCCTAATTAATAATATTAATTTTGTATCATGCGGTAGTAGAGGTAGTGGTAACGGACGCGTATCTCTTTTAACGGACGGGATTAGTAATTTTACAATATCTAATATAACGGCTTCAGATTGTAACTGGGGAGTTTACATCAGGAACGACTTCAATATCTCAGGTGTTAACAGCGCAATTAATAACACATTATTTAATCTGAATCTTTCTGGTGGTGGTCGGCCTAGCACTGCACGACCTGATGCTCAGGGCATATCTGCTTCATATCAGGATAATCTGAAGATAAACAACGTAACAGTAAATGACTTTGCTGATAACGGAATAGATATGCAATTTTGCAATGCAAGCATTGTTACAGGGTGGAGGGTTACAAACTGTAAAGATGGCTTGTTTATGGGTGACCGCAATTGTTCCAGACATGTTATAAGTGATGGTATATCACTTGATTGCGATAGGGCCTTAAGATTAGTTACTGACGGAACATTTACAACGGCTACACAGTTATCTCATATAAAGATAAGCAACGTTCATGCCTACAATGTTAAATTCGAAGGATTAAGGTTCGTCAATACCGGCAAGGCATTAAATGCCAGCATGTATGACATACAGGTTGCTGATTGTTCGTGCGATGCGTCGGGGACGAACGCGCTTTCAACTCAAACTTATGGCATGATAATTCAAGGTGCAACTAATTTTACTGTAAGTAACTTTAATGTATACAACGTTAGGCTTCACGGGATATATATTAAAGATAGTGAGATTGTAAGGGTTATTTCTGGAACTTTTCAAAATATAGATAGAGCTGGAACCGGAAATTATGGCGTATGCGTTGAAACTGATTGCAACAGGATTTCAGTTTCCGATACAACCACATATGGGGTGAGCACAGCCGGTGCCGTGCTGCTGGCTGGTGGTGCAGGTCATTCGGTTAAGCATACAAGATGGAGGTCGACAGCAAGTGGTGTATCAACTTCTGCCGCTACAACCCCCTATCTGTTAGATAATTCTTCATTCTAGGAAATTAAGAGCCCACGGAGGGGCATTCCTTATATTTAACATATGAGACAAGTCTCTTTCCTACAGAAATAAAAGGGCGTTCAATAGCAATGTGTGTAATATACGAAACACCAATGCATAATGACATCAAGCAGGTAAAGGAAAAAATACCTTTAGGGTACTCATTGATGCCATTGTTTTTCAAATAAATCAATACTAGCGTTAGCACTATTGCATGAGTTAGATACAGTGAATAAGATATATCAGAGAAAAATTTAGTAATTCTAAAGGACATTTTTGCTCCAGACATTTCAGCAAACATCATAGATGAGAATATGAATGCCGCAATTATTCCTTTGTCAGTGAATCCATGAGACTTGGTGTCTATATGAATTATGAAATAAACTCCAACTATTGATAATGTCATCATTGAATATTTAATGGCGTTGTTTTTTATTGGGCCGAACTTTGTAAAGACCTTATAAAGGATCATGCCAAATATAAATTCTAGCAGCATCGGTGAGCCTATCAATGTCAGGATTGGGGCCATCCAGGACATGTTATCAGAATATGCAGAGAAATGACCTGATATAGATATTGAATGTTTGAATAACAACTGAATACTGAACATTAATGTTAACATAATAACTGATGTTATTAACGCTCTTTTTGTGTGGCTAACTGCCATCCCTAACAAGAAAAGAGCATAAAATATTATTTCATAAGATATTGTCCAGGCAGGATAAAGCATATTATAGCCAAAGAAAGGTGCAGGTAGTGAATAATCACCATGCAAAAGGAATATTGACCTAATAAGTTCAATTGAAGGTTTCCATGATGCGTATGCAAACCACATGAAAATTATGCAGAATAAAAATAATGGATAAATTCTAAAAAATCGACGCAGGACAAATGACAATAAAGGCCTGGCTTCTGATTTTTGTGTTGCGTAGCATATAATGAAACCGCTAATTATGAAAAATATGTCTACACCAATATTCCCATTCCTGAACAAATCAAGTCCCATTCCAGGCCAAAAATTATATGCCCCAAGCAATGGCCCAACTAAATGGTAACCAACAACAAGGAGAGGTGCGACACCTCGGAGCACTTCTATAAAATAGATTTTTTTCTGGTTATCGGTCATCCGTAATCACTTATTTTGACAGTATATTTACGCGGCATATTCCGCTTACAAGAATAACGATGAGTCTAACATCATGAACGCTTGAGATCGACGTCTTCTATATGGTCGGGATTCCGACCGACCTGCACGTTTACCCTCATCCCACTAACCGATTTTCCCCACAGGGGGTGAGGCATGAGGATGAACAACCTTTCAGACGTAGCGGCGGGACTATCCTACGGAACATCTATAGGCAGCTTTGGTTACTGGCTTCTGCAATTACTCGACAAAGTCAGCCCGAGCCAGTGGGCCGCTATTGGGGTTCTCGCCAGTATTCTTTTTGGCCTGCTGACGTACCTGACCAATCTTTATTTCAAGATCAAAGACGACCGTCGAAAAGAGGCCCGGGAAAATGGCTACCAGCAAGACTAAGCTCAGCGCTGCCGTTCTGGGACTCGTTCTGGCTGGCGCACCGGCATCAGTTATTCTTGATCAGTTTCTGAATGAGAAAGAGGGCAACAGCCTGACTGCCTATAAGGATGGTTCCGGGATCTGGACAATCTGCCGCGGCGCCACGCGGGTAGATGGGAAACCTGTGGTGCAGGGGATGAAACTGGCACAGGCCAAATGTGACCAGGTAAATGCCATAGAGCGAGATAAAGCGCTGGCGTGGGTTGACCGGAATATCAGGGTGCCGCTGAGCGAACCACAGAAAGCCGGTATTGCTTCGTTCTGCCCGTACAACATCGGCCCCGGTAAATGCTTCCCATCGACGTTCTATCAGCGAATCAATGCCGGTGATAGAAAAGGAGCATGTGAGGCGATTCGCTGGTGGATAAAAGACGGTGGCCGTGATTGTCGCCTGACAAAAGGCCAGAAGAATGGCTGTTATGGTCAGGTTGAACGACGTGACCAGGAAAGTGCGCTGACCTGCTGGGGGATAGACCAGTGACCATTAAAGTGAAGCTGTTAGCGCTGGCTGTTCTGCTGTCTTTTTTCGCTGGTACGTTTTACGCGGGCTATCTGAAAGGCTGGTATGCCCATAGTGAAAAGGTAAACAACGATTACCAGACAAAAAGCAAAAAGGCTGATAAAGCCGTTGCCACCGGTGAGCAGAAAGCTGCGGTGGCCAGCGCAGAAGGGAAAGTGATTTACCGGACCATTTACCGCGATGTGGTGAAATATGTTAACGACCCGAATCATATTAAGTGCGACTTTGACGATCATGCTGTGCAGCTGCGGCAGCGTGCAATCGACGCGGCCAACAATATCCCAGGATTTGATGAGCCCGCCATGCCGGGCAAGTGACGCTGGACGGGATAGTGATGAAGACCTTCAGTCGGATACCCAGACGGCAGAGTGCGTGCGAGAACTTCGAACGAATATCTACCGCTGGCAGACATGGTACAGAGCGACGGAATAGCCCGTTTTGTTCCTCAATCGGGAGCGAAACAAAAGCGGGTATCAATTCGGGTATCTTGATACTTCAATAAAATAAAACACAGTAAATACATCGTGTTATTTTCTGTGTTTTACTCCTATTATCGGCACCATCAACAGAAAACCCCGTAAAAACAGCATTCTTTAGCATGTTTATCTAACGGTTTGTAACTTCTGTTCTAACGTCTGTTAGCACTGGTAAACGCCTTTGCGTTGTATCGGCTCAAGTATTGTACAACGTACTGGCGGGTAGTTACCAGGCTCAAGCCCGAACAGCATAAGAAATTATGCCACCCTTTGAAGCTGGAAGAGTTGCCGGACTCTCTAAACACATCACTTGAACCCTTAGCGATACGTTCCGCGCTTCGTGCGGCGCTCAATGATGCTACACCTTGTGAAAGGTCGCAGAGAATAAACAGGCGTAATGTTGGGAAGACTAACCGGATCGGGAAAGAATCCGGCTCTGCCACGGTTTCGATCACCGGAGTATAACGATCACCTGATAAGAGAACGTGCTAAGGCTTTATTCTCCCTGCGAAGGGATTACATCCTGCGGAAGCGCTACGCGCCGCCTTTTCTTATGTGCCCAACACGGCACGTAATGGTCATCCATTATCTGCACCATTGTAACTTTCGTTGTACTGTCTCTCTGCTGTACGTTAAGCCCCAGCGAACACTGGTAGATTTAGCGGAGGTGAGAACATGGCAAATGCTACTAAAAGCGCCGCGACAAAGCGCAACAACCGTAAAATTCATGCCCGTAAATTCCTGGCTACGCCAGAGGGTAAAGCCTGGCTTGCTAAGAAGCAGGAAGAAGAAGCAGAGATTAAATTAGCGCGAGCAGCTAACACCATGTTTTAAGATAGCTTCGTTCCGCGCATTATTGGCTGTTATTGTCATTGCAAACGATCTCTTAAATCAATTAACACCCGACCGAAGTAGGCAACGGAGATAAGAGAGTCATCAGTCAGAAATGCGAGACAAACTAAAACCAACATGATGATAGAGGTGATCAAGTTTAGGCGTGAGAAAGAAGAGGTCATGGCTGTCTCCTAAAGTTATAATAGGAGAATAACCATTTTGGGTTGGCATGTACACAGCTATTTCATCATCTCACTATAGCATAGTATTTTTTATTGTGTCAACCACAAAGCCTGTTAATTTATTTTGTTTTTATAACAATAGGTTAGCTGGGGGAGTGTACCGATACTTGCATGTGAAAAAAATTCTTTCAGAGCTATTTAACGAAATGTGGCTCTCCGCTGATGAACAAGATTTGGAAGAAAGGGGGCATTGCGCCCCCTCGTATCATTCCTGTAAAGCCCGTAGCCACATCATAAGCAAATGAAGCTGGCTTCCTGTCATGGCAGGGATTCGGACGGTTTTACCGTTGCTTACGTTGCACTGCGCGAGCGCTAACGCCATAATGTGCTGATTCGGCATCTCTAACTCTCCGTTGGGATTGTTGAATACGGCGGGGGCTGGCTTCTTGGTGGTTGGCGGCCCCTGCCACTTCTTCGTTTACAGCTTTTCTAAGGTTTGTTGGTAACAGGTGACGCTGTATCGTCGTCCCTGCAAATTTCACCACTTGCGTATAAACGCACACCGTAGCACCACACCAGATAAAGCTGGTGATTAGCTCTTCTTCCTTTTTCACTCTTCCGAATCCTCTGTATTGAAGGTTTTCGTATAGGGACATTTCCCCTTAGTTACGTAGGTGAACAAGTAGATGCTGTTCTGATAAGTGCATAGCGTTTTTCCGTTCTCCGTCTGTTCCTCCTGTGGGTGAGTCATCGTAATTTGTCCGGCATTCGCCAGGGCTGGCAATAGCGCCAGCGTCAGCACCAGTAAGCGTTTCATGTTGATCACTCCCAAATGTTTGCAAGGGCAGCGCCCACGCTCTTAACGTCAATCTTCAAATAGTTCATGGTGACTTTAGGATCTGAATGGTTCAGCGCTTTCATTGCTAAAGCCAAATTCCCGTTAGACTTCTCCCACACCTGTGTAGCAGAAAATTTCCTGAAAGAATGGCACCCGACGGTTCCTTTAATCCCCACATTCTCCGCAGCCTGTTTGATCTCACGGTTCACCTGCTCACGGCTTACTGGGGCTTTTCCTGAAGCTCGGTTGCTGTGTGACGTGAAAACGTATTCGTCTTTCGGGAATGCCTGGCGGCGACGTCCTACAATCTCCCACACCTTCGCAGGGACTATGATTTCCTTCTTCTTGCCCGTCTTACTCTCCAGTACTTCCAGCGTGTTTCCCTCCTTGAACTGGCTGAACTTCAAATTCACCGTGTCACCTACCCGTAAACATAAAGAGGCCATAGTGATCGCTACATCTGCGAATAGCTGTTTGTTATGACTTTCAAGCCAGTTAATCAGCTTAAAAGCCTCTGCCTGGGTGATTATCTTCGTGGTCGCCATCTGCTTATCTCCGTAAATATTGAAACTGTGAAATAAGATTATGATCATTTTCAGTAAGTTACAACTATTCAATCTCACATTTTTTGACGGAGTGGTGGAAGGTTGCGCCATTTCCAGCACTACTGAACGCGAAAAAGCACGGCCTCCTGTTTGAAACTCGAGCAATTTCGTAATATCTTCAACGAAATCATCATGTTGGCAAGTCTAAACAGATGTTTGCACGTTGCCAAATCCTGGCGAGGCTATGCACATTTTATGCAGATTCATTGCATACAATAGAGAGGGAGGAGGACGGTTAAATAATTTATTTTAATTAAATCAATGAATTAGGCGTTCTATCTCACATTACTATAAAACCTTGAGGTAGAGGCATTGCACGGTAGATGATAGCTGTTCTCATTTGTGGCGTTGTGATCTGAGTTGATGATAATTATTATCAACAAAGGTGATTTTGGTATGGAAAATCGAATTGTTACATTATAACAAAAGTCGTTAAGCACATTGCACCTATCATGAAAGTGCTCTTAGTGGACAATGATTGCTGTGAGCCGCACGGTGCAAGGCTTTACAAAAATTGAGGTAATGTACATCGATAGTTAGAAAGTGATTTACAGAGCGTGAGAGGTGGATTATTTAGATTGGCTTAATCCTGGATTAAGTAGGGCTTTACTGTCCATTTTGATTGGAATTACTGCGGGTTGTTGCATGGACGATTCGGAGTGAGCAGGGTGATGATTAATCGTTGGGGAGTGACGTTTTGTCACTTTCAGCGTGAGAACATACGGGAAAAACCCTGCTATGTGACGGAGTGTCACACATACGAATCATCCTGTCTGTGACGTAATGTCACATCAACAAGCTACTTCTGTGACGCAGCGTCACACATGAGGCACGTTATCTGTGACGTAACGTCACTCTATAAGACTAACTAACTATAATACTAAGATCTATAAGACTATGTTTGTGGATTTGACCTTTTGCGCTGGTCGCAAAGATCATTTGCCTGGCGTCAATCGCCGTCACTCAAGGGGAAATGTCCTGGTACGCCGTTTGGTGGCTTCCCGGACACCCCCGTTCCTGCTCACGACGCAGCAAAGCGTTACTCTTTACCTTCTGGACTCGTGCAAACTTCGTTTCTGACGAGAGTCAGGCACGAACAATTATTTGCCATCGGCAAAGTACCGTTGCGCTGTGCGCGGAATAGTCGTGTGCTTCGCCAGTGGCTAAAGTTCACTTACCCTCGTACCTCGTGCAAGTTCACTAAGCCTCAATCCAATACCAACACCTACTATCCTGATAACTACCGTTATCCCTCTGTAGTTGTGCTATTGGTTTCGGGAGTAAGTGCCAGAGGGCGGCATAAGTGCAAACAGAGCGCCTCAGAGGTGCTGCAATCGATTTAAAGAGGGTAAGAAATGTAAGGTGACTACCCATGCAATAAAAGCTCTTAGAATGCTTTACAGAGCGTTTTAGGGCTATTGTAGTTAATGAACCAGGCGTGAGCCTCTCAGCACATCCATCGTTAGTATAGTTGGCTGGGCATACGTGATGGTGCTACATAATGAAACGATGGTTTCAATGTCCTGGATGGTGATCTGATAGGTTCCAGCACCGGGCGAGCCAATGTCTCGGCAGAGTATCCAGCCAGCATTATCCAGATCGCCAATGACGGTCATCACTCGTTTCTGAGTCATGCCGAGATCACGGGCTGTACAACTCAGATCGAACATCACACATCCGGCTGTATCGTCCTCACACTCTCTGAGATAAGCCCACACTCGTTTATGATCGGTGGTAAAAGTCAGTACTTTGGGGAGTCTGCTGCGTTTCTGTGGATGCGTTACCTCGGTGAAATACGGCACCAGGCTGTCAAACATCTGTTCGGTGGTGAGTTCAATTGTATGTGGCGTGTGAGTAGTGCTGAGGTGTGGCTGAGAATGATTCATTAAGTCCTCCTGTCTGTTTTTTAGTCAATAAGTCCTCTTGGTTGAGTTGTTATCGTTCATTTTTTAATCACTTGTTAATGGGGTGTCTGGGGTTTTCCCAAGCATTCCGTTCTGGTTGGCAAAACTACCACAAAAACAGATTGATTTCCATCGTTGATTTTGTGTATAAAGAGCACTAATCGCAAAACAAAAATGCAACGCGTTGAAAAAGATCAAAATTATTTTGAGAAATCACCATTGAGGGGTTGACAGATAGGTAAGAAAAATGTTATAGTACCCATGTAGCATAAAACTTTATCCACATAATCTCTTAATGCACTTTGAGCCGTCAGGCTGCAAGGTGTCTTTTTATTTACGCCAACCATAGGAAGCCACACTGAGATACTTTGACGTTGAAGACACACTTCAACAATTGAAAGACGGAACCACCAACCGTTACCGCATCCGAGCACTACGCAACGCTTGCCGCGCTCGTGGATACCACGAAAGGGAAGCCTTTCTCACAGAAGTATTGAAGCGCTGGGATGAAATCCGCACTTCGACCACTAAATAACCCAGAAGGAGAACAAGAATGATCGAGAAGAAAACCAAACTACCACCGTCCACATCGTTAATGATACCGGATGAGACATTTCAGATTCTGTTCAGAGAAGCGAAGCGCCGAAAAATGAGCGTAAGCGCACTCCTTCTTGAAGAATGCCAAAGTCTGGCGGTCAAATACTCGAAAGCTGGCGCGTAATAACCACGTTTCAGCGTCAAAACCCACCCCACGAATGAGAAGCGGAGAAAACCAAATGAGGAGCATTCGTAATTTACTGAGCATACATAGGAGCATAGAACAATGGCAAAAACCCTCGCCGAGATTAAGGCAGATCCAAAATACCAATACACCGATAAAGATGGAAAAGTAAGAGATCGTACAATCAACATCCCGCATTACTTCCGAGAGATTCCACGTATTTATTCTCCCAATCTCGAAAATGGTTTCATGGATTTTTGCCCGAAGGCGCAAAAGTTGTACTGTTATTTTCAGGGATGGGAAAATTCAGGGAATTTCTGTTACGAAAGCCAGACAGAACTTGGAAAGGTGATCGATTTATCCAGGGAGCACACCTGCAAACTCATTCAGAAGCTGCAAGATGCAGGGCTAATCACGAAAGAGAAAAACCCTGGTTATCGTTCCAAAGTTTACCGCACGTTTCCGATCACTGATGCTCACATTACCCCGCCAGAAGCGCCGACAGCGCAGCCTGTAACAGTGTCTGACGAAGTGCCAGCCCCTGAGCCAGTGAATACAGTAGAAACCCACGAAGACACACCAGCGATAACGCCTCAAAGAATCCGTACTTCTGACGCAGTGAAACACCTGCTTGAAAATCTCTCACAACGACGAGAGGACGAGAGCTTTTATTCCTGGTCATCAAGAGTGCTTCAACGAATCGGAATAGATCATTCAATGGGAATCGAGCAACTATTTCAGGAAACACACCCGTATGAATACACCCAGATTGAACAATCAACGATACCATTTTAACGGAGACCTAATTGATACAATACATAAAATTGAACAACACAAACCAGATACAGATCAACGATAGCGGGAAGGGCGTTTATCATGCGCTTATCTGGTTCTGGAAAGGAAGGAAGACCAAAATTTCTTACGGAGAGCTATCTGATAAATCCGGTGTAAGTGATCGCGGGATCAGATTCTGGCTTAGTACTCTACGCAACATTGGTGTAATTCAAATAGAGGATGAAAGTAGCTATTTATCATTCACGCTGAAACACATCGAACGAGACAATGTAGAATTTATCTACTCTAATTTCTAAAACACACAATCGGGAAACTTTTATGATAACTGCTTTATGGTGGTGGGCTTTGCTGTACGGATTATACGTTATGACAAGACAAGGAGTTTCCCCTCTACGAGGAATGAATGGGAAAAAGAAAACGTAACGTAGTTACAAAGCTTGAACGAAACGCACAATCATTATTACGAACATCTGATTTTCAAAATCTCTCTCGCCTTTCGAAGGAACAGAATTGTCTTCCTGGTGAATGGCAAACTGAAACAATCGAAGAGAATAGCCCTGCAATGTCTCCAGATGAGATGGGCGCATTACAGGACATTCTCAATAGCTGCCCTTCTGCATTCTGGAAACCCAGGAAGATGAAATTCTTCAACGTAGATTCTTCGAATCTCCACAAATGGCAAATTCTTAATTTCTCCTCCTACGAACATTATTGCGGCTGGCTTTCGGTAAATCACCTTAACAATTTAACCCGCGATTTTGACACCCTATTTGATACTAAGGAACATTATGACTAATAAGACTATGGACACCATAAACACCCTACTTAATTCTTTCCACGAGAATTGGCACCTTCCTATTCTTGAATTGGTTAATGCAGCGTGGCGTGACAGAACGCCAGAAGCGATGTTATGCGCGTCTAAACAAACAGAGCAGGGGATAGACGCACTGGAGCAGTTAGAACGCGCCATAGCGCTTCTGATGCGCTCTCAGAACAGTACGGTTACAGAACATGAGGTTTGGAAAGTGATCGATGAGTGGACGGAACTTGCATGTTCTCTAAAGTATGTCTCACAGGAACTTTCCGAGCTTGCCATAGAGATCGCTGAAGAATACGCCATAACATAAAAGTTACGAAATGTCTTGACAGATTGTGCTATTTGTGTCATAATGAGTTATAGGGTGAGTATTCGAATCACTTCTCCCTCCTGAATGCCGTTTCCCATAGCGGCACTCTCTTTTGAATGCTTTTTTTGAAAGTGTTGGTTCTTTCTTCTTCTTTTTTGTTTAGTTCCGAAGGAATGCGTGGGATGTAATGTCTCGTTGTGTTGGCTTTACATGCAATCACCCGCGCATCTCCGACCTTTTCAAAAAGAGCATTCGCTCTTTATCCCTCATTCATTCCGTTAGGATGAATGTAGTCAGACTTAACTACCCTTGAATTGTGAGAGGTTCAGGAATTACGTTAAGCTGGCAATCTTCTATTAATAACACTCCCGAAAGTGTCAGCTAATAGATAATGAAAGCCTCATTTATTCCAGGGTGTCACCTATTGTTATAGGTGTGCGCTTTTAAATGAGGAGCAATGACGGGCGATCCTACTTTGTGCTTACATTTGTATTCACATTGCGCCCTCATTTATTCAAGAAGACATTTTTTAACATCATGGCCTCCTCTATGACGTTAAACAATGCTTTCTTTAGCAAGGGGCATTCTCTCCAGGGGCTTAACCGCCCCTTTTTAACAATCTGTGTGTAACGCTTTCGTTATTAATGCTTTCGTAATTAATGCACAGACCAACGCGAAGGAACAACAACAATGTTCTTATTAAATAATCGCGACCGAATCCTAAAATACAAAGATGAAGTGATTTTGTGTAACCCTGAATTAATAGCTAAAGTGGCTGAAATGGCAGGATGCACTGTAGAAGAAATAGAAAAGGCTGTAGACCAGTATTTCCCTTCTGAAAACACCAATCCAAATAAATTAAGTATTCAGGAACGGATCGCCAATAAAGTAAAAAAGGAATCAACCAAACAATGATTATCACCCTATCAGACGTTTTTCCGGTACGTAAGAGCTACACAGACATTGTGAGTGCTGCGACCGACAATTTTGCAGCAGTAGACAGTAAAGTGTTCGCTTCTCTTCCTGCTGATGTGCAGTGCGGCGATGTTTTAGACGCCTCCGGCGCTCTCTATACATCTGGGAACGTGGCTTATGTCTGCGTGTCCGACTTCGTTACAGCAGGTAGTAATAAGCCTGTGAACGTCCTACGCGCTCCCAACGTTGGATCATACGTTGCCCTCAAGAGCGACAATCTCAACGCAGCTAACCACGCAGCAGCGATCAGCGCATTACAGGCGCAAGGCTTCGCCACTCGTGAATTTTTCACCTCTTAAGCAAGGAAGATAAATAATGATTATTGGAAACGAGCGTATCGACCTTTCCCCATTATTCCAGCTAACCAGCACCCGCAATTTTTTACTGTCGTCACTAAACATTTTTGATGGCGACGGAGTTACATCTCATAAGGTGAGCGTGTCCCGTCTGCTGGAAGATAACACCAGCCTGTATAATCAGCCTACTGCAAGGTTCTCCAACGAACATAACACTACGCAACGTCAGAGCGGTAAAGAGTGGCTTATTGAGCTTCCGTATTTCCTGCGTGAAGACGTGATCACTCCGTCAGACATTCAGGGCAAGCGTAAGCCTGGAAGCGACATTCAAGAAACAGTGACAGACATTTACAGCGATTACATGAATAAACACGCTGTAGCGTTTATGCGCACTCGCGAAAGCTATCTTGCTCGCTCTCTGTTCTCTGGTCAGGTGTATACGCCTAAGACAGACGATCTGTTAATCGACTTTGGCGATCTGTTCGGCGTAGCCCCGATGAATGCCACTCTTGATCTGTCAGCTACAGATAGCAGCACTCTACGTGCCATTGACGACATGGTGAGTCAAATCACCGAAGCGGCACAAAGCCAGGCGTCGGCAGTGGAGCGAATTATTGTTTTTGCTAAAGGCTCATTCTATAGCGATCTGCGTTTCAGCCCTGCAATGGAAGCGGCTTTCCGCTATGTCAGCCCACTGGACGAAGGGAACGTAGTATTCCAGCGTCGTGACCTCCTGCCAGGCGTGAGCACTTTTAGCATTCCAGGCACAAATTGCGATGTTGTGAAAGTAACTGATCCGCTGCTATTAGCACAAATGGGTGATGCTGATGCTATCGCTATCCCGCAATTCGCTAAGGGAAGCGGTATTTACCAGAACATCTACGGCGCAGCTTCTTCAACATTTGAACTTCTTAATGCAGCACCTGCGGAAGTTTATAGCTGGAGCTTCGAAAGCGAGCGCGGTAACGCAATCAATGTGATTTCCGAGAACTCAGCACTGCCAGTTAACCACGGCCTGAACTTCTCCGTTCACATTAAAGCCACAGAATAGTGAGCAAGCGGGAGCCTGACCCGCTGGAAAATAATCAGGCTTTGAATAGGGCGTGTGAACGTTGGGAACTATGAGAGCGCAAATCTCCCCAGTGTTCCCGCCCTTTTTTATTTCCAGAATAGGAGGAAAGATAAAATTGGAAATTATCCTAAAGAGTCGAGGCTTGCATTTACAACTAAATGATACAAGTGCAGAGCAAATACTCAATTTAGCAGCCGTATCGAGAGCACTTGATGTGAGTCATTCACATTTAAGACAACTTATTTTCAGAGGAATGAGTGTATCAGATGCACTTAATTATCTGGTGAACGAAAAGAAAGGCGGTGAATAATGTCAGGTGGACTAATCGTCAATACAAGTACCATCCGTAACGTGGTGACATTTAGTGTTGATCGTAATTCGATGAAAACCGCTTTAGATGCTTTTGACCAGATTCAGAAGAAAGCGAAAGGTATTAAAGACCCCACAATAAACATGAAGAGATTCAGCCAGGGGCTAAAGTCTGCTGAAAGAGAATTAGATAAGCTGAATAAGAAAGCCTCTAAGCCTCGTAGCAACGATGAACGAGAAAAGGCAAGGGCAGCTAAGGCCGCGCTTCGTGTAGAGGCTCAGGCAGCGAAAGAGGCCGCGAGAAATGCACAGCGCCGTGAAAGGGCAGAGCTGAAGCTGTTGGACACTGCCAGCAGCTTTAAGAGTATGCAACACCTAACCAATGTTGAGCTAACACAGGCAGCGCTACAGGCGTCACGGATCACCAAAGCGTACTCCCAGGGCACAATTTCTTTAGCACGCCAAAACAGTGAGATTAAGCGCCTCCAGCAGGGTTACAGACGTATCAACGCAGAACGTAGGCAAGCAGCTAAACGAGGCGCTACGGCTCCCGTTGGCGGCTCTGGAGCGATTACAGGCGGGCTTATGGGGTTAGGCACTGGTGCGCTTGCTGGCGCTGGTATTGGTGCGGCGGCTTACGGTGCTTATTCATGGGGTAAAGATGCTGTAACCGCACAGGAAGAGCGTAGTGAAATTGTCGCCCGTGCGAAGTTGGGCGGGGTGGATTACAACGTTTTACAGGCACTTTCGCAGTATGCCACGGCTAACGGGATCGACTCAGGAATGGGAATTCAAGGGGAGAGAAAGCTGCTCGATTCGGGGAAAGACATTTCCGAAAAGCTGGCAGACAGCTACACCAACAGCACCTTTGATAAGAAGTCTGGACAATGGAAAGGCGGGAACGCTGCTGTAGATACAGCCCTGAACATGGGATTCACTAAAGATGACCTGAAAGGCTTCCAATCAAACCCGTTTGGCTTCGTCTCTGCCTACACTAACACCATGCAGGGGAAAGGGTATTCACAAGAGCAAATTCTTCATAATCTGGAAGACCTTGCAGACGATTTAGGCTTGTATCACAAGGCATTTTCTAATCAAGGAAAAGCGATCACTGATCAGGTGGACGTGCTCAAGCGTAACGGGCAATGGCTGGACGAAGCCCAGCAAGATCAGCTTGTGGCCTATCGCAAGTTTAATCAGGAAATGGACATTCTCAACGATAGCCAGAAGTTGGCCTTCTTCGAAGGTTTCATGGAGTCTCTCGACCCTGCGACGGTTAAAGAGTGGAAGGAAGCTATGCAGGAGGCGTTACCCTTCTTCAAGGGGGCAGGGGCAGCAGCCGGTGATCTTGTATCCGGCTTGATTAAACTCTCCAACTGGATCACTGGTAAGCTGAATCTTCTGAACGGTGACAACACTACTATAGAGGCGGTGAGCCAGCATTACGGCACAACGTCAGCACCTGCACTGCCTGGGAGTAATCCAGTGGCTAACGCCTACGGAGCCAGCCAGCCTAAAGCAGACGGCACACATGAGCATAATGTATTCGACACAATGCGTGAATGGTGGAACGGTACAAGCGGGGCGCAGGATGTTAGCAGTTACGCTCAGAGCGCCAACGGTGATTATTCTCCTGTTTCTATGTTGAAACAATCGGCAGCGGCTACTGCGACACCGCCAGCTAAAAATACAGTGGTTCAGCCAGTGGTATTACAAAATAACCTGCCGGAAGGAATGATCTCTCTCACTATTGCCCCTGATCCGACATTCGGAAACATGCTAAATGCGAGCGTAGATCAGCGTATTAATCAGAACAATCAGCGCATGGTGTTGGCTGTTTCATCTGGACAAGGGGCGGGGGGCTAATTGCCCCTCTTCATAAGGAATAAAATAAAATGGCAACACCAGGAAGTTTAACAATCGGGGGCGATTCTTCCCGAATCAATTCAACCTCAAATAGTAATAACAGCAGCGCCACCCGTAATAAAGGTGAAAATGGATTCACTATCCTCGCATCTGTTTATAATCCAGCTTCTGATAGCTACATTCAAAACTATCAGGCTATTGTTTTTGATGCAGTGACAGATACGGGAGTCCGCAGACAGGCAGACATTACAAGCTATCCCGTTGAGAGCGGGGCAGAAGTGAGCGATCATGTTCAGATTAAGAATAACACTTTTAAGCTATCGGGGATTATTACCGAAACTCCGGTAAGGCTTGAGAAAGATTTATTATACAGTGCTGGCGTTAATGGTACTCGTATTTCTCAGGCTATCCAGTATCTTGATAAAATCTTTGATAGTCGTCAGCCTATTACATTAGTGACAGAGCACAAAGTGTATGAGAATGTAATTCTATCTGGAATCAGTTACGATTATAAATCTGAATTTGCTATGCAATTCGATCTTGAATTTGAACAGATCAGGCTTGTTAGCACTGCTACAGTTAATGTAATTGCGACTAAAACGCAGGGTAATAAATCTATTGGTGGTACGGTGAAACAGAAGGTAGTGAATAATGCACCTAAGAAAATCGAAGGTGATACTGTTACTACGGAGTTTAAAAAATAAGGGGCTTACGCCCCTTTTTATTGATTCTCTATCTCTGGATAACGTAGCAATTCGATGTATTGCCGTAGTTCAACAGGAGAGGCGGCATTTTTAGAGTATGTCTTGAAACTCTCCGTTTCCCCTCTCGAATGACCCAGGAGAAGGGCGATCCGGTCTTCTGGTACGGGCTTAAGTTCTGCAAATCCAACCCCGCCCCTGTCCATCGTTTGAGCAACCAGATGCCTGATCGAGTGAAACACCTTGTTTTCCTGCCCAGGGAGAATATCGCGTTTAAGCCGTCCAAAGCGGTTTACGTGCCACGATGAGCGCTTGCCGTCCTCTCTCTTGGTCACACTTGCACGGTAGAATAAAAAGCCGTTGTGCGGCTTCTGGCAGCGTTCCAGCACCATTGTTTTAATCGCACTATGAAGTGGAACCAACCGCGCCGCATTGCGTGTCTTACCCTCCGTCACCTCGAAACATAACACCCCCTCGACTTCACGGATATTTTCAGATTTCAAACTGGCTATTTCATTAATGCGCATCCCGCTATAAGCGGCGATAGCGGTCACATCCCTTAGTTCGTCCTCTCCTAACTCGTTAAACGCACTAATGAGCTTCGTAATTTCTACGTCCGTGAATGCCTCGTAACTCTGGCGGCTCTGCGCTGTGTTGAGTTTATGCCCCCTGAACACGTTACTTTCCAGCGGTGGGGCGTCCTGGTATCGGGAAGAGGCAAGATCGAGAATGTTTGCCATTGCTGATAGGTAGTTAGCCACTGTCTGGACTGCCTTTGTCTCTCGGAGATGATCAAGCCAGCCTGTAACGGTGGTACGGTTGATATCATTTAGTTCAACATCCTTCTTTCGCAGGTAATTCAGGAACAGTTCAACGGCTTTTCTGGTCTTGCTTAATGTTCCCATTTTCAGACGATCAGCATTATGCGTGAGGTAAATCTCCAACATCTTATTCAGAGAGGGGCAGTGGTAGATAATCGGCGCTGATGCTTTCGGGGCAGCTTTCGCGTACTTAGCCACGCTCTTTAAAAAGCTGATCGTGTCCTGCAAGCTGTCCGGTTTTGGCGGCTCTGCAATTTGCCTGATGTGGTGAAATTCGTCGGCTATAACATCACGCTTCCTACGAGCCACACGAAGATCGGAAGTGTTCAGACTACGGACGAGAGTTTTTCTTCCACCAAATGCATTACGAAGCCATACAGGAATTGAGATCCTGACGTAATAAATTCCGTAACTATCGGAAATGATGTATTGATCCGGCTTGTATTTCATTTTCCACCCCGTTAAAGTTGAGGGGCGTTTATCATGTGCAGCGTGAATGCCAGATTATCAGTGTGCGTAAAAATCGTTAAATCAGGTAGTTGCGAAGGTCGTAGGTGAAGACCTGAACACAAGATTTATCGCGTGTTACACTCCTATTATCGGCACCACTCAAAACTCTTCTCATGTCTACCGAAAACAACTCAAAGCTGTTTCCGTCCTGTAATCTTATTTCCTGTTATCAACGGGTTTATATTCGTTCCAGGGTTATAGCTTCACTGAAACTTAATACGCGACAGGCTGGCGCTGCTAAACCCAGAGAGAAAGCCTATAAGCTGACAGATGGTATCGACCCATCCTTTACCAGGAAAGAAGAAAAGCAGATTCGGGATGTACCACTCAATAATATGTTTCATTCTGTGGCGCTTGAGTGGCATGGCTTTCGGGAATATATAAAGATGTAACTTGAAAACTAACTCATTTTCAATTTATTATATAGTTTACTCTAATTCCTTCTTCTGCTTTAACCTCCAATATTATGAAGTCTGTAAAATAAAAAAACTCGACAAATAAATAATGTTGATATCATTTCATTATCCAATTCAACTCAATTGTTTTTGCTCGCAATATTGCTGAGTCCGGCGGTCAATGACTTGTGTTTGTTATGCGCTGTAGTCCAGATTATGGCGCAGTAAATAAAGTTCTCTATTCGATTTAAGCCCCAGTTTGCGCATACCGGCCTGTTTCTGTCCGCTGATAGTCTTAATACTGCGTCCATATTTTTGTGCAATCTCTTTCACAGTCATTCCCTCCAGCAGGCCGTGTATGACTTCCTGCACTTTGGGCGACAAATTGCTGAGCGAAACCCGCGAAGCTTCTTGCGTTGGCGGCGCATGTCTGGAAGAAGCCTGCATTTCAGCGTAATGTAATTGCGCCAGCAGTACCGCCATTTCCAGCTCCAGATACACATTGCCGCTACCGACCACCTTTACCGCATTAATCATTTCAGCTTCTGACGCCTGCTTGTGAATGAACCCTCGTGCGCCATTGCGCAATGCCATGGAGACGCTGCTGGCAGAATAAAACGAAGACATCACTAAAATATATAAATTTGGATGGTGCTTATGCAAATAATTAATTAAGTTGATTCCGTTTTTTTTCTGCGGCAAAAGCGCAAAATCCATAAGCAAAATATCAGCATCATTAATGAACATATCCAGATCTGTGCAATCACTTACACTACCCAACAATTTAATATCAAACTCATGCTGGAAGAGATTATGAACGCCCCGTAAAAAAATTGGTTGATCGTCAAGGATAATGATGCGCAACGGTTGAGAACGGCTGAAATTCATGGGGTCCGCTTCCTGTATTAATATCTTTGAAAAGTCTGCACGTGCAGGCTTAACTCTTTTGCTTTTTACAACTCAGATCGCCGACCATCAGCGTATTATTTTCACGCTTGAATGCATTGACATCCAGATGTACTTTGCATTGCTGATCGTTACGTGAATGAATGATCAGTTCCGGCGTATGTTCATGCATATCAGTGACAAAAAAACCATCCCCTTCAGAGATACCATGTCCGGCATGATTCACTAATTTGGCACCGGACAAAGGATTTCCGTTAATATCTACCACGCGACCAATCACCGTGACGGTTTTCATTACGCGTACTTTAGCGGTTGCTACCCCCCCTTTATTCAAGTGATAAGGCAGTTCCGTTGGCCAGACTTTAAGTGCTGGCGCATCTTTACCAATGAAATCAATTTGCATCTGACCTGATTTCCACGCATTCACGGGAATGAAATTACGACCGGCACGTAAAGTGCTGGTGGTTCCCATGCTATCCCAGGCTTTGAGGATGACATCTGCATCGTCACTCTCAACATCAATGATCATGCCGGTGTGACTGGCCCATGATTCAGGGGTATGGCTGGCAGAGACCTTACCGCCACCGACGGCAAGCGTATTACTCATGTTGATACCGCCACTCAATTTGCTGTTATTGCTGGTACTTTGCGCATATACCGAACCGCTGGCGTAGCGATGCGCGAAGTCGCTATAAATATTGCCGCTCAGACCATATCGATCGCCGGTGACCCCTGCCGAAAAGCTTTTAATGCTCCCTTGCTCAAAGGACTGGCTTATACCCGCGGAAGCGAACATTTCTCGTTCACCCCGGTTATCATTACGACTGCCCAATGTCGCGTTTATGCTGCGTCCACTCCCGCCCAGGGCGAAGCTGAGATTAAGGTTCGCTCCACGATTTCTTGTGCTCCCACTTTGGCGATAAGGACGATCAAAGCCGTTTAGCGTTAATGAGATTGGCGTGTCTTTAACGGTGAAACGAGTACGCCAGTTAGCATCTATCCCAACGCTCTTTTCACGTTCGTAATGCGTGCCGCGTAGCGAAAGCGAGTCGCCATTATCGAGTCGATGGTTGAGTGTCGCCCCGCTGGATTGATGCTTAGTGGTTTGGCACTTTTTGTTACCGCAAAAGGAGTTTTCCTCGCCGTACCAGCTCTGGCTATGATTCAGCATTAAGCTGGTTTGTGGTCGCATTTGCCAGTTGAACTGCGTGTCGAATCGCGACCCCAGACTGTCGCTCACGCCGACGCTGCCATAAAGGCGGACATTCTGCCCAGCCTGAATATCGGTTGAAGCGCCCACCTGGTTCCCGTTGGCATTACGTTGTCCTGCAGCACCTACAATTACACGCGGATGCAACAAATAGTTAGCGCTAGCACCCAATGCCTCTTTGCCACTGTTATCGTTAAGACGATTGTTGCCCAGCTGTTGTTCGACACCTCCATATATATTGTATTGCCAGCGACTTTCGGGATTGCGCCAGCTATTGGGCTTGTAAATTGTTTCTTCGCTGCGGCTAATTTCTTTACCCAATTCAAGTATACGCACCTCAACACTGTAAATGCCGGAGGGCAATACCGTAGTATCGAGTTGTTGCATACCCGGTTTAACCGGCTGGCTATTGATCAACACACCATCGCGATAAATTTCAGCGATTGCGTCTCGATTGGCAGTGACGTAAAGCGGATAGACGCTGGCCTGCCCCGACGTTTCTAATAACGTGTCTGAACTTCCAACCATCACGCCAACCAATGTTTGGCTACTTTGGCTGCCGGGCATTTGCGGCTGGCGCAAAATTCCCTGGCTATCAGGCATAAAGAGACCTGCTCTAACTAATTTCCCCGGTAGTTCACGTTGTAAAAAAAGCGAACTTACACGTGCCTCAGTATGACTATTCTCAACATCACTACGGCTGAGCTGGCTACTGGCCTGTGCCGTCCAGTTCCCAATACTGCCTTGCGCCTGTAAGCTTTGATAACCAGACCAGGGCTGCATTTCACCCCCAACTAAATTCATCTGGTTACGCAGTATCAATCCACTACTGCCGGTTTCAGGCAGAGCAATGTGACGCACGCCGCCCCGGGCATTTTTATCTGCATCGGTGGTGATATATAGCGCCGCGTTGATCAAGCTGTAATCAAGGCTAATTAAGCCGTCTGCACAATTTTTATCGCATTTCCCTAGCTTGTTCGACTGTTTAAGTGTATTTTCCCAACGATTACGGACTTGTGATGATAATTTGCTTTCCGAGAATTGGGAGAAATTAATAAGTTGTACGGTGTTATTCCTTGATAATAAAACCATGGCGTCACCTAAATACTCTCCATCCAGCTCAACTTTGGTCAGCAATGGCGCATCGAAGAAATGACTACTAAAATCTGCAGGCAAATTTTCTGCCTGTGTGTTCAAATCTTCCATGGCGAATGCAGTGACCGGCAGCGACATCAACGACATCATTACCGCAATGGTCAGAGTTTTTTTTGAGAATAACGTCATGGTTTTATCCGTTAAAAAAAGGACGCTGACGCGCCCTTGTATTCAAACAGGCACAATTAAAAACTGTGATCAAAATTCATGGTGACGGTGCCGTTATATTTCCCATCATCATAGGTTGGTGCTCCTGTTGGGCTAACCACCAGCGGCAACGTCTGTACTGTGGTAGTCGCATCATCCACAATCTCAACGGCTGAAGCAGCCCCAACAGGTAACGTTTTTCCGTCAATGGTTACTGTCAGCGGGATCTTCTTACTGATATCAGTTTCGTGAACTAACTCTGCTGCGGAAGCAATATAAGCCTCAATTTTTCCACTATTATTTAGCGCTTTCAGTTGAGTAGAAACATTATCCAGTTTCTGAGCACTTTGGTTCCACACCATCTCCTGTGTATTCGTGCCAAAAGTAGGGTCGTTAAATTCAACGAAATAACGCGTTGTTGGAACCGTAGCTTCTAAATCAAACTGTAGTGTAGTGGTGTCATCTGCAATTGCCGTAGCAGAGGTGCTAATCAGTGCGGTAAGGAGAATTTTCTTGAACATGGTAGACTCTCAATAAGGGATTAAACATTAACCGAATGATTTCGGTGTACTTTTACTTCCTTCCTGCAAAATAAATTGCAGAGAATGATTGGTTTTCTGGTGTATCTGGTGTGTTTTACCAGGTAACAAGAAAACCGAATTTTCTGGCGCGCACTTTTTATTTATGCATTCTTTAATTCCGTCAATTAAAACTGTGCTATTGCCATTGTTCTTAAATGAAATGATTTGTCCGACACGTTCGATTTGCGTGCTGTATCTGACATTTTCGGGGCGTACAATAATCATTGCGCCAAATCCTGTCAGGATATTAATACCTGCACTAAGTTTTTGACGATAAGCCTCATACTCCTGCTTAGATTGATTAAATTCATACTGATCTTTAGGTAATACTGGTGAGAAGCGTACTCGGAAATAGCGCTCCTGTTCACGCTTACCAGAAAACACTAATCGACCGGACTGCATAGCCTTGGCAGGAATAATCATGCGCAATGGGGTAAACACCAGGCCATTAATGTTTCCGCGGGCTACCTCGCTTGCATCCATTTTTCGTTCGATTTTTTTTCCATCGTGTTGATAAATTATCTCACTGACTTCCGTGCGGATATAAGCCGTTTGATCACCGTTGTTACGAATACGTTTCAATAAGGTGCTTTTATCCGCATCTATAAATTCATACATAGAGCCGATAGAGATTTGTGGCGTTGCGGCTGCAATACCTGAAGCGGTGAATAGTGCAATACCTAATAAAGTTTTTAACATTGTGACCTCTCAGTGATTAACACCACCTCGTGCCCATGCAATATGAGGTTGTGCGTATTCAATGAGCAAGACTATGCCTCAAACTAAGCTTACTCTTACACAAGACCACTCTCAAAACATGAATGTCGTCGTGCAAGGAAGAATCCTTTTTCTCGCAAAAGATATCTTATAACTGCGCCCAGTTTGAGAGTACTCCTGTTGGAGCTACTGCAAAAATAAAACAAGCTTACATCAACATCGAACTAAGAGATTATTATGATGAACCCGGTTATAAAAATTTTTATCCTATTACTGCTTACGCTTGCCACTAATCGCTTTGTCTATGCAGACGAAGTTATTATTACTACAGAGTTTACTCCTTCAGCCGTAAATCCTGGTAATAATGAATTTGTGAACACTACGCCTATTTCAGGGTTTTGTCAGACCAATGCAAATACGGCATATTGCAGAGCGGGGAATGTCACAATTGCAACTAATTTGAGTGCAAGAAATCGCGTATTAAATTTCAATAGCACCAGTTTAAGAGACCAGCTTTATCAGCGCATCGACAACGGGTGGCGAATTGTGACGTTATATGATCGAGGCAGCCGCAAACAAATCACCGCAACATTTAGAATAACGGCTGTGTTCACCAGGTTTGTGACCCGAACAGGATGGGATAAGGACAAGTTTTCCGTGGGTGGGCTATCGCCTGTTGGCGGTTGTGAGCGGGCCACTTCTCTAAGCAGTTCAACAGTTTATGATTTTGGGTGGATACATCCTAGACCTGGTCTGGAATGCTATAAAAAAGTCCCGGATGTAAATGTAAATGATATTACCATAAGTCCGATTTCCATCGGTTATGAGTTGAGATCGTTAAGTCCCATGTCATTACCCAATGGTAATTATGAGGGTTCAATTAGCTATTTTGTAGGTAATAACAGTGCGATAGATTTGGGTAACGCCACTTACAATGATAATGAGTTAAAAATTACGATTCGGACCACAATCAAACATGATTTCAAGGTTGAACACACCAGCTCTCAAAAAGTGATGCTGGAACCTCAAGGGGGCTGGGACACTGTAATCGGTTCTGGTGCAAATGAGGTTCCATTAAGAGCACAATCAACCTTCGCTTTAACCGCTTCGGCACCATTTAGCTTATATCTTGAATGCGAACATAACCAGCTTGGCAACTGTGCATTACAAAAGGAGGGTTCAGCTGAAACGGTTCCCGTCATTATCTCCGTAACGATGCCCCAAATGCGAAATATAATAACGGGTGAATCCGTGACAGATATGGTGCTACCGATGCGACAAAATCATATGCCAAGCTTTAATCTTGAACCCACACAATTTAATAATGCCGCTTCATCAACAGTTCAGTTTAAGATTAATGGGCCTGATAGTCGTAAAATGATCACCCAACCCGGTACCACCTGGAAAGGGGCAGTAACGCTCGTATTTGATGCCGATTTGCCTTTCGCCAGCCAATAACCTGCCCCTTACTACCTCTTCGAATGGGGCGATCCATTCCGCCTGACGCCGGTGCATGCTGGCTCAGGCGAGATCCCCGCAACGCATCTCCACTGCTTACAGCCTCATTACAACATGATTAACTTGCAAAGTGCGCCATTATTCGCAATCAATATCTCTTATTGAGATTATATTGATGGTTAATTCATGAAAAAGTGGATAACACTTCTGCTCTGTCTTATCACTTTATCTGCCGCTCAGGAGAAGCCGACAGCGCTTAGCCCGGAACAACTGGAGTGGATTAAGCACCATCCGGACGTCACCTACACCGTCAGCGACCGCTGGCCGCAGGACTTTCGCGTCAACGGTCATCCGGTCGGGCTCAGTCAGAGTGTTCTGCAGGAAATCAGCGCACGGACGGGGCTGCATTTCAGGTATATCGCTCCTGAAGACGCGGTAGCATCACCGCCTATGCTTGTTGCGGCGCTCAGCGTGCAATTACTTAGCGATAACGATAAATCCCGCTGGCTGATGACTCATGCATGGGCTAACACCATGCCCATGCTGATCGGTAAAAATACCGCGACAGGCATCCGGACTCTGGGTCAAATGTCCGGTAAAACGCTGGCGATCGAGAAAAACAGTGAATATGCCAGTTGGATCCGCCAGCATAATCCTGCAATACGGTTGGTTGAAGTTAGCGATGTAAAGGCTGCACTGCAGAAGGTTGAAGACGGTGACAGCGATGCTGCTATTGGCTCAGGGCTGGTGATTTTACCGCTTCTCCAGCGTTATTATGCACGTGATATGGCCATATCCGGACAGGTCCCTGAAATGGCCAGCAGCATCAATATGGCCGTTGATCCTCACTATCCGATACTGCGCGATATTATCAACGTCACCCTTGAAAGCATCAGCGCCCTTGAGGCACAGCAGGTTTTTGAACACTGGGTAGGTATTGTAGATTTTGGTTCGCCCTCGATAAGCGTGGTTATATACCATTATCGCTATGAACTTTTTGTTTTTGGCATTCTGTTAATGCTGTTAATGCTGACTCTGTTTTACGCCCTTAAGGCTCGCCGACGGGCGCAGAGAAGCGAAAAACAAAAAGAAGAGTTTCTCGCCATCATGAGTCATGAAATTCGCACGCCGATGAACGCCATTGTTGCCGCTCTGGAGCTCCAACAGCAGCCAGCGGGCCAGCATAAATCGGAGGAATATCAGGCGCTCGCGCTCTCTGCAGCCAATGATTTACTGGAATTACTCAATAATGTGCTCGACCACAGCAAACTCACCCATCAGCCTGTGCCGCTTCAGATGGCTCCCTGCGATATTCGTCAGTTACTCATGGTGGTATGTGACAGCCAGCGGCCGTCAGCAGAACGCAAAGGATTAAAGCTATATTCTGCGCTGGACGCTTTACCCTCCGATTTATGGATTGACGCAGATGCACACCGTGTAAGGCAGATTGTTAATAATCTTCTTTCAAACGCGGTCAAATTCACTGACGTCGGTAGCATTGCATTAGAGTGCACCTGGACGTCAGAGGAAAGTGTATGCGGAGTACTCTCCATCAGGGTAACGGACAGCGGTATCGGTATCAGTGAAGTCGATCAGCAGCGCCTTTTTCAGGCGTGGCACCAGGCTGAAAGCAGTGGTACAGGCCTTCGCAGCGGCAGTGGTTTAGGGCTCTACCTGTCCCGCCAGCTTGCAAAACAAATGGGAGGTGATATTTCGCTTAAAAGTGAACAAGGTAAGGGCAGCATCTTTACCTGCACACTGTCGGCGCAACGCGTACATCCCCCCGAAACAGATACGCCCACCGCGGATAACCTGCCCGTGCTTTCTCTGGGCTTAAGTGTGCTGATTGTTGAGGATCATCCCGCTAATCAACGCGTGATATCTGCGCAGCTTGATCTGTTGGGTTGCGAATGGGAAGTCGCTCAAAGTGCGGAGGATGCGTTTCAGTTGCTTGAAGATGAAAATTATTACGACCTTATGCTGCTGGATTGTAATCTGCCGGGTAAAGATGGCTACTGGCTGGCCGGTGAAATCAGGCAATATGAACGCCTGCACCAACATGAACGCATGCCTATAATTGCTATTTCTGCTGTCAGCAGTCAGGAACACCATAAACGGTGCCAGCTAAGCGGTATGGACGATGTACTGGTCAAACCTATCCGTTTAAACCCACTCGCAGAAATGCTTAGGCGGTATTGTCTCCCCTCTCATCAGGGGCTTAATTTTGGACAGCTCAACGACGATACCTCATTCGCAGGCAGATCCTCGCCGGTGATTAATGACGAAGTGCAGCAGTTGCTCAGACAGGACATAGATCAATTTCACCAGGCATGCGAGAGCCGTGACAATATTCAGATGATTTATTACAGCCACCGGATACGCGGCGTGGCGCAGATGTATAATCTTTCCGAGCTCGCGTTACTTTCGGAAGAAATTGAACAATCCTTGCGACGGCAAGGAGTGCCCGATCTGCTCAGAATTGATGCGTGGAGAAATAGACTGGATCACATCAAAATCAAATGAGAGTGCTCTTGTAGAGCTTGTGGTTTTTTTTTCATCAAATACCTGAATTGATTTTAGGAATTCAGGTTATTCATTATGCATTTCATCATCAGCCTGTTGATGACACTCACAGGTCTGTTTTATCACCTGCCATCTGCGGCATCAGAGCCGCTTTTTTCCCCGGAAGAACGACGATGGATCGCAGAACATCAGCAGGTCATTTATAACGTCATCCCCAGCTGGCCTCTGGACTATGAAGAAAAAGGACAACATTTTGGTCTGAGTCGTGATTACCTCGACGTGATAAGCAAAATAAGCGGGCTGAATTTTATTCTGACTGACGGAGCCAAAGCCCCGCAGCTTATTTCCGCAATATCCCCTGAATTTTTACCCGAAAGCGAGCTTAAAGAATGGCGCTTCAGCCAGCGATGGATGACCACACACGCCCTGGTTATCAGTGATAATGACGCGGCCACAATACAGTCACTGCAACAACTCAGTGGGAAACGCGTTGCGGTTCGCCGTGGCACTTATTATGAAAGCTGGCTTCGCGAACACCACCCGGAGATTAGCCTGGTCCCCCAGGATCATACTCGTGGATTATTCGAAGCGATCTATAGTGGGGATGCGGATGTCGGACTTGGCGCTGATTTGGTCATCAGGCCTCTTTATTACAGGTATTACTCGCATAAGCTCGCCATTGCAGGGCAGATCCCTGAATTACGCGCGGGTATTAATATCGCTATTCGGCAGGATCAGCCTCTGCTATTGAGCATAATAAATAAGTCGCTAGGATCGATTCCAGCACAAATGAGTAATACTATTTTTAACCGCTGGGTGAGTGATATGAAACTCGGCTATCCCAGCACTGGGGTTATTTTTTCTTTGTACAGTCTGGAAATTTCGGCTTTTTTATTGCTGCTGATATTGCTGGGATGGATGCTGCAACGCACCGTAAAACTGTGGCGAAAAGCCATGGCCAGTGAAAAACATAAGACGCAGTTTTTGGCAATGATGAGCCATGAAATTCGCACGCCTATGAATGCGATGATTGCCTCCCTTGAACTGCTGAATCGCCCGGTGACGGATGAGCAACGGGAACAGTATCTCGCACTTGCCAGTTCTTCCGCCCGCAGTCTGCTGGACCTGCTAAACGATATACTTGATCACAGCAAAATAAGCCAGAAAGGTATCCGCCTTGAGTCGCGCCCGTTTGTACTTGCAGAGCTCATCCGTGCGGTATGTGACAGCTATCGTCCACTTGCCGCGCAAAAAGGACTGATGCTGTCCGTATGTATCACTCCCAACCTCGATAACCAGATGATGGAAGGTGATCCGCACCGGATCAGACAAGTCGTCAACAATCTGCTGTCCAATGCAATAAAGTTCACCGCGAGTGGTTCTGTTTCAGTAACGCTAAAGGGTGAGTTTTTGGCCAATAAAACGTGCATGATTTCGCTAGACGTCGCCGATACGGGTATAGGCATTTCACCTGAAATCCAACATAACCTGTTTAAAGCCTGGATGCAGGCGGACGACGCACCCGATCGCCATTATGGAGGTAGCGGGCTGGGTTTATGGATTTGCTGGCAGTTGATGCGTCTGATGAAGGGTGAGCTGATATGTCAGAGCGAACCGGACAAGGGAAGCCTATTTAGCATAAAGCTACCCCTTCGTTTAACTGAACCTGAGAGAATGCCTGCCGAGCCAGATCTTCCGCTTTTTAAGTCCGATACAATACTTCTTGTCGTGGAAGATCACCCTGCTGCACAACGAATATTGAAGGATCAGCTGGCGGTGCTGGGTTGCCAGGCCGATATAGTCGAGACTGGAGCACAAGCCTTAAGTAAAATCGCCGATGAAAACTATTATGACGTGATACTGCTTGACATTAATCTTCCCGACTTGAGCGGTTACGATGTTGCGCGTAGGCTTCGGGAAATTGAGCAGCAACGTGGCAGTGAAGCTATGCCCTTGATTGCAATTTCTGCTATGAGTGACGAAACGCATCTTTCAAGTTGCCAGCAAAGCGGAATTAACGTGGTGCTCAGCAAACCTATCGTACTGAGCTCGCTGGCGCATAATCTGCGTCGCTGGTGCCATCTTTCCCCATCAACAGCACGCTTAAAACGTCAGCAAAATCCCCAGCAGGAGGAGGAACTGGCGCGGTGGTTGCGGGAAGACCTGCAGGGATTTTCCGCTGCAAGCTCGGATGGCAATGTCAGGCTGATGCAGTATCACGTCCATCGTCTTCGCGGCGCGGCCCAGACGTATAACCTCAATAACCTGGCATACGTCGCCACCCGGATTGAAGCGGCACTGCGGGAAGGTGCTGAACTCAGCAGCAGCCAGAAGGAATCCTGGCTGCAAACGCTTAAAAATGAAGTATCTTCATTAACTCATCTTTGATAATAAAAAGCTCGTGGTCAGCTTTCAAACCCAGCTTGCGCAAAGCACTCTGTTTCTGGCCGCTAACGGTCTTCAGGCTACGGTTAAATTTCTCGGCAATCTCTGTGACTGTCATACCGGTAATAAAACATCGGATAACCTCCTGCTCTTTAGGTGAAAGAACCGCCAGACTTAATGCCCGTTCAACATTCACCTTGCTGAAGTTTCCTGTCAGCAGCACTTCCCCCTGCTGCTGATATTGGGCCAACTCCTGTGCCATTCGGCTTTCAATGAACGTTCTACCACGGCTGACCTCAAGTACTGCATTTTGAATTTCTTCAAAAGGTCGATTTTTACCAATAAATCCGTTGGCCCCACCGCGCAGTGCCTGCGCTACAGTGGCTGTGTTGTAATGCGCTGAAAGTACCAGAATGGCAACATCCTCATACTGCCGGCGAACCATCTGAATAAGGCTGAGGCCGTCGATATCAGACGGCGCAAGTTCATAATCCACAATTATCACATCAGCTTTAAATGCCTTCAGCGCTTTCAGTAATTCTTTGCTGTCAGTAAAAGTACCTGTGACATTAAAATCAGGGTTTTCGCGCAATACATCAGCAAGCCCTCGTAGCACCAGAAGATGATCGTCTAACAAGGCAATGGAAACCTGATTTCGCGCTGTACTTTTCATCACAATCACTCATAGCAAAAGATTCGGTTAACTTTAGTGTGGAGCATTGTAAAAACTCCCGCTTTGTCGACTTCCTGTCCGCAACCTTCCATAAATCTGACGATAATCACTTTATGATTCAAAACTCGCCAAATCAATCCTACAGGATCCACAACTTAAGGTTAGTTTAGCGGGGGGTAGCACTTATACATGAAATTAACGTTCGCACGCGCGAAGATTTGAAAGAGCCCATATAGAACACGCTTGCAGAATATATTCGTTATCACTGCACCATTTCCACCTCGTCTTAGCCAGGTTCACTGAGCATGGCTGACTAGCCACGGTAGCGTCAGGAAATCAGCCCGCGCGCCGTCTGGTCTGTTTGCTGAACAACTGACTCAAAGCGATACCGGTCATGGCGTGAGCCCGGATCTGAGCACACTGGATCTGGCTGAGTTGTGAGTGATTGCACCATCCAGCAGGCTTTGTGTGCCTCTGAAAGGGGGGAAGGTGCAGGATGGTCCTGATCTGCGGCACAGGGTTCGAATCCATTTCTTTTTTGAAGGTTGCCCGGTTAAATACACTATGCCCGACGGCTTTGCCTTCATGACGGATCAGCAGAGGTAATGTGGTGGCCATTTTTTGGCCGCTACAAGAGTTTTAGAATTTAAATGGCTCTGTAAATCAAATGATTATGTTTTATTGGTTTCTGTTAACGCATCATCTCAAACTCATTCCAGGCCAAGCGGAATCAACCCAAAGCCTGATAGTGCGGTTTCTGGCCCGGATTTTCTGGTATCAACGGGAATTTGTTCTGGCAAACTAAAATGCTCACGCTGCAATGGAGAACTACAGGTTTTGATAAAGATGTCTGTTTTTTCTTACTAACAGTGCATTCAGGCTTTTCAACCCGGCTCGTTTTAGGGCCAGCATTTTGTATCGACTTACCGCGTTGTAGCTGATGCCCATCCTCCGGGCAACATCGCCGGGTTTTTCCCCCTTCATTAAGGCGTATAACACTTCGCGTTCAACCATTCTGGCGCGCTGATGTCCCTCCGGACGAGAAGATCTACGGACGGGGATAGCAGACAGCAGAAGATGAAACAGACTGCGCTTTAACCTGTTTACGGGAGCCGATTTCTCAATAAAAATGATTTTCTTATTGTGCTCAAGGCTGTAAGTATCGCGAAAAATACGGTCTGTCATGACCACTATCGTCGTGTCCGTCGTAATACATGCCGACAAAATATTCAGTTTGTCCTCCCTTAAGGCGACCTCGTCGAGAATCACCATATCTGCGTTGCAGTGGGTGTGCGGGAGCGTAGTTGACGAGATTTTTGTTACGAGCAACCTACCGCATGCCTGTGCGTCTGCCGATAAAACCGTATAAAGCCCCTGCGACGTAAAATGGCATGCCGTTCCGATAAGAACGCGCCGGAGAGGGGCTCTTTTTGTGTCAGGCATAAGGGGGTTATCGAAGATAGGGTTGTCATTCATCATGTTTTTTACACTGCGCCTGGGAAAGATTTCTGTCGTATATTTACGGTAACGGAAAAGAACAGGGAGAAATATGAGACCGCGCCACCTTATCCTGTAGGCAGGGGACTACAGGTTCAGCCGGTTCATCACGCCTGAGCGAGCAGTAAGGTTTAGAGACCTAATAACCATCACATTCAGGGTCAGACTTCCGGCGTATTTTTGACTGAATTCACGAACAGGCTTCGACGCACACGCTAATGGAGGCGTATGTCAGCATTATGGAATAAGTCAGGCCTTCTTCTTGCGTTGATTTGTCTGCTGGGACCTGCTTTTGCTATTTCGGCCAAACCGGTTTCGCTAAATCTTCTGGCCCATACGCATTTTTCTGAGCCCCTTCCCGAACTTAATCCTGACGATAAAGGCTGGCTTCAACAGCATCCAGCAATCCGCGTTGGGGTGAGCGCATCCGCACATCCACCCTATCAGGTGAGCATTGCCGATCGGGATTTTGAGGGGATTACGGCGGACTACCTCGAACGTTTGTCCCGCACGCTGGGAGTGGATTTCCAGGTATTACGTTACCCTGACAGTTCTGCAGCATTGGAAGCCTTAACCGCGTCACAGGTGGACATGATCGTCGACGATCGTTCCCTTACCGATACAGAACGTCATCCCGATCTGCTTCTGACCGACCGTTATCTGGCCGATCGTGCTGTTCTGGTGAGCCAAAAACCGGTTCGGGAAGCGGACGGATTACGTGGAAAAGTGCTGTTTTATATTGGTGGAGATGCGTTACGCGAACAGCTAAGAAACGTGTTTCCGAAGGCTTCATTGACTGCCGCTACAGATGATTACCGCGCAATGGCGTCTGTGGCCAATGATGACAATGCCGTATTCTGGACCAACTTTGTGACGGCTGCCGAGATTAATCGTCAGAATTTCAATAGCCAGTTAACGCTGTCCCCCAGTACGTTTTTGCCAGAACAGGGACCCAGATTTATCATCCGTCCGGACATGATGCCCCTCAAGGATGCCATCAACACGGCACTCAGAGATCGTCGCCGACACATTTACAATGAAGTAGCCCAGACGTGGGGTTTGACGCGCCTGTCGGAAGAGGGAAAAAAGACCCTTAAAAACGCTCTTACTTCTGAGGAAAGAAACTGGATTGCGCATCATCCTAAGATTGCGGTGTATGTGGTAAACACGCATGTTCCGGTATCACTCATGTGATCGATAAATGGCAGACGCGACCCGATGTCAGACTCAATACGTGGGAGCTGTACAGAACCCGCTTCTGGCTGGTTTCCGGGGTGGCCGGGATTGTCATTCTGACCTCACTTATCTGGATCTATTACCTGCGGCGCGAAATTGGCGCCCGTCAGCTGGCTCAGCAGGATCTTCAGTCTCAGCTGGCCTATAACGAAACGCTGACCCGTGCGCTTTCAGAAGAAACGGAACGCGCCGAACAGGCTAACCGCGCAAAAAGTACGTTTCTGGCAACCATGAGTCATGAAATACGGACGCCAGTAAGCGCCATCATTGGGCTGCTTGAACTGACGGTCAACGCCGCAGATAAAACATGGGAAGATGACGATCCCGTCAGGGTTGCCTGTGAATCTGCCCGCTCCTTAATGGGGCTTATCGGGGATATTCTGGATATGGCCCGGATTGAATCAGGTCGACTTGAATTAACTCCGCAGTGGGTCCGAACGGCGGATCTTCTACCGCCAGTGGTGCGGGTCTTCGAGGGCCTGGCGAGGCAGAAAGCGTTACGTCTGCAATATGTGGTGCCTCCAGAGTTGCCAGAGGAGATTTTTCTCGATCCGCTGCGGTTCAGACAGGTGCTCTCAAACCTGGTGAGTAACGCCATTAAATTCACCGAGAAAGGTTGCATCACCGTTGAAATGACCCTTTTTAACGGTGAAACGGCCCCGGCTAACTATCTTCTGCACATTAGCGTTTCGGATACGGGGCGAGGGATTTCCGCGGAAGAGCAAAAGAATATCTTCGATCCCTGGGTCCAGGCGAGGGATGGTGCCGTCCAGAGTGGTTCCGGGCTGGGACTGGCGATTTGCGCGCAGCTGGTCACGATGATGGGCGGCAGTATTACCATCGCGAGTGAGAAAGGTAAGGGAACGCAGGTCAGTTTTACGGTGTCAGTCCAGCAGCGGGACAACCCCGTCAGTCCAACGGAGGCAGATGTCGAACCAATAGCGGTTCCTCATCGTCCTCTGAGCATTCTGGCGGTGGACGATCATCCCGCGAACCGAATGCTGTTACGCCGCCAGCTCATGCATCTTGGTCACCATGTCAAGGAGGCACAGAATGGCCTGGAGGCCTGGGAATTGTTTCAGGATACGCGATTTGATGTGGTTATTACCGACTGCAGTATGCCGGGGATGGATGGTCTGGCATTGACGCGTCTGCTGCGGGAACGTGCCGGTGACGCCTTGATCATCCTCGGTCTAACGGCCAATGCCTGGCCTGAAGAGCGGGCCAGATGCCTCGCAGCCGGAATGGACGACTGCCTGTTCAAACCTCTTCCGATGTCCCAGCTCAAAACGTTGTTGAATGACGTGATGAAAAACATTGCTGCGCCCAGGGGGGAGGCCGTTTCTCTCTCCCGAGTGGTGGATTACCCGAAGCTGGAGGCGCTCAGCAGCTTTGATGAGCAGATGCTGGGAGAGTTGCTGCGGGTAACCGTTCAAACGAATAATGACGATCTGCGCTATGCGGCAGACCTGGTTGAGCTGCAGGACTGGCCGGAGCTGGCCGCTTGCATGCATCGTCTGTCGGGAGCCGCGAAAATTTGTGGCGCGAGACGGATTGAACGGGCGAGTCGTGAACTTGAGATGGCCTGTCTTTGTCCGGAACAGGCTCTGGAACACCTGCATGCCCTGTGGTCAGCGCTTTGTGACGCGGTGGAGGAGTTTAACCTTGCTGTGGGAGGCTGGTTGGCTGAGGTGGAATCCTGAATATCTCCCTCCTTTCCGCCCGGTAAGCGAAGCGCTACCGGGCGATCGTAGGGTAAATGCGCGGTTCGGGTCAATTTATCGCAGATACCGGGTAAGTTAATCAGATATCCGGTTTCCCCTTTAGGCGGTACCGCAAACGTCCTCCTGTCGTGCCATTAACGCAAACACGCCCCAGCCGAGGTATTCCCGCGTGTAGGTCACATGGCGTTCAGGCGCGCTTTTCAGCTCCGCTCGCACCTCCTGCGCAAAGTCATCGTCAGGGTGTTGCTCCAGCCAGCGACGCAGCGTCATCCATTTCGCGGCTTCATATCGGTCCCAGCCTTCCTGGTCTGCCAGCACCATTTCCACCAGGTCATAGCCTTGCTGATCGAAAGAGGCGACGAGGTCGGGCAGGGTGAGAAAGTCTGCGATGGACGAGGCGCCACAGGCCCGAGCCACCTCATCCGTTGCGGGAAGCCGCCGCCAGTAAGGTTCGCCGATGAGCATGATTCCCCCGCGCTTAAGGCTTTGTGCCAGCAGGCTCATCGTTCCGGCGACGCCGCCTGCAATCCATGTGGCGCCAATACACGCCGCCACGTCACATTTTTCATCCGCAACGAAACCTGCCGCGTCGTTATGAATAAATTGAACGCGTTCGGCAACGCCCAGTTCCTCTGCGCGCAGTTTGGCCTGCGTAGTAAAGAGCGGGCTCATGTCGATGCCGGTGCCGGTAATCCCGTGGTCACATGCCCAGGTGCAAAGCATCTCTCCCGAGCCGCTGCCGAGATCGAGAATGCGCGTGTCTGGCTTCATGCGTAACACGCGGCCCAGCGTGGCGTACTTTTCTGGCGTAAAGGGGTTATGAATGCGGTGTTCGCTTTCGCTGACGGTAAAAATACGTGGGATATCCATATTCCTCTCCTTAACGATTGTCAGGCTGAGCACGAACGTTGTTCAGCCCGGTGGTATTGATGCGGTAGGGCTGACCCTTAACGGATTTGATCAGCTTTTTAGTTTTGAGTTTTTTAAAGACGGCGAGCGTGCAATCAGACAGCAGCAGCCCTTCGCGGCTGTAGCATTCCACGGCGGTGACGCGGCCGGACGTATCGCGGACGTGCACAATACGGCCACCTTTGGCGAGAACGTGTAAGGTACGTTGTTCCTGACGGGATAAATTCATACTGGAAAACCTGTTTAATCATCATGTGCAAAACGTGCAAACACACAGCGGTGCCCGCATTCGATTTCGGCGCATTGATAATCAGTCCGGCCTGAAAGGTCGGGGAGCTGATTATCGGATGATGACATTCTCCAGCATCAAAGCCTCGGGTTGAGTTGAAAGGTATTTACGGGGCGAATGGTAACAGCTGGTGAGGGGATGTGAATACCCACGGCTGAAAAGTGTGATCCCGGTGGGATCACGCTGCACCGCTTTTTATTTTTTTGTCGACTTCAGCCTGCGGTTTTCCGAACAGATAGCCCTGCACGAGGTCGCAGCCAAGCGCCTGAAGACGTTCAAGCTGAGCTTCGGTTTCGACACCTTCTGCAATGACCCTCATATTTAGACTCTTCGCCATACCGGCGATCAGCTTAACGATATTCAGCGCTTCATCTTGCGTGGATATGGGATTCACAAAGGATTTATCTATTTTGATTTTATCAAAGTTGAGTTCACTGAGCCGTGAGAGCGATGAATACCCGGTACCGAAATCATCGATCGAAATTCTTACCCCCAGCGATCTGAGCTTTTTGAGAATAGTGACTGGCGTGTTGCTGTCACTGAAGAGTGAAGACTCGGTGACTTCTAACTCAAGGCGATTGGCCGGTAGCCCAGTCTCTTTCAGAATAGACTGCACCATCGCCGTAAAGGATTTCGTGCCTAACTGAACAGGCGAGACGTTCACCGAGATCCGTGCCGGAACCGCCCAGGAAACGGCCTCCCGGCAGGCAAGCTCAAGCACATTTTTACCGATCTCATTGATCATCCCTGTTTTTTCAGCAACAGAGATAAAGTAATCCGGCGACAGTATTCCTTTCTGCGGATGTATCCAGCGAATAAGCGCTTCATAGCCGTAAATATCATTGCTGAATGCATCGACAATAGGCTGGTAATACACAACAAATTCATGGTGATCGAGCGCCAGCGCCATATCATGTTCAAGGGTTCTGCTTTCCTGCAGTTTTTGCAGCATCCACTGACGGAAGACTTTTATCTGCTGCGAGCCCTCTTTTTTGGCTTCGTAGAGGGCGAGATCGGCAAACTTGTAAAGATAATCAGAGCGTCGTTCGTTATCCGATAAAACAATACCCACGCAGGTGGCAATTTTTATCAGCTGGTTATTAATCGTATAGGGCTGGCTGATATGATCGCTGATCTCTTTGGCGCGCGAAACCGCAGCGCTTTCCGTCAGGCCGCTGGAGAGAAGGGCAAACTCGTCGCCACCCAAACGGTAAAACGTATCCGTCGCACTGCTCATTGAGGTAAGGCGGCGGGAGACCTGGTTCAGCAGTAAATCTCCGGCATCATGACCATAGGTATCGTTGACCTCTTTAAACCGGTCTAAATCAAATAACATCACCGTGACGGGGATATGGTTTTTATCCGCCTGAAGATTAATTTTGTTGAGATCGTCCCAGAAGAAAAGGCGGTTTTTCATACCGGTCAGGGAATCATGATAAACATCATACTCCAGCTTCGCGTTCTGAATCTGCAGCGTTTCTTTTGATATCTGTAGTTCGTCAGCCAGGCTTTTAACCTGCATATGGGCTTTGAGAATGTTTTTATTCTGGTAGATCATTAAAAAGCCCAGAATAAAGCTTAATATCACCAGAAGTAATGAAAGCGCGGAGTAAATATAATACAGGATTTGGATTTTTCTGTTTGATTCATTAACTGTATTAATATCTTTTGTTAATGCCGTGGCCGAAAGTTGGCTGAGCGGCGCATCAAGCATATGCATATTTTTCAGGTATGCCTGTAACTCCGGATGGCTCATTTTTTCGAGATTGCCATCCAGATACGCCAGTATTTTCTCTAAACGCGAAGCGAGTTCCTGGTGCATTTTATCGCTGTCAATATAGCGACCTAAATCCCCGCCGTTCATTAAATCGCTCTGGCTTAGCATAATTTCAAGACGCATGCGGACCTGGTCTATCGTAACGTCATCGGTATCGGTTGCGTATAGACCAAGCCATGATTCAAATCGGTAATACTCTGATACCAGTTGAGCCACGGACCAGGACTCGGTGTATTGAGTCAGTTTTTGCAACTCCTGCTGTCGATCGTAAACAAGGAATGCAATATATCCTGTCGTGATAAAAAGAGAAAAAATGATACCAACCAGTATCCTGTTCATTATGTTCTCCTGAACTGCTACTCAATCTTCATTTTGCTAACCTGCCATGCTGAACGCGAATAATAAATTTGATTATTCAACTCAGGAAGACTGTCATAAGGGTAAACAATGAACGACGGGCCTTTGTCGCGGATGCGCATATATTCGCCATTGACCTTTAAGGCAAGTATGGCGTTGTATTTTTTGAAGTCGCTAAGAGGGATGACGGTAGAGTAATCATTGAGCGCAATGACGTTAACGTTAGTACCCTTTGCCCCCACATAATCCATGAGTTTTCTCATAGGGACACCCTCAAACTTTGTACGTCCGTTATACCAGGGCGATGTCGTCTCGAAACTCACCATCCCTAGTTTTTCAAGGCTGGCGAGATCAAACACTGCTTTTCCCTCTTCGTTGGTATTTTCTATATTACCGTAAATCGTCAAAATAGGTTTTCCAACAGGTTTTGGCAGTTCACCTGCCCAGGCTAAAGTTGGCACCAGACAGCACAACAGCATTAAGGTTAATCTCATTTTGACCCCCCACTTTTTTAACGAAGTATATGAATTATAATTTAGTTATCACAGTAGTTTACATATTTTGTTGAGTAGCGGTTGTTACTGCACGTTTAGTTTAGTAAAAACCATTAAAAACAATGGGTTGGGTGGTTTTAGGGTAGGGTGTTTGATTTGTGGATGGTGCTACTGAAATTTTGAGACAAACTAACGTTACTTGAATAAGCTCTTTTGCGTTTAAAAAATAATCGTTTTAAATGAGCGTTATTTTCTCACGACACAGATTTTACCTGTCCGTCACAGCTAAAAAAGCGCCACCCATTGGGTGGCGCAGCCATATTAGCGAGTGTTCATCGGCGGGTTCGTGTCCTGTCGCAAGCGCCACAGATCGTACCGTTCATGGCCTGGTTTGACCATTCCAGCGAAGTGGTCATTAAGGCTACTTGATGTGAAGATCAGGTCACCGTCCGGGCGAATAGCCGGTGTGTCTGGCCACTTTATGGCTTCATTTGCAGCAATAAGTAACATTTTACGGGTCTTCGGATCATATCTGACAATGCCGTTACGGGTGACATCTGTAATATAGAGGTAGCCTTTTGCATCGGTCACCAAACCGTCAGTATTACCTCCCACCGTGCCCAGATTCTGAATTTGAGCGGCAATCTGCGCATCAGTTGAATCATGTTGCTTCAGCACGGCAGTGGGCACCGCGTATGCATGTGTTCCCGTCGTCACCGTCCAGTACAATGTTTCTGCATCGGGAGACAGCGCAATACCGTTGATACCAATCAATAGCGGTTTACCTGGCCATACCTCCGCGCCATGGGAAATGACGTTTACCCCCGGTTCAATCTGCAGGGCAGGGTGACTATTCAGCACGCGTCGGGCTGTGCCGGTGGCGAAATCCACGACGATCAGGCCGACACGGTTTTCAGGCGCACTGCGCGACCCGCTGTCGGAAATGTATGCGATACGATGATTCTCATCGACAACGACATCGTTAAGGAAACTTGCCTTACGGTCGGCCACGCCGTCCAGGGGGATACGTTTAACCGTTCGGCCCGAGTCGAGATCCAGTACGACCAATTTCTGCGAGCCTGAAGGGGATTCCGTTTCTCCCGCGATGAACCCCATATCCAGCGCCCATAACCAGCCGTTTTTACGATCAACATAAAAGCCGAGCACGTTGCGCAGGTTCTGATCGGGAGCGGAATCAACCGCATTACGCTCGCGGGACGGAAATGCTGTCAGGCGCGCGGGTCCGGACTGAGGATCGGTGTCGAGAATATTCAACGTGGCGGGGGCGCTGGCTGAAATCAGTCGGGGCGTGCTGACAAAGGCCCGACCCTTTGCATCAAAGTGAATGCCTGCTAAGGGGGCATTCACCGACCCGGAAAACACGGCTGGCATTTGCACGTTTTCAGGTTTATCCCAGCTTACGCCTGAGTAGCTGCGCCAGTGCTCAAGAGGCATCTGATCCGCCGCGCTGGCACAGCTTGCGAAAGAGAACAATGCCGCCATTGCAATGGCGGGGAAAGTACCGATACGGTAGGACATACATGCTCCGGTGATGTGAGTAAGACGCGGTTTCTTAATGCGGTATCAAAGAATGGAGCGGAACGTTCCGCCTTCGACGCGTACCGCAGCCCCGTTTGATGCCGCGCCGAGTGGGCTTGCCAGTAGCGCGACCATAGCGGCTATCTCGTCAGCCTCGATCATTCGCGCGATCAGCGAACTGGGGCGGTAGGTCTGGAAGAAATGCGCTTCAATCTGCTGGTCTGTCATGCCAGGTTCAGGCGCTGTCTGGCGCAGGTAATCAATGATTCCGTCAGAGCGGGTTGCCGATGGCAGTACGCTGTTGACCGTTACGCCGGTACCCTTCGTCAGCTCTGCCATTCCTCGCGATACGGCGAGTTGAGCTGATTTGCTGACGCCGTAATGCACCATGTCTGGCGGCGTGAAAGCGCCAACTTCGCTGGACATAAAAATCACCCGGCCCCAGTTGCGTGCTAGCATGCGTGGGAAGTAATGCCGTGAAAGACGAACGCCTGACATCACGTTAATGTTGAACATGCGTAGCCATTCCTCGTCGGTGATATCAGCGAAAGGGGTGGCTTCATAAAAACCCAGGTTATTGATAAGAATATCGGTATCCGTACAGGCCTTAATCAGCGCTTCTGCACCTTCAGCGTTCGCCAGATCGGCGACAATGGCTGATACCCGGGCCTGGGGAGCTGCCTGAGCAATTTTCGCTACCGCATTGTGCAGTTTTTCCCGATCGCGTCCGGTAATCGTGACGGCAACACCTTCGCGCGCAAGAGTACTGGCGATAGCCAGCCCAATGCCTGCGGTGGCCCCTGTAACAAGTGCTGTCTTACCGTTGAGTTGAAGATCCATCGTTTTTGCCTTTTGGTAACAAGTGCGGCTACTTTACTCATCGCTCAAACGGAGATAAATTAGCGAAAATGAAAAACATTTGTTCCTGAAAGAGCAAGATGAGCAGAAAATTCGATTATCTCGGCGATGTTGAGGTCTTCATTACTGTTGTTGAACATGGCTCATTTACCGCTGCAGCGGTCGCCCTTTCAACCACGCCCTCAGTGTTGAGTCGTGCGGTCTCCCGCCTTGAAGTGCGTCTTGGACGACAGCTATTGCAACGCACCACACGTCGTGTGGGGCTAACGGAAGCCGGACGGATTTATCTTGAGCAGGCGCGTTCTGCTTTTTCCCTGCTTGATGACGCCGAACGCGATGGCCGGGGGCAGGAGGGGGATCTGACTGGCCGGGTACGGATCAGCGTCCCGACCACCTATGGGCATTATTGTCTGCCGCCCTTGCTGGCCCGCTTTTCCCAACAGTTTCCGCGCGTTCAGGTGGAGCTGAACATTACCAATCGCAATGTCGACCTGATCGCTGAGGGATTCGACCTGGCTATTCGCCTGGGTCAAATGCCTGACAGTGGATTCGTCGCGCGTAAATTGCAGGATGCGGCACTGCTGTTGGTTGCTTCACCCGCTTACCTTCATCGCATGGGAATGCCGCAGACGCTCGATGAACTGCGGCAGCATATGTGCCTGCCTTTTATTATGCCGCGTACCGGCCGTATTGCGCCCTGGGTATTTCGCGTGGATGAGCGGGATGTTGACTGGCAGACAGATTCAACCATCGAGATTTCAGATGATGTCCTTGGCGTGGTTTCGCTGGCTGAACATGGAATAGGGGTCTGTCAGAGCTACGAATTCATTGTCCGCGAGAAGATACAGCGCGGCCAGTTAGTTGAGATACTTCCGCAACTTCGTGGACGATCGCGACCTTTCTCGCTCATCTATGCGCCCCATCGACGCCAGTCAGCAGCCACACGGGCCATGATTGATCTTCTGGCGTCAGAACAATGACATGAACATCATGCGTCATGAATAAGAGTCTAACCTTAACCCGCTTCCAGCATCCCAAAACTCACAATCCGCGCCCGGCCCAGCTCTTTCGCCCGGTATAAGGCGACATCCGCGGCGCGCAGCAGGTTGTCGCTCTGGGCATGCTCTGGATAGCTGGCAATACCAATCGAGACATCCACCGGCCCAATCTCTGAGAGGCCGTAACGAAGCGACAGCTCACGCACACCGTCATAAATTTTCTGCGCACAGGCATGCGCTTCTGCTTCTCCGGCGCCGGGAAGCAGTACCAGAAATTCCTCCCCCCCGAAGCGAAAGGCCAGCCCGCTGTCATGCCCGGCCCGCTGAACAATCAGCGCCACGCTTTTAATGACCAGGTCTCCGGCCTCATGGCCGAAACGGTCATTAATGCTCTTGAAGTGATCGATGTCGATCATCAGGCAGCTAACCGGTTCATCGTTACGCATGGCTTGTGCCATCTGGGTGTGCAGGGTGTCTTCCAGATGATGGCGATTACGCAGGCCGGTGAGCGGGTCAAACAGGGCTTTTTCCAGTAACGCGTCGCGCAGACGTTGGTTCGCCAGCGCCAGTCCTAGCGCCTCAGCCATCAGTTCAAGATACGGGCGGGAAGGGGCATTGTCCGCGTTGGTGTTCTGGAAAGAGAGCAAGCCAATGGCCTCCCCCTGGGCGATAAGCGGCACGCACAGCGCGCTGTTCGTCGTCTCTTCCTGCAGGTGATAGCAGGCGATATCCGGCTCACCGTTGACCGGCGGATGGCTCTGACCACGACGCACGGCCCAGCACTCGTCAGGGTGGAACGTCGTCTCGTCACCCACCGGCGCAAGCCATTGCGCGACGCAGCGCATCTGCCACGGATCCCGGTCGAGAACGTAGAGTCGGCCAGGGATCCCCGGTGCAATATTGGGCGCAAACAACTCCGCCACGTTAATCACATCGTTTACGTTCTCACATCCCTGCAGCCTCTGGGTCATGCGCGCCAGCAGCTCGCGGATGGCCCAGTCGGCATCGCGCTCTTTTTCCAGACGCTGGCGCGCAAGGCCGTTTTCACGGAAGATGCGGATGGCCTGCGCCATATCGCCGATCTCATCAATCTGGTTGAAGTTGGGCGTTTCCACCGCGTAGTCCTGTGATGCCAGGCGGTGCACCACGTCGCTCAGGCGCACGACCGGACGCAGCACGCGGCGTTTTAATATAAAGCCAAGCACAAACAGGAACAGCAGGGCGGTGAGGCCAACCATCAACTCAGAGGCCGTTCGCAGCGCTTTCGATTTTTTTGTCGCCTCCCGTACGGACGTGATTACACGTTTGTCGAGTATCTGGCGAAAGTGATCGATCTGGTTCTGGGCGCGCTCAAGCTCTTGCTCATAAGAGGCACCATAGAGCAGGGCGATGGCCTGAGCGTCTTCACCCCGCGCCGTGTTCGCCAGGGCCATTTGCTGTTCGTCCTGCAGCTCATCAACAATCTTTAAGCCTTTATGCAGCAGGGCAAGCTCGTCATCCGATGCGCCAGCGTCCTGCAGTTTTTCCAGCTTCAGCTCGATGTGCTTCAGGCTATTCTCTGACTGGTTATACTCTTTGAGGATTTGAGGATCTTTTTTGACGACGTACAGGCGTGCTAAATCGGACTGTACCCAGGCATCAGTTTCAATATTTTCCGTCAGCTCATCAAAACGTTGACGCTGTTCAATGGCCTGACGTTCCGCGGTGTCGGCGCCGGAAGCCAGCAGCATGATAATGCCGGACGCAATGGTCAGGCAGACCGTGGCACCATAGGCCCAGTTAGTAATTGTCGCGATTCGCACCTGGTGATCCTTTTACAACATGAAGAGGATGGCGTTCTTCAGATTATAGAAAACGGCTGATTTATGGCGAAAAAAAGGCGGCACAGTGCCGCCTGGTGGGGTCTATATCGTCACATCCTTACAAATCTGGAGGGTTTTTTCCCTCTTCAATGAAATCGGCATCCAGCTCTTCAGCATTTCCTTCGTGGTCGCGGCCGGAGAAGAGGTTCCAGCAGGCGATAAACAGCGCGGCAATCAGCGGCCCAATGACAAAGCCATTAATGCCGTACAGCTCCATGCCGCCGAGGGTGGAGATCAGTATCAGATAGTCCGGCATTTTGGTGTCTTTACCCACCAGCAGCGGTCGCAGGATGTTGTCCACCAGTCCGACGACAATCACAAAGAAGCCGACAATGAACAGCCCCTGCCAGATCTGGTGCGTGGCGAACAGGAAGATGGCGGCAGGGACCCAGACAATCGCCGAACCGATGGCGGGTACCAGCGAGAGGAAAGCCATCAGCGCGCCCCAGAGGACGCTCCCGTCGAGGCCCACAATGGCAAACGCAATCCCGCCGAGTATGCCCTGGACCACCGCCACCGCCGCCGTGCCTTTTACCGTGGCACGCGATACGCCGACAAATTTAGCGAACAGGTGTTGTTTGGCGAAATCAGACAGGGGCAGGGAGTCGAGGATCTGGCGCACCAGATACGGTCCGTCTTTCAGCAGGAAGAACAGCAGATAAAGCATGATGCCGAAGCTAATCGCAAAGCCAAACGTACCTTTGCCGATCAGAAACGCGCTACCCGCCAGATACTGCCCGCCCTGCAGCGCAACATCGGAGAGTTTTTTCTGGATCTGCGCCGCGTTGTTCAGGTTGTGATCCGCGAGGAAGCCGCTGGCCCAGTCCGGCAGGTGGTTAAAGATGCTCGCCACCACTTCCGGGAACTGCGTGTTGTTCTCCTGAAGCTTGGTGTACACCACGTTCAGCTCAATGGCGAGTGAGGAGAGGATCACCATCAGCGGAATAAAGACGATCAGGCAGATAATGCCGATGGTCAGCAGCGAGGCCAGCCCGTTGCGATCCCCCAGCGCGGTGCGCAGCTTGTTTTTTACCGGGTTAAAAATCACGGTCAGAATAGCGGCCCACAGTATTGCGGAGAAGTAGGGCGACAGCACGTCGAAGAAGGCCCAGGTCACAAGGGCGAGGATGAAAATAAAGAAACCTTTGGTCAGTCCGTTAAAGCGCATCAGTCATTCCTGGTTACTAAGAAACTGTTCGACTATAGAACTGATTGTGAGAATTACCAACCTTTGCGCCTTACCTGTTCTGTGGACAGTGTTGCGGTATGAATCCACTCTTCACGGATCCCACTTTCGACTGACCGAAGATCGTCTCTTCCCGCACCATGATATACATATCAGCTTGCGGAGGTGCTTATGGCCTGGCGTCCTTTTCTCTATGTCATCCTGACATCCCACCCCAGACTCAGTGCGCGGCGCGCTCGTTTGCGTCTGGTCATCTAGCTTTTTATTAACAATCGCGGTATAACACCTTCTTTGGATGTTTAGATGTCCATACGTATAGAAGGTAATATGCAAACACAACAAGAAAATGGGCAGCTGAAGCGCACCATGAAAACACGCCACCTGATTATGCTCTCGCTGGGCGGCGTGATTGGGACTGGGTTATTTTTTAATACGGGCTATATCATTTCCACGACCGGGGCGGCGGGCACGCTGCTGGCATACCTGATTGGCGCGCTGGTGGTCTGGCTGGTGATGCAGTGTCTTGGTGAGCTTTCCGTGGCGATGCCGGAAACCGGCGCGTTCCACGTCTATGCCGCCCGTTATCTTGGCCCGGCGACGGGCTACACCGTGGCGTGGCTCTACTGGCTCACCTGGACGGTGGCGCTCGGGTCGAGCTTTACCGCCGCCGGGTTCTGCATGCAGTACTGGTTCCCGCAGGTGCCCGTCTGGACGTGGTGCGTGGTCTTCTGCGTGGTGATTTTTGGCCTTAACGTCATCTCCACGCGCTTCTTTGCTGAAGGCGAATTCTGGTTCTCGCTGGTGAAAGTTATCACCATCATCGCCTTTATTATCCTCGGCGGGGCGGCGGTCTTTGGCTTTATCCCGATGCAGGACGGTTCTCCTGCGCCGGGGTTAAGCAACATTACCGCTGAGGGCTGGTTCCCGCACGGCGGCCTGCCGATCCTGATGACCATGGTGGCGGTGAACTTTGCCTTCTCCGGCACCGAACTTATTGGTATCGCGGCGGGCGAAACCCAAAATCCGCACAAGGTCATTCCGGTCGCAATCCGCACCACCATCGCGCGGCTGATTATCTTTTTTATCGGCACCGTGTTTGTACTGGCGGCGCTGATCCCGATGCAGCAGGCGGGCGTGGAAAAGAGTCCGTTCGTGCTGGTGTTTGAGAAGGTCGGTATTCCTTACGCGGCAGATATCTTTAACTTCGTGATCCTGACGGCGATCCTCTCGGCGGCCAACTCCGGGCTGTACGCCTCCGGGCGCATGCTGTGGTCGCTCTCTAACGAAAAAACGTTGCCGCGCTGCTTTGCCCGGGTGAACAAAAATGGTGTGCCGTTGACGGCGCTTTCGGTTTCCATGCTCGGTGGCGTGCTGGCGCTGTTCTCAAGCGTTATCGCCCCGGACACGGTGTTTGTCGCGCTCTCGGCCATTTCCGGCTTTGCGGTGGTGGCGGTCTGGATCAGCATCTGCGCGTCGCACTTCGTTTTCCGTCGCCGACATCTGCAGTCCGGCCAGCCGCTCTCTGCGTTGCAGTATCGTGCGCCGTGGTATCCGCTGGTGCCGGTACTCGGTTTTATTCTCTGCGTGGTTGCCTGTGTCGGCCTGTGGTTTGACCCGAGCCAGCGTATTGCCCTTTATTGCGGGCTTCCGTTTGTCGCCCTGTGTTATGGTGCGTACTACCTGACCCGAAATATGACATCGCAGGAGCCTGAACATGTCGCAGAATAATCCGCTTACCGCCCTTCTCGAAAAACAGCCGTTTGTGGTGCTGGATGGGGCGATGGCAACGGAGCTGGAAGCGCGCGGGTGTAACCTTGCAGACAGCCTCTGGTCTGCCAAAGTGTTGGTAGAAAACCCGGAACTTATCCGCGAAGTGCATCTTGATTATTACCGCGCAGGGGCGCAGGTGGCGATCACTGCCAGCTACCAGGCCACGCCCGCGGGCTTCGCGGCACGCGGGCTGGACGAGGCACAGTCCCGGGCGTTGATTGGCAAAAGCGTGGAACTGGCGCGTAAGGCGCGCGAAGCGTATCTGGCTGAAAACCCGCACGCAGGTACGCTGCTGGTGGCAGGCTCCGTGGGGCCGTACGGCGCGTATCTGGCGGATGGTTCGGAATATCGCGGCGACTACGTGCGCAGCGCCGAGGCGTTTACCGCCTTCCACCGCCCGCGTGTGGAAGCGCTGCTGGATGCGGGGGCTGACCTGCTGGCCTGCGAAACGCTGCCTTCGTTTGGGGAAATTAAGGCGCTGGCGGCGCTTCTGGCCGAGTATCCTCGCGCCCGGGCGTGGTTCTCGTTTACCCTGCGTGATAGCGAGCACCTGAGCGACGGCACGCCGCTGCGTGAGGTGGTCGACGTGCTGGCAAACTCCCCGCACATTGTCGCGCTGGGCATCAACTGCATCGCCCTGGAAAACACCACCGCGGCGTTGAAACATCTGCAAAGCCTGACGGCGCTGCCGCTGGTGGTCTACCCGAACTCGGGCGAGCACTATGATGCGGTGACTAAAACCTGGCACCACCACGGCGAAGCGTGCGAGACGCTGGCGGGCTATTTGCCACAGTGGCTGGCGGCTGGAGCGAAATTAATCGGTGGATGCTGTCGCACCACACCGAAGGATATTGCTGAGCTAAACGCAAAGCGCTGACTTCTCTGCCGGGTGGCGGCTACGCCTTACCCGGCCTATATATGAGGGTTTCCGTGTAAATTTTTTAACCAGAAGCCATTCAATTTTATAATGTGAAATGAATAACTTACAGCGATGCTCTGGTCCGGCTGTAAATCGCCGAAGCGTTTCCGTAAGGCCGGGGCGAGGCGCACGGATGTGCCGAGAGGGCGTGGCCTGCAGGGATGCAGGCTCATGCCCGACCCGATAGCCTGAAGGAATAAGCTGAGGGCACCGCGAAGCGGCGATTTACCGCCGGGAGCCCGGGTCGCCAGGGTGGTGGCGATTGAGCCACCCTGGCACGTTCACCGGTCATGCCGTCACAGAGTGGCAAGGAACATTAAGTGAACGGAATGACCACTACAGCCGTATGTTCCCCTCACCCTAACCCTCTCCCCGAAGGGGCGAGGGAATTGTTCACTGCTCGCATTTAATTGCGGGGATACATCAGCCCACAGGGAGAGGGGAAAAAACGAATCGCACAAAACCAACTATCCTTTCCCACTTTTTATCTAAAAACGAATCGTTATGAGCGATGCGTTTTAATTCCTTTATCAAAATTCCCGCGCCGGAAATACTGCCCTCATAACAACAAGGGGAGCAGATACTATGGCAATTTCATCGCGAATCACACTTCTCGGCGCGCTGGCGCTGTGGGCCTTTCAGGCGCAGGCGGTAGACGTCACCGTCGCGTATCAAACCTCTGCGGAACCGGCGAAAGTTGCGCAGGCGGATAACACCTTTGCCAAAGCGAGCGGCGCGAACGTCGACTGGCGCAAGTTCGACAGTGGGGCGTCCGTCGTGCGTGCGTTAGCCTCCGGCGACGTGCAGATCGGCAATATCGGATCCAGCCCGCTGGCGGTCGCGGCCAGCCAGCAGGTGCCGATTGAGGTGTTCCTGCTCGCCTCGCAGCTCGGTAACTCTGAAGCGCTGGTGGTGAAGAAAAACATCACCAAACCGGAAGACCTGATCGGCAAGCGCATCGCCGTGCCGTTTATCTCTACCACCCACTACAGCCTGCTGGCGGCGCTCAAACACTGGGGCATCAAGCCGGGGCAGGTTCAGATTCTTAATCTCCAGCCACCCGCGATAATCGCGGCCTGGCAGCGTGGGGATATTGACGGAGCCTATGTCTGGGCCCCAGCCGTGAACGAGCTGGAAAAAGATGGCACCGTGCTGACCGACTCCGAAAAGGTGGGCCAGTGGGGCGCGCCGACGCTCGACGTGTGGGTCGTGCGCAAAGACTTTGCTGAGAAACATCCCGAGGTGGTGAAAGCCTTTGCCAAAAGCGCCCTCGACGCCCAACAGCCCTATATCAGTAACCCCGATGAATGGCTGAAGCAGCCCGCCAATCTTGAAAAACTCGCCCGACTGAGCGGCGTGCCGGAAGCGGACGTGCCGGGGCTGGTGAAAGGCAATACCTACCTGACCCCTGCGCAGCAGGTGCAGCAGCTGACCGGGCCGGTGAACAAAGCGATTGTCGATACCGCCACCTTCCTGAAAGCGCAGGGCAAAGTGCCCGCGGTAGCGGCGGATTACAGCCAGTACGTCACCGACCGCTTTGTGAAATAAGGAGTCCGCCATGCTGAGCATAACTAACCTGTATGCCGATTACGGCGGCAAACCCGCGCTGGAGGAGATCAACCTGACGCTGGCCAGCGGTGAACTGCTGGTGGTGCTGGGCCCCTCCGGGTGTGGGAAAACCACGCTACTGAATCTGATTGCCGGTTTTGTCCCTTATCAGCGTGGCACCATCCAACTGGAAGGCAAAAAGGTGGAAGGCCCCGGCGCCGAGCGCGGCGTGGTTTTCCAGAATGAAGGTTTGCTCCCCTGGCGCAACGTGCAGGAAAACGTGGCATTTGGGCTACAGCTTGCGGGGGGGAACCGCGAACAGCGGCTGGAAACGGCACGGCAGATGCTGAAAAAAGTGGGTCTCGAAGGGGCGGAAAAACGCTTTATCTGGCAGCTTTCCGGCGGTCAGCGCCAGCGTGTCGGCATTGCCCGTGCGCTGGCGGCAAACCCGCAGCTGTTGCTGCTGGACGAGCCGTTCGGCGCGCTGGACGCCTTCACCCGCGAGCAGATGCAAACCCTGCTGTTGCGTCTCTGGCATGAGACGGGCAAGCAGGTCCTGTTGATCACCCACGACATCGAAGAAGCGGTGTTTATGGCGACCGAGCTGGTGCTGTTATCGCCGGGGCCGGGGCGCGTGGTGGAACGCTTGCCGCTCGAGTTCGCGCGCCGTTATGTCGCCGGAGAACCCGTGCGCAGCATCAAATCCGATCCGCAGTTTATCGACCAGCGTGAGTACATCCTAAGCCGCGTGTTTGACCAACGGGAGGCTTTCTCATGAGCATCGTCTTCAGTGAAAAAACGCGCCGCACGCGTCAGGCGCTGCGCTGGCCGTTCTCCCGCCAGCTCACGTTGAGCGTCGGGACGCTGCTGGTGTTACTGGCGGTGTGGTGGCTGGTGGCGGCACTGCAGTGGATCAGCCCGCTTTTTCTGCCGCCGCCGGGACAGGTGCTGGCCAAACTTATTGCCCTCGCCGGGCCGCAGGGGTTTATGGATGCCACGCTCTGGCAGCATCTGGGCGCAAGCCTGACGCGCATTCTGGTGGCGCTGCTGGCGGCGGTGATGATCGGCATTCCGGTTGGCATCGCGATGGGCTTAAGCCCGACGGTGCGCGGCATCCTCGATCCGCTGATTGAGCTTTACCGCCCGGTGCCGCCGCTGGCCTATCTGCCGCTAATGGTAATTTGGTTTGGCATCGGTGAAACGTCAAAAATCCTGCTGATCTATCTGGCGATTTTCGCCCCGGTTGCGATGTCGGCGCTGGCGGGCGTCAAAAGTGCCCAGCAGGTGCGGATCCGCGCGGCGCAGTCGCTGGGCGCCAGCCGGACACAGGTGCTGCTGTTCGTGATTTTACCGGGCGCGCTGCCGGAGATCTTAACCGGGCTGCGCATCGGCCTCGGCGTGGGGTGGTCCACGCTGGTGGCGGCAGAGCTGATCGCCGCCACGCGAGGATTAGGGTTTATGGTGCAGTCGGCGGGAGAGTTCCTGGCGACTGACGTGGTGCTGGCAGGGATCGCAGTCATTGCCGCGATCGCCTTCGGATTAGAGCTGGGGCTGCGCGCGCTACAGCGTCGTCTGACGCCCTGGCATGGAGAAATACAATGAGTGAACGTCTGACCATTACCCCGCTGGGGCCGTATATTGGCGCGCAGGTGTCGGGCCTGGATGTAACCCGTCCGCTGAGCGATAACCAGTTCGAGCAGCTGTATCACGCGGTGCTGCGCCATCAGGTGGTGTTCCTGCGCGAGCAGGCGATCACCCCGCAGCAGCAGCGCGCGCTGGCGCTACGCTTTGGCGATCTGCATATCCATCCGGTCTATCCGCATGCGGAAGGGGTGGAGGAGATTATCGTCCTGGATACCCATAACGATAATCCGCCGGATAATGACAACTGGCACACCGATGTGACCTTTATCGAGACGCCGCCCGCAGGGGCGATCCTCGCGGCAAAAATGCTGCCGGAGACCGGAGGCGATACGCTGTGGGCGAGCGGCATTGCGGCTTTCGAGGCGCTGTCCGCACCGTTCCGGACGCTGCTGAGTGGTCTGCGGGCGGAGCACGATTTCAAAAAATCGTTCCAGGAATACAAGTACCGTAAAAGCGAAGAGGAGCATCAGCGCTGGCTGGATGCGGTTGCAAAACATCCTCCGCTGCTGCACCCGGTGGTGCGTACCCATCCGGTCACGGGCAAGCAGGCGTTATTCGTGAACGAAGGGTTTACCACGCGCATTGTGGACGTGACGGAAAAAGAGAGCGAGGCGCTGCTACGCTTCCTGTTTGCGCATATCACCAAACCGGAGTTTCAGGTGCGCTGGCGCTGGCAGGAGAACGATCTGGCGATCTGGGATAACCGCGTGACGCAGCACTATGCCAATGCGGACTATCTGCCGCAGCGTCGGATTATGCAGCGGGCGACGATTTTGGGGGATAAGCCGTTTTATCGCCCTTGATCCTGTAGTACCTGTAGGTCGGGTAAGGCGTAGCCGCCACCCGGCAATTGTGCACCTTTTTTGCCGGGTGGCGCTGCGCTTACCCGGCCTACAAAGAGTGAACCCCTATATACCGCTGATAGCGGTTCGTCTTCAGGTAGCACAAATCCACCAGCACCAGCCCGTCGACGCAGTTGTTGAACGCCGGGTCGCTGCCAAAATCAATAAACTGCACGCCACCCGGTTCGCACAGCTCGGAATACTGCTTGTAGAGTGGCGGAATGCCGCAGCCCAGATTGCCGAGCAGGGATTTCAGCTTCGTCAGATCGTCCACGTAATCCACGCCGCCAAACTGTGCCAGCACGTCCGGTAACGATGCAGGATAAGGCTGGCGCGACGCGGCCAGCGGATGGCTTGCCGGGAACCACAGACGGTAAAATGCCACCAGCAGATCCCGCGCCGCTGGCGGTAAGCCTCCGGAAATCGAGACCGGGCCAAACAGATAACGGTAGTGCGGATAACGTGCCAGATAAGCCCCAATCCCGGACCAGAGATAATCCAGGCCGCGGCGTCCCCAGTAGCGCGGCTGAATAAAGCTGCGACCCAGTTCAATGCCGTGCTCCAGCACGTCCTGCATTTTATCGTCGTAGTGGAACACGCTGTAGCTGTACAACCCTTCCGGACCCCGATGCGCAATCTGCTTTGCGGTGGGCATAAAGCGATACGCCCCCACGATCTCCAGATCCTCATCATCCCACAGGATCAGGTGCAGATAATCGTCATCGTAACGGTCGGTGTCCCGGCGCTTGCCGCTCCCTTCCTCCACCGCACGAAACGCAATTTCGCGCAGGCGGCCCAGCTCGCGCAGCAGCGGAGCCTCTTCCTGGCCGTTGCGCTGCCACAGATAGATGAGCTTATCGTCGCCGGTTTTGCCCAGACACTCGGCCTGCGCCAGCGCGCGTTTCAGAGTCGCCCGGTCCTCCGGACGAGCAATGGCGCACTGGGTTTTAAAGACGCCAGGCATTCCCTTGCCAAGACGCATCACGTGCTGACGGCACTGCTCGGCCATCTCACGCGACGAAAGGGTGGCGCTGTGCCAGTGATGCCAGGCGATCTGCTGGCCGATTTTAATCGGCAGCTGGCTATGGCGGCGGCGGAACATCTGCTGCATTAACAGCAGCATCGACAATGTCGGCGACACCAGCGTGCTGGCATAAAAGAGGAGACTATTGTGCGCCTGAATATGCACCGGCAGCAGCGGCGCGCGCAGCTTGCTGGCGAGCTTGATAAAGCCCGGGTGCCATTTTTTATCGTGAATGCCTTTGCGCGTCGGACGTGAAACTTCTCCCGCCGGGAAGAAGATCAGTACGCCCGCATTTTGCAGATGTTGCTCCATCTGCACCAGGGAGGATTTCGCCGTCCTGCCCCCCATATTGTCCACCGGGATAAAGAGTGAACTGAGAGGCTCAAGGTGGGTCAGCATCCGGTTGGTCACGACTTTGACGTCACGGCGTACGCGGGAGACGGCGTACAACAGCGCCAGCCCATCCAGAGTGCCCGTCGGGTGGTTGGCAATAATGACCAGCGGGCCATGTTCGGGGATTTGTTCGAGATCGCGGGCGGAAACGGTGCAGAGAATATCAAGGTGATCCAGAACTTGCTCCACCATGTCCAGTCCTTTGAGGTGGCGGTGCGCGGCGGCAAACTGCTGGAATTCATCTTCGTAAAACAGTCTTTTTAACAGACTTTTTTGCCAGGATGCAGGCCTCGCCTGAGGCCAAAGATCGTCGAGAACGCTATCGAGGCTAAACATGGTTACTCCTCCTGCCGTCTTGCGAAGACAGTAGAAGGAGCAGATGTCGGTTGTATTGCAGTTTGGTGAAGATTAGCGGAGGATTTTTTTCTCAGCCAGATCCAGCGCGAAGTAGCTGAAGATCAGGTCCGCGCCCGCACGTTTGATCGCACCCAGGCTTTCGAGGATCACTTTCTCTTCGTCAATCGCTCCCGCCTGCGCGGCGAATTTGATCATCGCGTACTCGCCGCTCACCTGGTAAGCGCCCAGCGGCAGTTCAGTGCGTTCGCGGATGTCGCGCAGAATATCAAGATACGCGCCAGCCGGTTTGAGCATCAGGCAGTCTGCGCCCTGAGCTTCATCCAGCAGGGATTCGCGAATCGCTTCCCGGCGGTTCAGCGGGTTCATCTGATAGGTTTTACGGTCGCCCTTCAGCGCCGTGCCAGCCGCTTCACGGAACGGGCCGTAGAAGGAGGAGGCAAATTTGGTGGAGTAGGACATGATGGCGGTGTCGGTGAAGCCTGCCGCATCCAGCGCCTGACGAATCGCCTGAACCTGTCCATCCATCGCGGCAGAGGGGGCGATGAAATCTGCACCCGCAGCGGCCGCGACCACGGCCTGCTTGCCGAGATTCAGCAGGGTGGCATCGTTATCCACGCCATGATCGCACAGCACGCCGCAGTGGCCGTGAGAGGTGTATTCGCAGAAGCAGGTGTCTGACATGACGACCATTTCCGGCACGGTCTCTTTGCAGATGCGGGACATACGGGCGACAAGGCCATCTTCTTTCCACGCATCGCTGCCGGTGGCGTCGGTATGATGGGAGATGCCAAAGGTCATCACCGAGCGGATCCCCGCGTTGGCGATGCGTTCGATCTCGCGCGCCAGATATTTTTCCGGAATGCGCATTACGCCCGGCATGGCTTCGATGGCTTTGTAGTCATCGATCTCTTCTTCAACAAAAATCGGCAACACCAGATCGTTTAAGGTCAGGGTTGTCTCTTCAAACATAGCGCGCAGTGCAGGTGACTTGCGCAGACGGCGGGGACGTGCAATTAAATCGGTCATGGGATGCCTGATGTTTGTGGAACAAAGAGGCCTAGTGTACCTCAAAGTGAAGGCCGTTGTTTTACGAAAGTAGGCTTTTTTCTTTTCTCAAATTGACGGCTGAAGAACCTTTTTTCACTCTACACTCGCGCGGTCTGTTTTTTCAGGAAAAGGGGAATGATTAGTATGATTTCTATATCAGATGGAATATATAAAAAATAATGATCTATTTATTTTAATAATATTAATGTGAGTTATGAAATTAATTTTCAACTTTCTGTTTTTATAATGTTTATAATGATTGTCTGCTGTGTGGTTGACCTTTTTTCTGTTTTTTTGTCTGTATGCGGACTTAATGGAATCATTCATTGAACCTTTTCTAAATGCAACTGCATAATTCTCTCCACAATTGAATATTGCACAATGATTTGACGGACAAACTTGCTTACGTCCCTGAGGAGGGATGACCCAATGCAAACATGGAAAAAGAAACTGGTTGTATCTCAACTTGCATTAGCCTGTACCCTGGCTATCGCTTCTCAGGCCAATGCGAAAGATATTTCCGGTACGACGTATAATACATTTGGATATGATAACGCCGCCTCAACCCCGTGGTATTATGGTTATGCTGACTGGGATTACACTGATGCCAGCCATGACGGTGATATTTATCCGGTGATCAATAAATCAACGGTGAATGGCGTTATTTCGACGTATTATCTGGATGACGGCATCAATGGTCATTCTAATGCGCTCAGCATTTCTAACAGCACCATCAACGGTATGATTACCTCTGAGTGTATGACCGCAAACTGTGCCGACGGCGTAGACGCCGACGGTACCGCGCATAGTCAGTTCGATCGTTTTAGCCTGACTGTCGATAACAGCACGATCAACGACGCTTACGAGCATTACGCTTATGACGTCGTGAAGGGCGAAACATCGGAAACCCATTACCTGGATACCTACGCTCTCGGTAACGCGATTACGCTGGACGTGGAGTCTGATATTGTTATCCAGAATAATTCCCACGTTGCGGGCATTACGCTAACGCAGGGCTATCAGGAGCTCGATAATACTCCGTATGACGGCGTTGAAGGCGTGGCGAACAGCGCAAACGTGTTCACCGATACGCTGGTGGTTAAAGACTCCGTGCTGACGTCAGGCGCCTACAGCGATCTGGGTACCAGCGGATTCTACGGTCAAACGGCTAAGCCGAGCGACTACGGTGAAACCCACGCCACGGGTGCGGATGACGCGGCGCTGATCGTTGCGGCCAGCGCATCTGACAACGCCATGCAGACCACCGCCACGTTCGACCATTCTACCGTCACCGGCGACATCCTGTTCGCCAGCACCTTCGATAACAACTTCTACGAAAATGGCGATCCGGCAACCGATACCACCGATGATGGCGTCTATAACCCAACCACTAATGCCTGGGATGGCACCGACAGGCTGGACGTGACGCTGACCAACGGCAGCAAGTGGGTCGGTGCGGCGCAGTCCAGCGTTGAAGCCATTGGCACTTCGCAGATGTACGGTCTGGGTTACAGCAACGTTGACTGGCATGCGCTGGCGCCTAATAGCATCTGGCCTGACTCCACCTTTGACAGCAACGGCCACGTAGCGGGCGAAGCGGTTTACCAGAGCGGCCTGTTCAACGTAACGCTGGACAACGGTTCCGAGTGGGATACCCGTAAGATCTCTAACATCGACGCGCTGGCGGTGAATAACCGCTCTCAGGTCAACGTTGAAAACGCTGGCCTGCTGGCGGACTCCATTACCCTAACCAATGCTTCATCGCTGAATATTGGCGACAGCGGCGGCGTAGCGACCGACAGCCTCTATCTGGACAGCGATAGCCGTGCAGCTCTGACCGAAGAGACGGCCGCGCTGTATGCGAATACGATCACCGTCGATAACGGTGCCGAGCTGGCGCTGGGTCTGGGTCAGGTCGACACGCACAATATGGTGCTGACCGACGGTGGCGTACTGAACGTAGCCAGCCGTGATTATGTGCTGAACAGCGATCTGAATAACGCGCGTTATATCACTAACGATCGTTACAGCGCGGACTACGACTATGGTGTCGTCGCACTGAACTCAGACGGCCATCTGGCGGTGAACGGTGACGTTGCCGGTAACTATAAAGTGCGCATTGATGATGCGACCGGCGCAGGCTCCGTCGCTGATTACAAAAACAAAGAGATCGTCCGTGTTTATGATAACAATCCGGATACCGCAGCCCACTTTACTGCCGCAAACAAAGCGGATTTAGGGGCTTACACCTATCAGGCACAGCAGCAGGGTGATACCGTTGTCCTTGAGCAGAAAGCGCTGAGCGACTACGCCAACATGGCGCTGAGCATTCCTTCTGCCAATACCAATATCTGGAATCTGCAGCAGGATACCGTCGGTTCGCGTCTGACCAACAGCCGTCATGGCCTGGCGGACAATGGCGGAGCCTGGGTGAGCTACTTCGGTGGCAACTACGACGGTGACAATGGCGTTATCAGCTACGATCAGGACGTGAGCGGCATTATGGTCGGTCTGGACACCCAGATTGACGGTAACAATGCGAAGTGGATCGTCGGCGGTGCAGCAGGCTTCGCGAAGGGGGATATCAGCGATCGTACCGGTCAGGTCGATCAGGACAGCCAGACGGCAATGATCTATGCCTCTGCGAAGTTTGCGAACGATATGTTCCTCGACAGCTCCCTGAGCTACACCCGCTTTAACAACGACCTTTCAGCTACCATGAGCAACGGTCAATACGTTGACGGTGACACGACCACCGATGCGGTTGGCTTTGGCATGAAGCTGGGCTATGACTGGAAACCAAACCTGTCTGGCTACGTAACCCCTTACGCGGCGGTATCCGGTCTGTTCCAGTCCGGGGATGATTATCGCCTGAGTAATGACATGCGCGTTGATGGGCAATCTTACGATAGCCTGCGCTATGAACTCGGCCTGGATGCGGGTTATACCTTCAACTACGGTGGCGAGCAGGCGCTGACGCCTTACTTCAAGCTGGCCTATGTCTATGATGATGCTGATAACACTGCGGATATCAACGACGACAGCATCGACAACGGCGTTAAAGGCTCTGCGGTGCGTGTAGGGCTGGGTACGCAGTTCAGCTTCACGAAGAACTTCAGCGCGTACACGGATGCCACGTATCTTGGCGGCGGTGACGTTGACCAGAACTGGGGCGCCAATTTGGGTGTGAAATATACCTGGTAATACCTGAAAGCGGGGGAGAATATCCCCCGCTTTTTTACGATAAAAACAAAAAACAATATTGAACCGACCAATACGGATGTCTTGAGGTCTGCATGAACGTTAATGCGAAACCGCTTTCTGAATTAAGCCGGCTCGAACAGTGTCTGATAGCAGCCAGTAGTACGTTTCAATGTGCTCCACAACAAATCATTACTTCTCACGAGTGCAATGAGTCACGCACGGTAGTATTACAGACCGGTATAATCGAAATCTATCGTTATCCAGATGAATTGCTGTTGGGGATCGCGAAAGCGCCATTTATTTTTGGGCTATCCACCGTGATGATTAAACACTGTCACGAATACAAAGTTATCGCCAAAACACCCTGTACGGGTTTTTATTTATCCACGGAAACCACCCGTCAGCTCATACAACAGAATGCGCTCTGGAAAGAGGCCTTCACCTGGTTATCATGGATAAATTACATTCTTGCGAAACGCGACATGCAGCTGGTGGGAAATAATTCTTATCACCAGATCCGCGCCATGTTGCTGAATATGGCGGAGTGGGATGAAACGTTGCGCTCGAAAATTGGTGTGATGAATCATATTCAACAAAGCACCCGTATTTCGCGCTCGGTTGTTGCAGAGGTTCTCGCTGCGCTGCGGCAGGGAAACTACATTAATATGAGCCGGGGCAAGCTGGTCAGCATCAACCGCTTGCCCACGGAATATTAAGATCAGTTAGACGCGGTCAGCACCTGGGCTTTATTGGCGCTCAGTTCAGCCACCAGGTTATTAATGCCATCACTCATATTAACGAAACGCGTATGCGGGGAGCGGGTGACCACCACAAATGCGCCCACGTTGGACTGCGGGATCATCGCCATATAGGTAATGAACCCGCCACCGCCGCCGGTTTTCTGAATAATACCCGGACGGCCATTTTTTGGTGCCATATAGACCCAGCCCAGGCCGAGCGCATCGGCTTTACCCGGTACGTCCATTCCGACCACACGGTGCAGCTGAGTTCGCTGATAAATCAGGGTCTGCATACGGTCGGCCTGGCTGCTGCGCGAATAGAAATCCGATGAGAGGAACTGCTGCATCCAGCGCATCATGTCGCCTGGGGTGGAATAGACCCCGCCGCTCCCCACTGCCGCCAGCGTGTTGTTACACGGGCTTGCGCCTTTCTCCGCCACCATCAGGCGACGGCACTGGTCCGGAGAAGGGGTAAAGGTGGTGTCTTTCATCCCCAGCGGACGGGTTATCTGCTCTTCAAACAGCTGCGTGTAGGGTTTGCCCGCAGCCGCTGAGAGGGCATCCGCCAGCAGGTCGAACGCCAGATTGGAGTAAGAGGCCTGCGAACCCGGGGCCGCCTTCAGCGTGGCGGTGCTCAGGTAGTTCCAGCGCTGCTCACGGGTGGGCCAGACAAACACGTCGCGGTGCGCCGCTCCGCCAGGCTGCTCACGCGGCAGCGCGCTGGTGTGCGTCGCGAGGTTCACAAGGCGAATGGGCGTTCCCTGATACGTCGGCACTCGTGCACCCGGTGGGGCGTATTTGCTGAGCGGATCGTCGAGCTTCACCACGCCCTGGTCGAGCAGTTTCACCAGCATTTCGCTGGTCATCAGCTTGGTTAAGGACGCGATGCGAACGACGGAATCCAGCTGCGGGTGAATGTTATTGCCTGGGCGCGTTTCACCGAAGCTGCGGAATACGCGCTGGTTGCCATCAATAACCACCATTGCCATCCCGGTTGCGCCGCTGCCGTAATAGATCAGGTTCGCGTAGCGATCGGCAATGTCTGAAGCCAAAACGGGAGCCGTCAGCGGTTGGGCCGCCTGGGCGGTGGAGAAGCTCACCGCACACAGCGCGGCAAAAGAGAGCAGACAACGTTTCAACGAAAAGCATCCATGAAGTGAATGAAGAAAGTAATGGGTATTTATACTACTAATCTCTACCGTGCAATGCCCGGAATAGCATAACGATAGCCAGAAAAACGTAACCATGGGTAAATATGAATAATTTACTTGCGAGCGCTCTCCCATTTTCTGGCATCGGGCTTATGATAGGCACCAGTATTACTCAATCTTACGGAGAACGGTATGTCTGAAAAGCGTGTGGTCATGGTGGTTGATATGCAAAACGGGGTATTTGAAACCCCTCGTCATCAGCGCGAAAAGTGTGTCTCTCTGATCAACCAGCTTACGCAGGCGGCCGACACCGTCATTTTTATTCAGCATACCGAGGCCGGGGGGCTGGAAGAAGGAAGTGAAGGGTTTGCGCTGCTGCCTGAACTCCATCAACCGGCTGATGCGCTTTACGTTACCAAGACCGCCTGTGATTCTTTTTACAACACATCGCTTGAAGCGCTGTTACGTGAACACGGAATTCGTGAGTTTGTCATCTGCGGCTGCGCCACGGATTACTGCGTGGACGCGACAATTAAAAACGGCGTCAGTCGGGGCTACCACATTACCGTGGCTGAGGATGCCCATACCACCGCGAATCGCCCGGCGGCTGAAGCACAGATTCTGATTAACCACCATAATGACGTCTGGCGTAACTTCATTGCACCGATGAACCCTCCCGCGGTGAAACGCACCGAAACAATTCTCGAAAACTGGAAAGCGAACTAATAATCAACCCTCGGGTCTGACCTTTTTGCCCGAGCCGGTCTTCCGGCCCGGGCAGGGTATTCGTTTGGTCATGTGTTGAGCACAGCAACAACCATAACAACAAGAAGGAAGCATCATGTTTAAGTCTTTTTTCCCAAAGCCGGGGCCATTTTTCCTGTCGGCATTTATTTGGGCTCTTATCGCGGTCGTTTTCTGGCAGGCGGGCGGCGGTGCATGGCTGGCACGCATAGCCGGGGCGACAGGCGACGTGCCGATTAGCGCAGCGCGCTTCTGGTCACTGAGCTATCTGCTGTTTTACGCCTACTACATGCTGTGCGTAGGGCTGTTTGCGCTGTTCTGGTTTGTCTATTCTCCGCACCGCTGGCAGTACTGGTCGATTCTCGGTACCTCGCTGATCATCTTTGTGACGTGGTTCCTGGTGGAAGTGGGGGTGGCGGTAAACGCCTGGTATGCACCGTTCTACGATCTGATTCAGACCGCGCTGAGTTCGCCGCACAAGGTCACCATTAACCAGTTCTACCATGAAGTCGGCGTCTTCCTCGGTATCGCGCTTATTGCGGTGATCATTGGTGTTATGAACAATTTCTTCGTCAGCCACTATGTTTTCCGCTGGCGTACCGCGATGAACGAACATTACATGGCGCACTGGCAGCATCTGCGTCATATCGAAGGTGCCGCGCAGCGTGTGCAGGAAGACACCATGCGTTTTGCCTCCACCCTTGAAGATATGGGCGTCAGTTTCATCAACGCCATCATGACGCTGATTGCTTTCCTGCCGGTACTGGTGACGCTCTCTGCGCATGTGCCGGATCTGCCGATTGTCGGCCATCTGCCGTATGGTCTGGTGATTGCCGCGATTGTCTGGTCGCTGATGGGCACGGGCCTGCTGGCGGTGGTGGGGATCAAGCTGCCGGGTCTGGAGTTTAAAAATCAGCGCGTCGAAGCGGCGTATCGTAAAGAGCTGGTTTACGGGGAAGATGATGCCAGCCGCGCGTCGCCACCGACCGTCCGTGAGCTGTTTGGTGCCGTGCGTCGTAACTACTTCCGCCTTTACTTCCACTATATGTATTTCAACATTGCGCGCATTTTGTATCTGCAGGTGGATAACGTTTTCGGCTTGTTCCTGCTGTTTCCGTCGATTGTTGCGGGTACGATTACGCTCGGTCTGATGACGCAGATCACCAATGTTTTCGGTCAGGTGCGCGGGTCGTTCCAGTATCTGATCAGCTCCTGGACCACGCTGGTGGAGTTGATGTCCATCTACAAACGTCTCCGCAGCTTTGAGCGTGAGCTGGACGATCGTGACCTGCAGGAAGTGACCAATACCTTTAGCTAATACAGGGAGTTGCTATGTCTTTTGCCGTACCGCGCGCGTTATCGCTGTCCTTACTGGCCGCTCTGGTGCTGGCGGGCTGTGCCGAAAAAGGGGCAGCCCCGCTCAAAAAGGGTGAAAAGCCCGTGGATGTGGCAAGCGTTGTGCGGCAAAAAATGCCCGCCAGCGTGAAGGATCGCAATGCGTGGGCAGATGCGCTGGCTAAAACCTTTGAAAGCCAGAAGATTGCCCCGACCGAGGAAAATATCTGCTCGGTGCTGGCGGTGGCGCAGCAGGAGTCCATGTACCAGTCAGACCCGGTGGTGCCGGGTCTGAATAAAATTGCCTGGAAAGAGATCGACCGCCGCGCGGAATCGATGCATATCCCGGTGTTCCTCGTGCATACCGCACTGAAAATCACCTCGCCGAACGGTAAAAGCTACAGCGACCGGCTGGACACGGTGAAAACCGAAAAACAGCTCAGCGCCATTTTTGATGATTTCATCAACATGGTGCCAATGGGGCAGAAACTGTTTGGCTCGCTCAACCCGGTTCACACCGGCGGACCAATGCAGGTGAGCATCGCGTTTGCCGAGAAGCATACCGACGGCTATCCATGGAAAATTGACGGTACGGTGCGCCAGGAGGTCTTCTCACTGCGCGGCGGACTGTGGTTCGGCACGTATCATCTGCTGAACTATCCGGCGAATTACAACGCGCCGCTGTACCGCTTCGCAGACTTTAATGCCGGCTGGTATGCCAGCCGTAACGCGGCGTTTCAAAGTGCGCTTAGCCGCGCAAGCGGCGTCAAGCTGGCGCTGGACGGCGATCTCATCGCCTACGGCAGCAGCGAGGCGGGAGGCACCGAAAGCGCGGTACGGACATTATCGACAGCGCTTGATATGAGCAACAGCGATATCCGCCGTCAGCTTGAAAAAGGCGATAGCCTGGCATTCGAGAAAACGGATCTCTACAAGAAGGTGTTTGCCCTTGCGGAGCAGAAGAGTGGGAAAACGTTACCGAGGGCTATCCTGCCGGGTATTCAGTTGGAAAGCCCGAAGATCACACGTAACCTGACCACCGCCTGGTTTGCGAAGCGCGTGGACGATCGCCGGGCTCGCTGTATGGGGCTTTAATGGCGACGACGAAAGCGCAGGACTAACGCGACTACGCCTAAAATCATACACCCCGCGAGGAAAGGAACGAGACCGAACAGCGTGCTCACGCCAAATCCAATCTCCACTCGCGGACGTCCGTTATCCTGCACCTGCATCAGGTGTTCATAAACACCTGGCGCATGGACCAGCATATTGAGCAACTGGGAGCCTGCCCAGAAGCAGAAAAGGACAAACAAGGCATACGCGATATTACCCGCCGTAGAGGTTTTTGGTTTGCCGCCAAAAATCGGTTTCGACAATGTAAAGTCAGCCATGTTGACCTCCCGAGGTATAACTCTGTTTTAATACGCGTCTTACGGGGTGAGTTTGACAGGTGATTGCATTTGTCAATATCAGAATCGTGGTAATTTACGCTCAGGAATTCTCCTGGATTATTGATTTCTGCAGCGCGTCACAATTTTTAAACTTAAGTGAAATTGCGTCGCGTTTCAGAATTTCCGCATCTGCCACAGACCTCGTGCTTAAACTGTGAGAGGATGTCTTTTTTCCTGCCGGAGTTGTTATGAAGCTCACGTCCAAACTTCGCCGTGACTGGCACTACTATGCCTTTGCTATTGGGCTGATTTTTATTCTTAACGGCGTCGTGGGGCTGTTAGGATTTGAAGCAAAAGGGTGGCAAACCTATGCCGTCGGGCTGGTGACCTGGGTGATCAGTTTCTGGCTGGCGGGGTTGATTATCCGCCGTCGCCCGGAAGAGACGACGACGGAAGAGACGGCGAAGGGTGCCGATTAACCGTTAACGGAACTTTTCAGCGCGCTGTCGGCGGCGTGACGCTCCAGCGCCAGTTCGATCAGGCGGGTGATCAGCTCAGAGTAGCCAAGCCCGCTGGCCTGCCACAGTTTTGGATACATGCTGATGTTGGTGAAACCCGGCAGCGTGTTGATCTCATTGATTACCACGTCGTTCTCCGGCGTCAGGAAGACATCCACGCGCGCCATGCCGCTGCAGCCGAGAGTCTGGTAGGCGCTGATGGCGATCGCCCGGATCTTGTCGTTGATCGCCGGATCGATATCCGCAGGTACAACGACCTGTGCGCCTTTATCATCAATGTATTTGGTGTCGTAGGAGTAGAAGTCGCTGTTTAAGACCACTTCACCGCAGGTGCTCGCCTGTGGAAAATCGTTGCCCAGCACGGCGCACTCAATTTCGCGACCTTTGATCCCTTGCTCAATAACCACTTTATGGTCAAATTCAAACGCCAGACGGACGGCTTGCGTGAACTCTGCTTCGCTGGCGACTTTGCTAACGCCCACGGATGACCCCTGGTTGGCAGGCTTCACAAACAGCGGCAGCCCCAGTTGACCGCTAACCTGCGCGAAGCTGTACTTGTCGCGGTTGGCGCGGGTGAGCGTGACGAATGGCGCGATATTCAGTCCGGCATCGCGCAGCAGGCGTTTGGTGACGTCTTTGTCCATGCACGCGGCGGATCCCAGTACGTCTGATCCAACAAACGGCAGGTTGGCCATGCGCAACATCCCCTGCAGGGAACCATCTTCCCCGAGCGTGCCGTGTACGATAGGGAAGACCACGTCGATCTGAGTGAGAGCCTGCGCATTGCCGGCGTCGATGAGCTGTCCCTTCATGACGCCAGGAACGGTCGCGACGCTGATGTCCGAAGGATTGAGGGCGATGTGCGCCGGATCGTGGGCATTCAGCAAATACTGGCTGGCGTCGTTAACATGCCACTGGCCCTGTTTATCAATGCCCAGCAGGACCACGTCAAACCGGCTTTTATCGATCGCATCAACGATATTTTTGGCCGATTGCAATGACACCTCGTGTTCCGCTGATTTTCCCCCAAAGACAATACCTACGCGCTGCTTTGCCATCTCACTCTCTTCCAGTCTGACGAAAAGCCAATAACATACCACGATGCCCTGCGGGTTTCGCGGCCTTCTGCCATAATGTTTTGGGGAAGAGTGAGGGGGGAACGTGAAAGGAAAAACTCTGCTGACCGTTTTCATCCTGGGGGCAGTTGCAACGGCGGGTTATCGCTGGTTGCCGTCTTACTACAATCCATTTAAACCGCTGGCCCTGGACGATCCCCCTGGCCGTATTACCCAGTATAAACTGCGACGTTTAACCCCCGAAGCCTGCGCGAGCCTGTTAACGCAGGCCAATCAACGAAACCTTATCCGCACCCAACCGGTCGCTGACGGCGGCGGGACATGTCCGCTGCGCAACGTCGTGCGCGTGCGTGACTTCGGCCCGGTGAGTCTGAACGGCAGTTTTCTTGCCAGCTGTCCGCTGGCGCTCAGCTCTGCACTGTTTGTCAGCCAGCAGGTCCGGCCACTGACGCAGCGCTTCACGGGACATGAGCTGACGCGCATTGAGCACCTTGGCAGCTTTGCCTGTCGCAATATCTACCACCGGCCCGATGCGCGGCGCAGTGAGCATGCCACCGCAGACGCGCTGGATATCGCCGCTTTTCAGCTGGCGAACGGGGAGCGCGTCACGGTGCTGAACGGCTGGAAATCGGCAAAAACGCAGCCATGGCTGAAGGCCCTGCTGGCGGCCAGCTGCGGCTACTACGGTAACGGTTTGGGGCCGGAGTATAACGCGGCGCATGCCAACCATTTTCATCTGGGGATGCGCGGTTTCGGACTCTGTCGCTGAAGCATAATCTTCCGCCAGAAAGTGGATGATTTGTGACTTATTTCACAAATATGATGGCTGGGAAGATAAAACACCAAAGTCAGCAAAGCCGCATCTCTGGTGCGACGCCGGCGTGCGTAACTTGCTAATCTGACGGCGAATTCGCCTAAAAATGAAGACTATTTCTTTATGGAATCCTGGAAAGTTAATCTCATCTCGGTCTGGTTCGGCTGCTTTTTTACCGGGCTGGCCATTAGCCAGATCCTGCCGTTCCTGCCGCTGTACGTGTCGCAGTTGGGGGTTACCTCCCACGAAGCGCTCTCCATGTGGTCCGGTCTGACGTTCAGCGTCACGTTTCTGGTCTCCGCCATTGTGTCTCCGATGTGGGGCAGCCTGGCGGATCGGAAAGGCCGTAAGCTGATGCTGCTGCGCGCCTCGCTCGGGATGGCGATTGCGATTCTGCTCCAGGCCTTCGCCACGAACGTCTGGCAGCTGTTTTTCCTGCGGGCGGTGATGGGGCTGACGTCCGGGTACATTCCGAATGCCATGGCGCTGGTGGCCTCTCAGGTGCCACGCGAACGAAGCGGCTGGGCGCTGAGCACCCTCTCAACGGCGCAGATAAGCGGCGTCATCGGTGGCCCGCTGCTGGGCGGCTTTCTGGCAGACCACGTTGGGCTGCGCGCGGTATTTATCATCACTGCGATCCTGCTGGTGGTTAGCTTTCTGGTCACGCTCTTTCTGATCAAAGAGGGAGGGCGCCCCGTTGTCAGCAAGTCTGAACGCCTGAGCGGTAAGGCCGTCTTCGCCTCGCTGCCTTACCCAGGGTTGATGATCAGCCTGTTTGTCACCACCATGGTGATCCAGCTCTGTAACGGCTCGGTGGGGCCCATTCTGGCGCTGTTTATTAAATCAATGGAGCCAGACAGCAATAATATTGCTTTTCTCAGCGGGATGATTGCCGCCGTGCCGGGCGTTTCCGCGCTGATCTCTGCGCCACGTCTGGGGAAGCTGGGGGACAGGATCGGCACGGCGCGTATCCTGATGGCGACGCTGATTTTTGCGGTGGTGCTCTTTTTCGCGATGTCGTTTGTTACCTCTCCGCTTCAGCTGGGCGTGCTGCGATTTTTACTCGGTTTCGCCGATGGGGCTATGTTGCCTGCCGTACAGACCTTGCTGGTCAAATATTCCAGCGACCAGGTCACCGGACGTATTTTTGGTTATAACCAGTCGTTTATGTATTTAGGCAACGTTGCCGGTCCGCTTATTGGCGCATCCGTTTCTGCGATGGCAGGTTTTCGTTGGGTATTTGCTGCTACGGCAATTGTCGTTTTAATCAATATTATCCAGCTGGCGATTGCCCTGCGCCGTCGAACACGAATGGCGGAGGCGAAATCAGCGAAATAGTCCTTTCGCGGGTGTATTATATATTCTTATGGTAGCCGTATTTTTATATAACTAAATGCGGCGTTTTTTTATAGAAAAACGTTTCGCTAATAAGGGTGGCACCCTAATTTGGCGGTAATGTCACTTTTACATAAGATAATACTTTTCTCCGCTTTGCATATTTCATTCCTGGTGTTAATTTCAGAGGAAACCCCATAAGGAAATAGCACGATGAAGAATCTCATTGCTGAGTTGCTGGTTAAGCTTGCACAAAAGGAAGAAGAGTCTAAAGAACTGGTTGCCCAGGTCGAAGCGCTGGAAATTGTCGTCACCGCGCTATTGCGGCGGATGGATACATCCGATCAGCAGGCGTTAATCAATAGCATCGAAGGGGCGCTGGATAAGGCGCGACCCGACACTCAGGTTCCACCAGAGGATGCCGAATTGCTGCAGCAATACGTAAAGAAGCTGTTGAGGCATCCGCGCAGTTAAGCCGTCACGAACGGTTCTGACGTTTCACAAAATTGTCATGCAGGATGCCTGGCGCTGCTCTGTATTTATTTTTTATCTGTTTGTACCGCGAGAAAATAAAAGTGAAACAGAGTACACGTGTTATCGCGTTACTTCCCCTATCCTTTATGTCGATACCGACAATACCGGTACGTTGGGTCTGAAATGAGAAATTCCCGGCAAAATCACCGCTGCCGGGTGGTTTTTTTCCTGTTACGAACCAGACTTACAGGGAATATTCACAAAAGGATGGTGCAATGAAAACAACATTACTGGTTACTCTGCTCTCCGGCCTGTTCCTGATCTCATCGGCGAATGCGGAAGAGAAAACGCTAACGCCTCAGCAGCAACGGATGACGACCTGTAATCAACAGGCGACGTCCCAGAGTCTGAAAGGCGATGCCCGTAAGACCTATATGAGCGACTGCCTTAAAAACGGTGCCGCGAAGCCTGGCGAAAAAAGTCTGACGCCGCAGCAGCAAAAAATGCGCGAGTGTAATGCGAAAGCGACCGAACAGTCCCTGAAGGGAGACGATCGCAGCAAGTTCATGAGTGCCTGTCTGAAGAAACAAGTGTAGTTCTAACGGGTGAGTGGCGTCGGCTGCTCACCCGAAATTTCATACTTTCCCCGCAGTCCCCCTCTCTATAATTTGGGAAAATGTTTCAGAATATTCCCAAAAATGATGAATGATGAAACGTATTACAACAAAAAGCGCATTCGGGAAGAGTGGAGTTTAACCCTTTCTCAGGATGACCCTTATCGCGCCGGCATCCAGTTTGCCCGGCGGGTTCGGCTGGCGCGCGCTGTTGGTCTGGCAGCCATGTTTTTCCCCGTGGCGGGAATGCTGGTCATCCATTTTTTACCCGGCGGATGGTGGTTGATCCTGGTAGGGTGGGCGTTCGTCTGGCCCCATTTTGCCTGGCAGTTATCCTGCCGCGCCGCGTCACCTCACCAGCAGGAGATTTTCAACCTTAAGATGGATGCCATTATCGCCGGGCTCTGGATTGGCGTGATGGGGCTGTATGCATTACCCACGGCAGCGCTGGTAATGATGGTGGGAATGAACATGATGGGCTCCGGTGGCTGCCGCCTGTTTCTTGTGGGGATAACGTTAACCCTCCTGACCGCGCTGGTGACGCTGCCCCTCGTCGGGAAAGTAACTGTCTTCAACCCCGATCCCGTGGAGTGGGGCTTAACGCTTCCGGTGCTCATGCTTTATCCCATGCTGTTTGCCTGGCTCAGCCACCGGACGGCCATCAGGCTTGCGGAACATAAGCGGCGGCTGGAAATGATGAGTACCCGCGACGGCATGACCGGGGTCTTTAACCGACGACACTGGGAAATGCTGCTGCGTAATGAGTTTGAGCACTGCCGCCGGAGCCACTGCAACGCCACCATTTTGCTGATTGATATCGACCATTTTAAAAACATCAATGATACCTGGGGGCATGACGTGGGCGATAAGGCGATTGTTGCTCTTACCCGTCAGCTTCAGATGTCAGTCAGGTCAGGCGATGCGATAGGCCGTTTTGGCGGAGATGAGTTTGCCGTGATTATGTCGCAGACAGCGGCTGAAAGCGCCATCGCCGTCATGTCTCGGGTTCACGAGCGTCTGGAAACGTTGTCCTTACCGTGCGCACCGAAAGAGCCTCTGCGCATCAGCGTAGGCATTGCCCCCTGGGGGCCACAGTTTGGACATTATCGGGAATGGCTGAAGGCGGCAGATGTGGCGCTGTATAAGGCGAAAAATGCCGGGCGCGGCCGCACCGAAGTGGCCGCCTGACGCCCGGTCAGAAATCAGGATTTACTCAGCTTCTCTGATTTTTCCATGCATTTTGCCATCGCCTCGATGACGGCAGAGCGGAATCCACGTTCTTCCAACACTCGTACCGCTTCGATGGTCGTGCCGCCAGGCGAGCAGACCATGTCCTTCAGTTCGCCCGGATGTTTACCGGTCTCCAGCACCATTTTGGCGGAACCCATCACCGCCTGCGCGGCGAATTTATACGCCTGCGCACGCGGCATGCCGCCAAGCACGGCGGCGTCGGCCATGGCTTCTAAAAACATGAACACGTATGCAGGTGCAGAGCCGCTGACGCCGACAACAGGATGGATCATGGATTCCGCAATCACTTCCGCCTCACCGAAGCAGCGGAAAATGTTCAGCACATCAGCCACCTCTTCTGAGGTCACCAGCGCGTTAGGGGTGACGGAGGTCATACTGGCATTAACCAGTGAGGGAGTATTGGGCATCGCGCGGACGATTTTACGGTCATGACCGAGCGCGCGGGCCAGTTGATCGAGCGTCACGCCCGCGGCAATCGACACGACCAGCGTCTCTTTATTCAGACTGGAGGTGATGTCGCTCAACACTTTGATCATGATGTTCGGCTTAACGGCGCCAAAGACGATATCGGCGACCTGGGCGACTTCCTGCGCGCTTTCGGCGGCGTTGATCCCGTATTGATCGCGCAATGCGGCGACGTTGTCCGGTGACGGGGTATAGACCCAAATCTGACCGGGCAGAACCTGCCCGCTGGCGATCAGGCCGCCCAGGATGGCTTTGCCCATGTTACCGCAGCCGATAAACCCGATTTTCTTATCCATCACGATTCTCCGTCATTATGCGTTGTTTTCTCTGATTGATAGCTTAACAACGAAATGCAGGCGACAATAGTCGGCAGAGACATTATGGGGAGACAATATGGCGATTTGGGTTGATGCGGACGCGTGTCCGAATGTGATTAAAGAGATTTTATTCCGCGCCGCCGAGCGCGTTCAGATGCCACTGACGCTGGTGGCGAACCAGAATATCCGCGTTCCGCCTTCGCGCTTTATCCGTTCCTTGCGCGTCCCGGCCGGGTTCGACGTGGCGGATAATGAAATTGTTCGTCTGTGCAGCCCGGAGGATCTGGTCATTACCGCTGATATTCCACTGGCGGCGGAAGTGCTGGAGAAAGGCGCAGCGGCGCTCAACCCGCGCGGTGAACGTTATTCGCCTTCAACCATCCGGGAAAAACTCACTATGCGTGATTTTATGGATACCATGCGGGCCAGCGGCGTGCAGACCGGAGGGCCGGACAGCCTGTCCCAGCGCGATCGCCAGCAGTTTGCTGCCGAACTGGATAAATGGCTGCTGGAAGTGAAGCGTCGCACAGCGTAATGATAATTATTGTCACTTTGTGGTACAGTGTGGCTTCCGCAGGGTTGTCATCCCGTACCGCTTTGCAGTAAAGTATTCTACACATCTTCTGCAATGATTTCTTTACACTCTTCAGCCATCCGGCATCAAGGGGAACACCTGGCTATGACCCAACCCATCTTTTTAGTTGGCCCCCGCGGCTGTGGGAAAACCACCGTTGGCCTGGAACTGGCACGCGCATGTCATCGTCAGTTTGTTGATACCGACCACTGGCTGCAAACCGAGGCCGGCAGAACCATCGCGGACATTGTTGAGCAAGAGGGATGGGAGAGCTTTCGCGCACGCGAAACGGCCGCGCTGAAAGCGGTCACCACGCCGTCAGCCGTGATTGCGACAGGAGGGGGGATTGTTCTCGCCGAGTGTAACCGGCATTTTATGCGTGAAAAGGGCATTGTGATCTATCTCTGCGCGCCGGTTTCGGCTCTCGTGGGGCGCCTTGAGGCCTTTCCGGAGGAGGGACAACGTCCGGCGCTGACCTCCAGACCGCTCAGCGAAGAGGTGAGCGAAGTCCTGGCCGAGCGTGATGCCCTGTACCGTGAAGCGGCGCACCACGTTGTGGATGCTTCTGCGGCACCGGAAGAGGTGGTGATTCAGATTATTACCGCCCTGCGTTTGGCTTGTGCCAGCTAACCGCCGTCTATACTGATAGCTCAGACATAAAAAAAGGATGAGCTATGCCAACCAGACCTCCCTATCCGCGCGAAGCACGTATCGTTACCGTTGAAAAAGGCACAGGCGATCAAACCGTGACCTGGTATCAGCTGCGTGCCGATCACCCCAAACCGGACTCGCTGATCAGTGAACATGAGACTGAACAGGAAGCCCTGGATGCCAAACGGCGCTACGAAGATCCCGAAAAGTCATAGATGTTTTCCTAAACGCTCCGATACCGTGCCTGAATCACACTTTTTACTCATCGCCAATGTTAAGCAGGAGTTAATATTTAGTTATTACAGGTGACTCCGTTACCCGCAGGTGATCTTTACATTTCGCGATGCAGATCACCTGCTACGCTTGGTGCTGTTTTGTTGAAAAAACGAACTGTGCAGCGTAGTGAGCCTGTACCTGTGTAATAAGATTTTGTAGTAATGGAAGGCGAAGACGATGAAGGCAACGTTGGCGATCCTCACTATTGGTGTGGTCCCTGTAAGCGAAGTGTTACCGCTTTTAACCGAGCATGTCTCTGAACAGCAGATCACGCATCTCAGCCTGCTTGGTAAGATGAGCCGGGAAGAGGTCATGGAGGACTACGCTGTTGAGGCGGGGGAGGAGCCCCTGGCGACGTTATTAAGCGACGGTAAACTGGCGCATGTTTCACGACAGAAAATTGAGCGTTCGCTGCAGGCAGTGATAGAAGTGCTCGATAATCAAGATTATGACGTTATTTTGCTGATGAGTACCGCCCCCATTAAGGGACTGGTGGCGCGCAATGCGATTTTGCTTGAGCCAATGCGCATCATTCCGCCGTTGGTGGCCTCTATTGTTGACGGGCATCAGGTGGGGGTGATTGTGCCGATGGAAGAGCTCATGAACAACCAGGAAGCAAAATGGCACGTGCTTGAAAAAACGCCTCTGTATGCCCTGGCAAATCCCTTCTGGGACAGCGAGGCCAAACTGATCGCTGCCGGGAAGGCGCTACTGGAGAAAGGGGCGGATGTGTTGATACTGGACTGCCTCGGTTTCCATCAGCATCACCGTGATTTATTGCAAAAGGCGCTGGACGTGCCGGTGCTGTTATCAAATGTTCTGATGGCGCGCCTGGCTTCCGAACTCCTGATGTAATGATTTTGCGTGACAGGCAATGAGCATGGCCCCTATAGTGAATTTTTATCTCTGAATATAAGGGCCAGTTCATGCTTCAAAGTAACGAATACTTTTCCGGTAAAGTGAAATCCATTGGTTTTACCAGCAGCAGCACGGGCCGCGCCAGTGTGGGCGTCATGGCTGAAGGGGAATACACCTTTGGCACGGCCGAAGCGGAAGAGATGACGGTAGTCAGCGGCGCGCTGAACGTCTTACTGCCGGGTGAAACGGAATGGAAAGTTTACGCTGCCGGGGAAGCCTTCAACGTTCCTGGCCACAGCGAATTTCATTTGCAGGTTGCTGAACCGACCTCTTATCTGTGCCGCTATTTGAAATAAAAAAAAAGCCGGGTGACGCTAACGCTTACCCGGCCTGTGTTTTGCCTGTTATCTCTGCGCTTCGCCGCCGAGGCCTTCCACCAGATTCTGAATTAACGCCGCCAGCTCACCGGTCATCAGGATAAAGTCCGCATCAAAACGCTGGGCGTAATCTTCCCGGTCAATATCTTCGTTTTGATCGCGCAGCTCATCACAGAACTTCAGACGCTTCACGGAGCCGTCATCACACATCACGAACTGAATGCGCTGCTGCCAGTCGAGCGCCAGTTTGGTAACGACTTTCCCGGCTTCGATGTGTACCGCGATTTCGTCACTCACCAGATCCTGCTTTTTGGCGCGGATCACGCCGCCATCTTCCAGCAGGGCTTTCAGCTCGGCTTCATCCAGAATCTGGAAACCTTGCGCCGCAGTACCACTGCGAACCCATTCTGTCAGGGTCAGCTCAATCGGCGTTTCCAGTGCCAGCGGAACGACCGGTAAAGAACCGATACTTTTACGCAGCAGGGCCAGGGTATCTTCTGCTTTTTTGGCGCTGGCGCAGTCGACCATGATCAGCCCGTTAACGGTATCGATCCACATCATCGTCTGGCTAAAGCGGCTAAAAGCGCGCGGCAGCAGAGAGTGCAGGACTTCATCTTTCAGCGAATCTTTTTCGGTTTTTTTCAGCTTGCGGCCCTGCTCGGCTTCCAGCTTGAAGATTTTTGCTTCAAGCGCTTGCTTCACCACCGGCGTGGGCAGAATTTTCTCTTCTTTGCGAGCGCAAACGATGATTTGTCCCGTGCTGCTGGCGTGGGTCAGGGCATCGCTTTGTGAACCCATTGGCGGAACCCAACCGGTTTTTGCCATATCCTGGCTACCGCAAGGGGAAAAGCTATAAGCGGCTAACTGTTTTTCCATCTCTTCTGCACGCAGCGAAACGTCGCGGCTGAGACGGTAAACCATCAAATTTTTGAACCACAGCATGATAATTTCCACGGCCTTGTCGTTAAATCAGCGGGCATGATAACGAATTGTCGCATCGCTTGCATTGCTAATCGGGAAGCGTGCTTCTACTCTGTTGATAATCAAAAGAATGAGGAGAGTCTTGTGCGTATTGGGATTGATTTGGGCGGCACCAAAACAGAAGTCATTGCACTGAGCGAGCAGGGGGAACAGCTGTTCCGCCACCGTCTGCCTACGCCGCGCGATGATTACCACCAGACCATCGAGACGATTGCCCGGCTGGTCGATATGGCCGAGCAGGCGACAGGGCAAAGCGGTACCGTCGGGATGGGTATCCCGGGGTCAATCTCCCCTTATACCGGCGTGGTTAAAAATGCTAACTCCACCTGGCTGAACGGTCAGCCGTTTGATAAAGATTTAAGCGCGCGTCTGAACCGGGAAGTGCGTCTGGCCAATGACGCCAACTGCCTGGCGGTCTCCGAAGCCGTTGATGGCGCCGCCGCAGGGGCGCAGACCGTTTTTGCGGTGATTATCGGGACCGGCTGCGGTGCGGGCGTGGCGTTTGGGGGCGTTCGCACATCGGTGGCAACGGCACGGCGGGCGAGTGGGGGCACAATCCGCTGCCGTGGATGGATGAAGATGAACTCAAATACCGCGCCGACGTGCCGTGTTACTGCGGCAAGCAGGGCTGTATTGAGACGTTTATCTCCGGCACCGGTTTTGCGACCGATTACCACCGCCTGAGCGGTCGACCGCTCAAGGGTAATGAAATCATGCGTCTGGTTGAAGAACAGGATCCGGTGGCTGAACTGGCCCTGAGCCGTTACGAAATGCGTCTGGCAAAATCGCTGGCGCACGTCGTGAATATTCTCGATCCGGACGTGATTGTGCTGGGGGGCGGGATGAGCAACGTTGACCGCTTGTACGCCACGGTGCCAAATCTTGTGAAGCAATGGGTTTTCGGCGGCGAGTGTGAAACCCCGATCCGCAAAGCCGTCCACGGCGACTCCAGCGGCGTGCGCGGCGCGGCGTGGCTGTGGCCGGAATAAAAGCAAAACAGCAACGCAAGTTGCTGTTTTTGATGTTTGTACCCTCTCCCTGTGGGAGAGGGCCAGGGTGAGGGCACCAGACCGCAGCGACCCTTTATTCACCCCACCGCAAACTCCCTGTCCAGCCTGCTATACCCCAGCCCATTAATCTTCTTCACCTTAATCTGCACCGGTATGCGCTCTTTCATCGCCTCGACGTGGCTAATGACGCCGATGGTTTTCCCGGTAGCGTTCAGCGCGTCGAGCGCATCCAGTGCGATATCCAGCGTTTCACTGTCGAGGGTGCCGAATCCTTCATCCAGGAACAGCGAATCGATTCGCGTTTTGTGGCTCACCAGATCGGAAAGCGCCAGCGCCAGCGCCAGGCTGACCAGGAAGCTCTCGCCGCCAGAGAGCGTGCGTGTATCGCGTACGGCATCTGCCTGCCAGGTGTCGACCACTTCCAGCTCCAGCGCATCGCTGGCTTTGCGCTGCAGCAGATAACGCCCGTGCAGGCGATTTAGCTGCTGGTTAGCAAGCCAGACGAGATTATCCAGCGTCAGCCCCTGAGCGAACTTACGGAACTTATCGCCGGTACTGGAGCCGATCAGCGCGTTCAGATAGCCCCAGTCGTCGGCCTGACGCGCGGCCTCTTCAATTTGCTGCATCAACGTCAGCTGATGCTGACGGTTGTCGCTGTCCTGCTTGAGCTGCTGGCGGATCTCGCCCTGATGCGTGGTGTTCTCGCGAAGCTGTTGCGCCAGCTGCTGCAGCTGGATTTGCAAAGTGGATGCATCGGCCTCGAGACCTTCCGGGCGCAGCGCAACATGCGCCTGTAGCTGCTGGTTCGCCTGGCCGGATAGCGCCGTGGCCTGCTGTATCTGGTTTTCCAGCGACTGCTTCAGCTGTTCGAGGCCACGGAGGATGTCATCATCCAGCAGAGCGGCAATGAACGCCTCCCTGTCGGCAAAACAGCTGGCAGAGAGCGCCGCGGAGAATTGGGTCTGCGACTGTTGCAGGCGCTCTTGCTCCAGCGCCTCCTGTTGCTGCTGGGCGGTAAGCTGGCTTTGCAGCGATACGCATTCATCGTGAATGGCGCGCCAGCCATCAGGAATGGCCGGTTCGGTCTCTTCGGTGTGGGTTGCCGGAAGTGTGTCGAGCAACGGCTTCAGAGCGTTGCTGCGTTCCACAAGCACGCCGTGCTGCGTTTGTTTTTCCTGCCACTGCGCGAATTCTCCTTCGCGGGCGCGCAGCCAGGCGGCTTCGTTCCCCTCTTCGGGAACGCTAAGCGACAGCGTGAGCAGGGTGTGTTCCAGCGTCTGGCGTGTCGCCGTCAGCTGCTGCTGATACTGGCGCGCCTGCGCTTCCTGTTCGTTCAGCTGGTTTTGCAGGGTAAGACGCTGGCTGAGCTGATAAAGCTGGCGCTCATAGTGTTCCTGCTCGTTTATCCATGGCGCGATATCTTCCTGAATATTCAATGTGATATTCAGGGACGCGCAGATCTCAAGCCACTCTTTAGTGAGTGCTTGCTCTTCCTCAGACAGGGTCTGCACGTCGCCCGTCTCGCGCTGAATCTGCTGAGCCAGAGCATTAACCTGCCCCAGCACCAGCAGGCCTTCTTCTTTTAGCGCGGCCACCTCTTTTTCCAGCGCATCACGGCGGCGCTGGTTATCCGTCAGCTCAAGCGATTGATATTGCTCAACGGCGGGATGCTCGCAGGAACCGCACAGGGGACAAGGTTTGCCTGCCTCAAGCTGTGAACGATAGCTTTCCAGATCTTTAATTGTCGCTTCACGCTCGCACAGGGCCTTCAGATCCAGATAGTGCTGGTGTTTCTCTTTGTACTGCTGGCGGCGCAGCGTCAACGTTTCATTAAGTTTGCTCTGCTCCGCCTGAGCTTTCTGTACGCTTTCATTGCTCTGGCGCAGGCGCTTTTGCAGCGGCTGATAGCGAGCGTGTAGCGACGTCAGCCGCTGGCGCTGCGTGCGTGACCGGGACTGCTGCTCCATTGCCACGTTGACCTCATCCGCCGTCAGCGTGAGCGTATTTTCCGGCATGTCAGTCAGCTTGTTACGCAACTCAGTCATCCGCGCAGCGTGCGTGGCTAACTGGTTTTTATCGCGGTTAAGCTGTGAGAAGAGCGCGCGCCATCCGGCAATCTCCTGACCCAGCAGGCGATAACGTTCGTGCTCCGCCAGCCACTGCGCCAGCGCCGTCAGTTCAGTATCAAGCTCGGCGTGGGTACGCAGGGCACTATTACGGATCCGCGCGCGCAGCGCGGTTTTGGCTTGTAAGCGAGTATTTACTTCAATAATTCGCTGCTGGGTTTGCGCCAGACGCGCGGTTTGCTCCTGCTGGTGCGCCCAGAGCGGACGAAGCTGGGCGGCGGGTTGCGCAAGCTGGAGTTTTGCCAGCTCAGGCGCAGCGTCCGTCAGAGCCTGTTGTGCCTGCTGCTGCAATGCGGTGATGCGTTGTTGCTCGCGCACAAGCTCATCATGACGGGTAAGCCACTGAAAATGTTTCTGCTGGTTTTGCTGCTGTGCCAGCAACGTTTTCTCTTCGTCAGTAAGTGCCTGCAAACTTTGCTGTAATTGCTGCTGCTGTTCTTCACTCAGCAGCACGACGCCCGCTGCCTGCGCCTCGCACTTTTCCAGCAGGCTGCGGGCGGCTTTGTGTTTTTCAAACACCATGGCGGAAATCTGGCCGTAGATTTCGGTGCCGGTCAGCTCTTCCAGCAGCTCTGCGCGATCGCTCGGTTTGGCATTCAGGAAGGCGGCAAATTGCCCCTGTGAGAGCAACATTGAACGGGTAAAGCGGCCATAGTCCAGACCGGTGAGCGCGGCGGTTTGCTCCAGCTTGTCCGTGACTTTATCGGCGAGGATTTTGCCATCTTCGCAGCGGGCCAGCTCCACGCGCGGCGCCTGCAGGTTGCCGTCCGGCTGGTTGCGTGCCCGGTTCTGGCTCCAGAAGGCGCGGTAGGCGATGCCTTTTACCTCAAACTCCACTTCCGCCAGACACTCGGCGGTATCTCGCGTCATCAGGTCGTTTTGTGCCTGGGAAACCTTACTCAGGCGCGGCGTTTCGTGATAAAGCGCCAGACAGATGGCGTCGAGCAGGGTGGTTTTACCTGCGCCTGTGGCGCCGGTAATGGCAAACAGCCCGTTGCTGGCAAAGGGTTCAGCGGTAAAGTCAATTTTCCACTCGCCCTTGAGGGAGTTGAGATTTTTCAGACGCAGGCTCAAAATTTTCATGCGTTTTCTTCCTCGTCATTGAGGGCATGCAGGGTATGGGTGAACAGTTCGCTGAGTCTTTCGCGCTTCGCGTCGTCAATATCCTCCTGCAAGAGCCTGCGCTCAAACACCTCTTCTACCCGCAACTCGCTGAGCGTTTCCCGCTGGGCGCTTAACAGAATTTTCTCGCGCTGCTCGCGGCTGCGGCGCACCAGTAAGACCTCTACCGGCAAGTCTTCCGTCAGCGCCTGGATTTTTCGCTGCATATCATGCAGGTAGTCATCCGTAGTGATTTCGATATCCAGCCAGACGGGGGGATTAAGCGCGGTGCCGCGCCACTGTTCAAGCTGAGCGGTGATGGCCTCCAGATCGCCTTTCAGCACCGCCAGCGGCTGGGTGACCGGCACCTCCAGCGTCTCGACGGCACTGAGTTTGCCCTCGCTGAAGCTCACCAGATGCACGGATTTGGCTTTGCCGGTTTCATCGAAACTGAGCGAAATAGGGGATCCGCAGTAGCGAATATGTTCGCAGCCGCCGATAACCTGGGCGCGGTGAATATGCCCGAGCGCAATGTAGTCCGCAGGCGGGAAGTTCTGCGCCGGAAAGGCGTCCAGCGTGCCGATATAGATGTCACGCACGGCGTCACTTTTACTGACCCCAACGGTGGTGAGATGCCCGGTCGCAATCACCGGTATCGGCTGTTCGCCACGCAGGTTGCAGGCATCCGCGTGCTGCTGGTGATAATAGTCGGTGATGGCCTGTAATAAATGTTGCTGCTTTTCCGTGCCCGACAGTCCCGCCTGACTTTGTACGATATCGCGCGGGCGTAAAAAGGGGATCGGGCACAGCACTGCCCCCGGCGTACCGTCGCGTTTTTTCAGGATCTGCGGGGCATGCCCGGCGCTGGCGACGACGGTAGTATTGAGAAACGCCAGAATGTCGCGGGATTCATTGAGCGTTGCCACGGAGTCATGGTTACCGGCGACTATCACCAGATGACAGCCGGTCTGCTGCAAGTTCACCACGAAGCGGTTATACAGCTCGCGCGCATAGCTGGGGGGCGACCCCGTATCAAAGATGTCACCCGCGACAATAATCGCATCGACCTCGTGGGCCTGCGCCGTCTCCAGCAGCCAGTTCAGGAACGCTTCATGTTCAGCCGCACGGCTTTTGCTGTAAAAATTTTGACCGAGATGCCAGTCCGAGGTGTGAAGTATGCGCATAGCGGTTCCGTGGCAAAAATGAGAAAGCAGGATTATAAACGTTCAGAGAAGGGAAAATAACCGCTGTAATAAAACAACGGTTTGCCCGCTACCGTGGTAATGTTTTTCATAAATCTGTCATAAATCTGACGCATAATGGCGCCGAATTACAAACGTGTAACTTAATAAGATAAGACAGGGCAAAGTATGGCGAGACGTATTCTGGTCGTAGAAGATGAAGCTCCAATTCGTGAAATGGTGTGCTTCGTGCTCGAGCAAAATGGCTTCCAGCCGGTTGAAGCGGAAGATTATGACAGCGCAGTGAACCAGCTGAATGAACCCTGGCCCGATCTGATTCTGCTGGACTGGATGTTGCCTGGCGGCTCCGGACTGCAGTTTATCAAACACCTGAAGCGTGAGGCACTCACCCGCGACATCCCGGTTGTGATGCTCACGGCGCGCGGAGAGGAAGAGGATCGCGTGCGCGGATTAGAAACCGGCGCGGACGATTACATCACTAAACCGTTCTCCCCAAAAGAGCTGGTCGCCCGCATTAAAGCCGTGATGCGCCGTATTTCACCGATGGCGGTGGAAGAGGTGATAGAGATGCAGGGACTCAGCCTTGACCCTACCTCGCACCGCGTGATGACCGGCGAAAACCCCCTCGATATGGGCCCTACCGAATTTAAACTCCTGCACTTCTTTATGACTCACCCGGAACGCGTATACAGCCGCGAGCAGTTGCTGAATAACGTCTGGGGAACTAACGTGTATGTCGAAGACCGGACGGTTGACGTACATATTCGCCGCCTGCGAAAAGCGCTGGAACTGAGCGGCCACGATCGCATGGTACAGACGGTCCGCGGCACGGGTTATCGTTTTTCGACCCGTTTCTGAACAATGACAGGAGTGTGACGCGTGCTGGAACGTCTGTCATGGAAAAGGCTCGTCTTTGAACTGATCTTATGCTGTATTCCGGCCTTCCTTCTTGGGGCCTTTCTCGGACATCTGCCGTGGTTTCTGCTGGCGTCGGTCACCGGGCTGCTGATCTGGCATTTCTGGAACCTGCTGCGCCTCTCCTGGTGGCTGTGGGTTGACCGCAGTATGACCCCACCGCCGGGCAGCGGCAGCTGGGAGCCCCTGCTGTACGGCCTGCACCAGATGCAGATGCGTAATAAAAAGCGCCGTCGCGAGCTGGGAAGCCTGATTAAGCGTTTTCGCAGCGGGGCGGAGTCGTTGCCGGATGCGGTCATCCTGACCACTGAAGAAGGCACCATCTTCTGGTGTAACGGCCTGGCGCAACAGCTGCTGGGCCTTCGCTGGCCGGACGATAACGGTCAGAACATCCTTAACCTTTTACGCTATCCCGAATTCACGCTGTATCTGAAAAAGCGTGATTTTACCCGCCCGCACAATCTGAAGCTCAATAATGGTCGCCATCTGGAAATCCGCGTGATGCCTTACAGCGATAAGCAGTGGCTGATGGTGGCGCGCGATGTCACCCAAATGCACCAGCTTGAGGGCGCGCGCCGTAATTTCTTTGCGAACGTCAGCCACGAACTGCGTACTCCGTTGACCGTGCTTCAGGGTTATCTGGAGATGATGCAGGAGCAAACGCTGGAAGGTGCGCCGCGTGAAAAAGCGCTGCATACCATGCGCGAGCAAACGCATCGCATGGAAGGGCTGGTGAAGCAGCTGCTGACGCTCTCGAAGATTGAAGCGGCGCCTACGCTTGCGCTGAATGACACGATAGATGTGCCGATGATGCTGCGGGTTGTGGAGCGTGAAGCGCAGACGTTAAGCCACAAAAAGCATCACCTGACCTTCGAGGTCGACAGCACGCTAAAGGTGCTGGGCAGTGAGGATGAGCTTCGTAGCGCCATATCCAACCTGGTGTACAACGCGGTGAACCATACGCCGGAAGGGACGGATATTATGGTGCGCTGGAACCGTACCCCTACGGGCGCCGAGTTTAGCGTGGAAGATAACGGGCCGGGGATCGCACCGGAGCATATCCCGCGTCTGACCGAACGCTTCTACCGCGTGGATAAAGCGCGGTCGCGGCAAACAGGGGGGAGCGGCCTGGGGCTGGCGATTGTGAAGCACGCGGTAAATCACCACGAAAGCCGACTTGATATTCAGAGTACGCTGGGGAAAGGAACCCGCTTCAGTTTCGTTATTCCGGAACGATTAATTGCCAAAAAGACCGCCTGAGGGCAGGTGTGTCATTTTCCCTTTCCACGGGTCAGCGTCTGCTGGCCCGTTTGCTTTGCAGTCAAGCGAAACGCGGATGAATAATATACGGCTGGGTGTTTTTTTTCGCATGATTAGCCATGAGTTTTTCCTGTAAATAGCGTATTGTGCTGGCGTGTATTTTCATGCTGGCATATTGTTCTGGTTTTGAGATCCCACCTTGCCTTTAAACGTTATAAGCGTTTAAATTGCCCCCCAGATACTGTCAGACCGACTGTATTTGCGTGGTAAATCGAAAAACTATTCTTCTCCACGCCAGGACGGGAGCATTTCCCGCTGAAATTGAGCAATTTTTCGGCTGTATCGTCCCGTCAGGGAAAACGAAAATCTCAATGTTTTCAACACCACATCCACAGGCAGTAAGGTTTTATGACCCATCACTTAAAATCGCGTGACATCATCGCGCTGGGCTTTATGACATTTGCGCTGTTCGTTGGCGCAGGCAACATTATTTTCCCTCCAATGGTTGGCTTACAGGCGGGTGAACACGTCTGGACCGCTGCGTTTGGTTTCCTGATTACTGCCGTGGGTCTACCGGTACTGACCGTCGTCGCGCTGGCGAAAGTCGGTGGCGGCGTGGACAGCCTCAGCACGCCGATTGGCAAAGTCGCAGGTGTTCTGCTGGCCACCGTCTGCTATCTGGCCGTGGGCCCGCTGTTTGCCACCCCGCGCACGGCGACCGTTTCCTTTGAAGTGGGGATTGCTCCGCTGACCGGCGACGGCCCGATGCCGCTGTTTATCTACAGCCTGGTCTACTTCGCGATTGTCATTCTGGTCTCCCTCTATCCGGGCAAACTGCTGGATACCGTGGGCAACTTCCTGGCGCCGCTGAAAATCATCGCCCTGATCGTTCTCGCCGTGGCCGCTATCATCTGGCCAGCAGGCCCGATCAGCGACGCAATGGACGCCTATAAAAACGCCGCGTTCTCTAACGGTTTTGTGAACGGCTACCTGACGATGGATACGCTGGGCGCAATGGTGTTTGGTATTGTTATCGTTAACGCCGCGCGTTCCCGCGGTGTGACCGAAGCGCGTCTGCTGACCCGCTATACCATCTGGGCTGGCCTGATGGCTGGTGTGGGTCTGACGCTGCTGTATCTGGCGCTGTTCCGCCTGGGCTCTGATAGCGCCATGCTGGTTGATCAGAACGCGAACGGTGCGGCTATTCTGCACGCTTACGTCCAGCACACCTTCGGTGGTGCGGGCAGTATGCTGCTGGCGGCGCTGATTTTCCTGGCGTGTCTGGTGACCGCAGTGGGCCTGACCTGCGCCTGTGCTGAGTTCTTTGCGCAGTATCTGCCGCTCTCTTACCGCACCCTGGTGTTTATCCTCGGTATCTTCTCCATGGCGGTGTCCAACCTCGGTCTGAGCCACCTGATTCAGGTCTCTATTCCGGTGCTGACGGCCATCTATCCGCCGTGCATCGTGCTGGTGGTGCTGAGCTTCACCCGTCCGTGGTGGAATAACTCCTCACGAATTATTGCGCCAGCCATGTTTATCAGCCTGATTTTTGGTATCCTTGACGGGATTAAAGCATCAGCGTTCGCCGCGATTCTGCCCGCCTGGACACAGCGTCTGCCGCTGTCCGAGCAGGGACTGGCCTGGCTGATGCCTACCGTTGTTGCACTGGTTCTGGCGATTATCTGGGACCGTGCTGCAGGGCGCCAGGTTGCATCTAACGCCCATTAATCAACGGCAACAAACTGTTTAACCACGGGGCTTAAGGCCCCGTGGTTTTTTGTTTTTTCGTGTTGAATGGCAAGATTTTAATGGAAAGCACTAACAAACTTAAACGTGGTCTCAGCACACGCCACATCCGCTTTATGGCGCTGGGCTCTGCGATTGGTACCGGTCTTTTTTATGGCTCGGCAGATGCCATCAAAATGGCCGGTCCAAGCGTTCTGCTGGCCTACATCATTGGCGGCGTGGCGGCGTATATCATCATGCGCGCCCTCGGAGAGATGTCGGTTCACAATCCTTCTGCCAGTTCGTTCTCGCGCTATGCGCAGGAAAACCTCGGACCGCTGGCCGGGTTTATCACTGGCTGGACCTACTGCTTTGAAATTTTGATTGTGGCCATTGCCGATGTGACGGCGTTTGGTATCTATATGGGCGTCTGGTTCCCGACGGTGCCGCACTGGATCTGGGTGCTGAGCGTGGTGCTGCTCATCTGCGCCGTCAACCTGATGAGCGTGAAGGTGTTCGGCGAACTTGAGTTCTGGTTCTCCTTCTTCAAGGTCGCCACCATTATCATCATGATTGTGGCCGGTTTTGGCATCATCCTCTGGGGGATTGGCAACGGCGGTCAGCCGACCGGGATCCATAACCTCTGGAGCAACGGGGGCTTCTTCAGCAACGGCTGGCTCGGGATGGTGATGTCGCTGCAGATGGTGATGTTCGCCTACGGCGGTATTGAAATTATTGGTATCACCGCCGGGGAAGCGAAAGACCCTGAGAAATCCATTCCACGTGCCATCAACTCCGTGCCGATGCGTATTCTGGTGTTCTATGTGGGCACGCTGTTCGTGATTATGTCCATCTACCCATGGAACCAGGTCGGTACCAACGGTAGCCCGTTTGTGCTGACCTTCCAGCATATGGGCATTGCGTTTGCTGCCAGCATTCTGAACTTCGTGGTGCTGACCGCGTCGCTTTCCGCGATCAACAGTGACGTCTTTGGCGTAGGCCGTATGCTACACGGCATGGCGGAGCAGGGCAGTGCGCCGAAGGTGTTCGCTAAAACCTCCCGCCGCGGCACGCCGTGGGTGACGGTGGTGGTCATGACCGTTGCGCTGCTGTTCTCGGTTTACCTGAACTACATCATGCCGGAGAACGTCTTCCTGGTGATTGCGTCGCTGGCGACCTTCGCGACCGTGTGGGTGTGGATCATGATCCTGCTGTCGCAGATTGCGTTCCGCCGTCGCCTGTCGCCGGAAGAGGCGAAAGCGCTGAAGTTTAAAGTCCCGGGTGGCGTTGCAACAACCGTCGTCGGGCTGATTTTCCTGGTGTTTATCATTGGCCTGATTGGCTACCATCCGGATACCCGTATTTCCCTCTACGTGGGCTGTGCGTGGATCGTCCTGCTGCTGGTTGGCTGGGTGTTAAAATGCCGCCGCGATCGCCAACTGGCAGAAGCGCAGTAATTTTTTTTATTCCCTCTCCCTGTGGGAGAGGGTTAGGGTGAGGGCATCAGGCCGCACTGATCCCTCCTCCCCCGTCCTCCTCCCCCAATAAATCACGTCATGGTGAGCTATCCTTAACCACCCTGTGGCAAGGTGACGTCAATTTCATCAGAGGGGATTCGTGATGTTAAATGCCTGGCACCTTCCGGTTGCCCCATTTGTTAAGCAAAACAAAGACAACCTTGTGATTACGCTCTGGCTGGCGGGGGAAAATCAGCCTGAACGCGTGACGCTCCGCGCCGAAATTGATAATGAAGAGACCGGGCTGAAAATGCACAAGCTGCGCAGCCAGCCGCAGCCGGGGATCACCGCCTGGCGGGCGAATATCGATTTGCGTAGCGGGCAGCCGCGCCGCCGTTATAGCTTCAAGCTGCTGTGGAACCATCGTCAGCTGTGGTTTACCCCGCAGGGGTTTAGCCGGTTCCCGCCCGCACGGCTGGAACAGTTTGCCGTTGATTATCCGGATAGCGGACCGCAGTGGGTTAACGATCAGGTCTTTTACCAGATTTTCCCGGACCGCTTTGCGCGTAGCGAAAAACGAACTGCCGACCAGGATAAGATCTATCACCACCACGCGGCTGGCCACGACATTATCCTGAAAAAATGGGATGAGCCGGTGACGGCGCAGGCGGGCGGCTCGACGTTTTACGGCGGCGATCTCGACGGCATCAGCGAAAAGCTGCCGTACCTGAAAAAACTGGGCGTGACGGCGCTGTACCTCAACCCGGTGTTTAAAGCCCCGAGCGTACATAAATACGATACACAGGATTATCGCCACGTTGACGCGCAGTTTGGCGGGGACGAGGCACTGCTGCGCCTGCGAGAGAACACCCTTAAGGAAGGCATGCGCCTGATTCTGGACGGCGTGTTTAACCACAGCGGAGATTCGCACGCCTGGTTTGACCGTCATAACCAGTCGATGGGCGGAGCATGTCATAATCCGGACTCGCCGCAGCGTGACTGGTACAGCTTTAATGAGGAGGGGCGTGCCCTGGACTGGCTGGGCTACCCCAGTCTGCCGAAGCTGGATTTCCAGTCATCAACGCTGGTTAATGAGATTTACGGCGGCGAAGACAGCATCGTCCGCCACTGGCTGAACGCCCCGTGGAATATGGACGGCTGGCGTCTGGACGTCGTACATATGCTGGGTGAAGCGGGTGGGGCACGAAATAACCTGCAGCACGTCGGTGGGATCACGCGCTCGGCAAAAGCGGCCCGGCCTGAAGCGTTCGTGTTTGGCGAACACTTTGGCGACGCGCGGCAGTGGCTGCAAAACGATGCCGAAGATGCGGCGATGAACTATCGCGGTTTTACCTTCCCGCTATGGGGATTCCTGGCGAATACCGATATCTCCTACGATCCGAACCACATTGACGCCGAAACCTGCGCAGCGTGGATGGATAACTACCGCGCCGGGCTGTCTCATCAGCAGCAGCTGAGGATGTTTAACCAGCTTGATAGTCACGATACCGCACGCTTTAAATCCCTGCTCGGCAAGGATGTGGCACGTCTGCCGCTGGCGGTCACCTGGCTCTTCACCTGGCCGGGCGTACCGTGTATCTACTACGGAGATGAAGTGGGACTGGACGGCAACAACGATCCGTTCTGTCGCAAAACCTTCCCGTGGGCGCCGGAAAAACAGGACAAGGTGCTGTTCAGCCTCTATCAGCGGCTGGCGAAGCTGCGTAAACAGAGCCTCGCCCTGCGCTACGGCGGCTGCCAGGTGGTGTACGCCCACGATAACGTGGTGGTCTTTGTCCGCGTCTATAACCAGCAGCGCGTGCTGGTGGCTATCAACCGGGGCGAGGCTTGTGAAGTGGTGCTGGATGATTCCCCGCTGTTGAAGGTGGCTACGTGGAAGAATAAAGAGGGCAAGGCGACGATTCAGGACGGCGTGCTGGCGCTGCCGGCGATATCCGCGACGATCTGGGTCGGCAGCTAACGCGACGATAAATGTTTCCACCTTTAAGATGGCGCAAATGCAACGATTTGTGTCAATCTTAACGAATAGTTTACGGTGAAGGTGGAAACATGGACGAGCTCTACATCCTTGGCTGTTTGTTACTGGTTTTTGCGCTGGTGGTTGCGCCCGTGCTTGCGGTTATTGGCTTTAATCGGAGCACGGCGGCGCGGCAGGAGATCGCCAGGCTTCGCCAGCGCATTGAAGCGCTTGAGCAGCGTGGTGCCGCTGAGATAGCGCCGGAGACGGCGCAGACCGCCGCGCCGGTGGTTGTGACCGCGCCAGTGGTGGAGCACACTCCCGCACCTGTCGACCCCTGGCGTCCGGACGCCCGCGTGCCCAGGGCTGAACCCGCTCCCGTTTCCGCTCCTGCCCTTGCGGCAAAACAGCCATCCGCCTTTGGCGGCATACTGACGTCGCTGGTGCGCTGGTTTATGCAGGGTAATCCGCTGGCGAAGCTGGGGATCCTGCTGCTTTTCCTCGGTCTCTCTTTCCTGCTGCGCTATACCGTCGAACATTCTCTGTTCCCGCTTGAGCTGCGCCTGGTGGCGACGGCGCTGTTTGCCATCGTTCTGCTGGCGATTGGCTGGCGACTGCGGCATAAGCAGCCGGTTTATGCGCTTATCTTACAGGGTGGGGCGACGGGCATTCTTTACCTGACGGTCTTTGGTGCCTTCCGGCTCTGGCAAATGTTGCCGATGACGCTGGCTTTTGCGCTGCTGGTAGCGATTTGCGCCGCGAGCGTCGGGCTGGCCGTGCTGCAAAAGGCCTTGAGCCTGGCCATGCTGGCGAGCCTCGGCGGGTATCTGGCACCGCTGCTCCTGTCTACCGGAGGCGGCAACTTTGTGGCGCTGTTCTCTTTCTATCTCCTGCTTTCCATCGGTATTCTCGCCATCAGCATCTGGCAGCACTGGCGCGAGCTCAATCTGCTCGGTCTGCTTTTTACGTTTGGCGTGGGCGGCCTCTGGGGGCTGAACGACTATCAACCTGAACACTATTGGGTGTGCCAGCTGTTCCTGATTGCCAATACGCTGATATTCGGCGTGCTGTGCGTGGCGCTGTCGCTGCGGGCGCAGGAAAAAGGGAAACAGATTATTGACGGCGTACTGCTGTTTGCTCCGCCGCTGATTGGCTTCGGGATGCAGTACGGCATGACCCGGCACTGGGAATATGGCCCGGCGCTGAGCGCGCTCGGATATGGGGCATTTTATCTTACCATTGCGTTCCTCGCGCTGCGGCGCTATCCGTCTATCGGACGACCACTGGTCATGGCGGCGCTGGCCATCGGCGGCGGGTTCGCTACGCTCTCCATTCCGCTGGCGCTCTCGGCGCGCTGGACGGCGATGGCCTGGGCGCTGGAGGGGCTGGGTATCCTCTGGCTGGGCATGCAGCAGAACCAGCGTCGTATGAGCTATAGCGGGACGGCGCTGCTGGTGCTGGCACTCGGCAGCGCGCTGTGGGCGCAAATGGACGGCGTGACGTCGCTGAGCCTTCTCCTTATCTTCGCCATCCTCAGCCTTTGCTGGCTGGCTGGGGCGTGGCTATGGCGCAAAAGTGTTCTGCCGGTCAGTTGGGCGTTGTTGGCAGGCGGCCTGTTGTTCTGGATCGTGGCGCTATTGGGTGCCTCGCAACGGGTGCTGAAACAAGAATTACCGGTTCTGGCAGGCGTGCTGGCGCTCTCGGCCGTCTCGGTCTGGGGCTGGCGCCAGGCTGCCGCTCGTCTGGCGTGGCGGGAGCTGGATGCCAGCAAATGGCTGCTGTGGCCACTGATGCTGGTGATGGTGGTTTACCAGCTTTCGCATCAGCAGATCGTTGCCGCTGGCTGGTCAAATCTGGCCTGGTGCATTGCACTTCCTGCCGCACTGATGCTGCTGCGACGTGACGGTGAACGACTGCTGCCGCGCATCGCGATGGGGCTGCACCTGACGCTTTGCTGGATGATTTTACTGGCGCTGGCGGCTGAACTTTACTGGTTTGCTCGCGCGCTACCGTGGGGCATGGCGGCGTGGGGCAGTGGACTGGCGATGGCGGCTGGGGGCGGCGTGATTCTCGCGCTTTCCGCGGCGGTGCGTCGCCGCGCGTGGCCGTTCGGGGAGTGGCCTGCGCTCTATACCTGCCTGGCGCCGATCCCTGTCGTCGTGGCGCTGCTGGTGCTGCTGGTCGTGACCAATTTCCAGGACGGCGTCGTTTACCGGCAAACCTGGCTGCCGCTGGTGAACCCGCTTGAGGAAGGCGCGGCATTCGCGCTGCTGGGGCTGGTGGTCTTTTATCGGGCAGTGGATCGCTACTATCCCGCGTTGCTTGCTCAGGCTCGCCCGTGGCCTGCCGTTGCTATCATGGCGTTTGGCTTCTGGTGGCTTAACGGGGCGCTGATGCGCGCCCTGGCCTGGTATGGGGATGTGGCCTGGAATATGGCGTCGCTGTGGGATTCGCGGCTTATCCAGACCACGTTTGCCCTGTTCTGGATGCTGATCGCGCTGGTGGTCATGGTCCATGCTACCCGCCGGGCCTCCCGCCAGGAGTGGCTCTGCGGGGCCGCGTTGCTGGGGGTCGTGATGGTTAAACTGATGCTGGTGGACAGCGCAGGCGGAGGCGGCCTGTCCCGTGCCGTGGCGTTTATCGGCGTGGCGATACTGGTCCTGATCGTGGGGTATTTCTCGCCACTACCGCCTAAAACTGGAGATGAAAAATGAAATGGATGAAAGCGGTAGTCTGTACCACGCTGCTGGCGCTATCGGGCATGGCGTTCTGCGACGAGATGCAAACGGAATCGCCGCGGGATTATGCCTTTGGTCGTTCACTGGAAACGTCGGTTCCTTCCCAGTGGTATCGGGTGTTGCTGCCGCTCGCCGTCTATGAACAGAGCACCTCCCCGAATCTGGACGATGTCCGCGTCTTTAATCAGTCGGGTGAGCCGGTTCCCTTCAGCCTGGTCACCGCGACGCGCCCGCAGGTGGTGGCGCAATCCACGGCGCTGCGTCTTTTTCCTCTGGACGCCTCACCGCTTGCCGCGGCGCCAGATGCCGGTGAGAGCAATAAGATCCTGCTCCGTTCCGGAAATGGCGTTGAGATTGTGCTCGAAGGGCAGAAAGCTGCCGTGGCCGGGCAACATTATCTGCTGACCTTGCCAGAGCAGGCGACGGGCGAGATGGCTATATCCCAGCTGCAGCTGCTCTGGAATCCCCCTAAGACGTCGTGGCAGGGAACGGCGTCGGTCTATTACAGCGAGGATTTGAAGCGCTGGTATACCCTACGCGAGGATATGCCCTTGCTGGACGTCGTCAGTGGCCAGGATCGCCTTAAGCTCGATCGGATCGATACCGATACGGTTTTATCTCCTGATGCGAATCGCTATCTCATGGTGGTGCTGAATACGCAGAGCCAGGGTATGACCTTGACCGGCGTAAACGCGATTAGCGCCCCTGCGCAGATGGCTCCGGAAGCGATCGACCTGGAGGGGGAAGGGGAACAGCTATCGACAAGCGAAGCGCAGTGGCACTGGGCGCACCCGCAGCCATTGAGCGCGGTCAGCTTCTTGCTGAATGGCGACGGCGTTCTGCCCGTGGAGATCGCGTGGCGAAGTACGGAAAAAGACACATGGCACCCCCTGAAAAAAGAGGTTCTTTACCGCCTGGAGGGCAAAACGTCTGCGCCGGTTTCGCTTAACGGAGAGCGGGTCCAGGCGGTAAAAATCACGACGCTGAATGCGCGTCTGCCTGAATACCTTCCGAACGTCATAGGGCATCGCGACCGCGTTGATCTGGTGTTTAACGCGCAGGGGAAAGCACCGTACGTGCTCGCCTGGGGAAACGGGGCGGCAAAACCAGCAAACCTGGAACCTGACATGCTGATCCCCGCCGACCTGCGCAAAACCTATGATATGGCGAATCTGCCGCAGGCCGATATTGTGGATGATGTCGCGTTGGGCGGTGAGGCGCGTTTGACCGCCACTTCTGCGGGCGAGCAGGAGAGCCGGATGAACGCGCTGCTGGTGTGGAGCGTGCTGATTGTGGGCGTGTTCCTGCTGGCGCTCATGGCCTGGCGCATCTGGCGAGAGACGCAGCGTAAAGCATAAAAAAAGGCCCGCATGTGCGGGCCTTCTTCGTAAACCGTGCCGATTACAGGCTGGATACGTTCTCAGACAGGTATTTTGCTACGCCGTCTGGGGAAGCAGCCATACCTTCTTTACCTTTTTCCCACTGAGCCGGGCACACTTCGCCGTGCTCTTCGTGGAACTGCAGCGCGTCAACCATGCGCAGCATTTCGTCGATGTTACGACCCAGCGGCAGATCGTTAACAACCTGGTGACGAACGATGCCGTTTGCGTCGATCAGGAAAGAACCGCGCAGTGCAACGCCAGCGTCCGGATGTTCGATACCGTAAGCCTGCTGGATTTCGCGTTTGATGTCCGCAACCATTGCGTATTTCACCGCACCGATGCCGCCTTTGTCGACAGGGGTGTTACGCCATGCGTTGTGTACAAATTCAGAGTCGAAGGAGACGCCAACCACTTCCACGCCACGCTTCTGGAATTCTTCATAACGTTTGTCGAAGGCGATCAGCTCAGACGGGCAAACGAAGGTGAAGTCCATTGGCCAGAAGAACAGAACGGTCGCTTTACCATTGGTGTGCTGTTTGAAGTTGAAGTTTTCAACGATTTCACCGTTGCCCAGAACTGCTGCAGCTGTAAAATCCGGAGCCGGACGAGTTACCAGAACCATATGATTCTCCTGTAGATACTAAGGTTATTTGGAACGCAACGCGAGCCAGTATAGAGAGTGTTCATGGATAAGACAAAGAGGTGGTGACAATCGTTCCGCCAGCTTTTACCTATCAATGTAAATCTGTCACAGCTGTTTGTTTTTCGCTTGCGCCATCATGCGCGGATAGAACTGCCAGAATTGCGTCTCCAGCGCGTCATAGTGTGCATCCAGGTCATACCAGGAGTCACGCAGCGCATCCAGACGCGGCCGGCGGCTGGCCATGCCATTCAGGACGTTCTGGATAAAAGCCATCTCACCATAGCGCTCCAGCCAGCGTTCTGACCACAAATAGTTGTTCAGATTGACAAAGCGCGGCGGTGAGTCGGGCAAAATGACCGACACCTGTGCATGGGCGTAGCGCACAAACTCTGGCAACGGTAGCGACGGGGAGAGCTGTTCCCAGTGGCGAGACAGGAAATGGTCCCACATCACATCCAGCGTGATCGGCGCAACGCGGCGAGTCTCAGGGCGGAACCACGCTTTGGCTTCCGTGACCTCGGGCAGGTTATCGGTGATGACATCAATGCGGCGGTGCATAAAGATGCCGTCGACAACCTCAGGGGAATAGTCTTCTGCAGGGTTGCCGCGCACGAAATCGGCCAGCAAATTGCCGGAAAGGGAGCTGTCAGCGAGGTGAGCGAGATGCAGGTGAGCGAGAAAATTCATGCGTTTTATTTGTCCGGGGGCGGCTAATTGTTGCAGCAAAAGGGTGTGAGCACTAGACTATGCCGCCTGTTTTTAAGTCACGAGTATACGTCATGCGCGTCGCCGATTTCTCCTTTGAACTACCTGAATCCCTGATTGCTCACTATCCCATGCCTGAGCGCAGCAGCTGTCGCTTACTGTCGCTGGATGGGCCAACGGGCGAGCTGACGCACGGTACTTTCACCGATTTGCTCGACAAGCTCAACCCTGGCGATCTGCTGGTCTTTAACAACACCCGCGTGATCCCGGCGCGTCTGTTTGGCCGTAAGGCCAGCGGCGGCAAGATTGAAGTGCTGGTCGAACGTATGCTCGATGATAAACGTATTCTGGCACATATTCGCGCCTCTAAAGCGCCGAAGCCGGGCGCAGAACTGCTGCTGGGCGATGACGAGAGCATTAAAGCGACCATGACCGCGCGTCACGACGCGCTGTTTGAGGTGGAATTCCAGGACGAGCGCACGGTCCTCGATATCCTTAACGCCATCGGCCATATGCCGCTGCCGCCGTATATTGAACGCCCGGACGAAGAGGCCGATCGCGAGCTGTACCAGACCGTCTACAGCCAGAAACCTGGCGCGGTCGCGGCGCCGACGGCGGGCCTGCACTTTGATGAACCGCTGCTGGAAAAACTGCGCGCGAAGGGCGTTGAGATGGCGTTCGTGACGCTGCACGTCGGCGCGGGTACGTTCCAGCCGGTGCGCGTAGACAGCATTGAAGACCACATCATGCACTCTGAGTATGCCGAAGTGCCTCAGGAGGTGGTGGACGCGGTGCTGGCGGCGAAAGCGCGCGGAAACCGCGTGGTTGCGGTAGGCACGACTTCAGTCCGTTCGCTGGAGAGCGCTGCACAGGCCGCGAAAACGGGTCTCATCGAGCCGTTCTTTGGCGATACGCAGATCTTTATCTACCCGGGCTACCAGTACAAAGTCATTGATGCGCTGGTGACCAACTTCCATCTGCCTGAATCGACGCTGATTATGCTGGTTTCCGCGTTTGCGGGTTATCAGCATACGATGAATGCTTACAAGTCTGCGGTAGAACAAAAATATCGCTTTTTTAGCTACGGGGACGCGATGTTTATCACGTACAATCCGCAGGCTTTGAATGAGCGTGTCGGGGAATAAGTCCGCGGCACCGTATGACAACGTTGGACTGTTTTTCTGACGTCGGAGAAAAAATGAAATTTGAACTCGATACCACCGATGGCCGCGCGCGTCGCGGTCGTCTGGTGTTTGATCGCGGCGTGGTGGAAACCCCCGCGTTTATGCCTGTGGGTACGTACGGCACCGTAAAAGGGATGACGCCGGAAGAAGTTGAAGCCACTGGCGCACAAATTATCCTCGGTAACACCTTCCACCTGTGGCTGCGCCCGGGTCAGGAGATCATGAAGCTGCACGGTGACCTGCACGACTTCATGCAGTGGAAAGGCCCAATCCTGACCGATTCCGGCGGTTTCCAGGTTTTCAGCCTGGGGGATATCCGCAAGATCACCGAGCAGGGCGTTCACTTCCGTAACCCGATCAACGGCGATCCGATTTTCCTCGATCCAGAAAAGTCGATGGAGATTCAGTACGATCTCGGTTCTGACATCGTGATGATCTTCGACGAATGTACGCCATACCCGGCTGACTGGGACTACGCGAAACGCTCTATGGAGATGTCTCTGCGTTGGGCGAAGCGTAGCCGCGACCGTTTTGACTCCCTGCAGAACAAAAATGCGCTGTTCGGCATTATCCAGGGCAGCGTTTACGAAGATTTACGCGATATCTCCGTTAAAGGTCTGGTAGAGATAGGTTTTGATGGCTACGCTGTCGGCGGTTTGGCTGTGGGTGAGCCGAAGGAAGATATGCACCGCATTCTGGAGCATGTCTGCCCGCAAATCCCGGCGGATAAACCACGATACCTGATGGGGGTGGGTAAACCAGAAGATCTGGTGGAAGGCGTACGTCGCGGCATCGATATGTTCGACTGCGTCATGCCAACCCGTAACGCACGTAACGGTCATCTGTTCGTGACTGACGGCGTGGTGAAAATCCGTAACGCGAAGCATAAGAGTGACACCAGCCCGCTCGATTCCGAGTGCGATTGCTATACCTGTCGCAATTATTCCCGCGCGTATCTGCATCATCTCGATCGTTGCAACGAGATTTTGGGCGCGCGTCTCAATACCATTCATAATCTTCGTTATTATCAGCGCTTAATGGCTGGTTTACGTAAGGCTATCGAAGAGGGTAAATTAGAGAGCTTCGTGACCGATTTCTACCAACGTCAGGGGCGGGATGTACCACCGTTGAACGTTGTTTAATTTTAATAATGAGGGAATTTGAATGAGCTTTTTTATTTCTGATGCGGTAGCGGCAACAGGTGCTCCGGCGCAGGGCAGCCCGATGTCTCTGATCCTGATGCTGGTTGTGTTCGGTCTGATCTTCTACTTCATGATCCTCCGCCCACAGCAGAAGCGTACCAAAGAGCACAAAAAGCTGATGGACTCCATCGCGAAAGGCGATGAAGTGCTGACCAACGGTGGTCTGGTCGGTCGCGTAACCAAAGTGGCTGAAAGTGGCTACATTGCAATCGCCCTGAACGACACCACTGAAGTGGTTATCAAACGTGACTTCGTAGCTGCCGTTCTGCCGAAAGGCACCATGAAGGCGCTGTAATCCCAACTTTTCCCAAAGGGAACTGCCGTGTTAAACCGTTATCCTTTGTGGAAGTACATCATGCTGGTCGTCGTGATTCTCGTCGGCCTGCTGTACGCGCTTCCCAACCTGTATGGTGAGGATCCGGCCGTTCAAATCACTGGCGCGCGCGGTGTCGCCGCCAGTGAGCAAACGCTGATCCAGGTCCAGAAAACGTTACAAGAAGAAAAAATTACCGCTAAGTCTGTGGCTCTGGAAGAGGGTGCAATTCTTGCTCGCTTCGACACCACCGACACGCAGCTCCGCGCTCGCGAAGCGCTGATGGGCGTGCTGGGTGACAAATATGTCGTGGCGCTTAACCTTGCTCCTGCAACCCCGCGTTGGCTGGCTGCGCTGAACGCAGAGCCGATGAAACTGGGTCTTGACCTGCGTGGTGGTGTTCACTTCCTGATGGAAGTGGATATGGATACCGCGCTCGGCAAGCTGCAGGAACAGAATATCGACAGCCTGCGCAGCGATCTGCGCGACAAAGGCATCCCTTACACTACCGTGCGTAAAGAAGATAACTACGGTATGAGCATCACGTTCCGCGACAGTGCGGCGCGCGATCAGGCTGTAGATTACCTGACCCAACGTCACCGTGACCTGGTCATCACCTCTCAGGGCAGCAACCAGCTGCGCGCGGTGATGACCGATGCGCGTCTGAAAGAAGCGCGTGAATATGCCGTTCAGCAGAACATCAACATTCTGCGTAACCGTGTAAACCAACTGGGCGTGGCTGAGCCGCTGGTACAGCGTCAGGGTGCTGACCGTATCGTGGTTGAACTGCCGGGTATTCAGGACACTGCGCGTGCGAAAGAGATTCTGGGTGCGACCGCAACGCTGGAATTCCGTCTGGTTAACTCTAACGTCGATCAGTCCGCTGCCGCAGCAGGCCGTATTCCGGGTGACTCCGAAGTGAAACAGACCCGCGAAGGTCAGCCCGTTGTGCTGTACAAACGCGTCATTCTGACTGGTGACCATATTACCGACTCCACTTCCAGCCAGGACGAATACAACCAGCCGCAGGTTAACATCTCGCTGGATAGCGCGGGTGGTAACATCATGTCTAACTTCACCAAGGACAACATCGGTAAACCGATGGCCACCCTGTTCGTGGAGTACAAAGACAGCGGTAAGAAAGATGCGAACGGTCGTGCAGTGCTGGTGAAAGAGGAAGAGGTGATTAACATCGCCAATATCCAGTCTCGTCTGGGTAACAGCTTCCGTATTACCGGTATTAGCAACCCGAACGAAGCGCGTCAGCTCTCTCTGCTGCTGCGTGCCGGTGCGCTGATTGCGCCAATTCAGATTGTTGAAGAACGTACCATTGGTCCAACGCTGGGGATGCAGAACATCCAACAGGGTCTGGAAGCGTGTCTGGCCGGTCTGGTGGTCTCTATCCTCTTCATGATCTTCTTCTATAAGAAGTTTGGTCTGATTGCGACCAGTGCGCTGGTCGCCAACCTGGTGCTGATCATCGGCATTATGTCCCTGCTGCCAGGGGCGACGCTGACCATGCCGGGGATTGCGGGTATCGTTCTGACCCTTGCGGTGGCGGTCGACGCCAACGTACTGATTAACGAACGTATCAAAGAAGAGTTGAGCAACGGTCGCTCTGTTCAGCAGGCGATTGACGAAGGTTATAAAGGCGCGTTCAGCTCTATTTTCGATGCGAACGTAACAACACTGATTAAGGTTCTTATCCTGTATGCAGTGGGTACTGGCGCGATCAAAGGCTTTGCGATTACTACCGGTATCGGTGTCGCAACGTCAATGTTTACCGCTATTGTCGGCACCCGTGCCATCGTGAACCTGCTGTACGGCGGCAAGCGCGTCAAAAAGCTGTCTATCTGAGGAGTGCGTTGTGGCACAGGAATATACTGTTGAACAATTGAACCATGGCCGTAAAGTCTGGGACTTTATGCGCTGGGACTACTGGGCCTTCGGCATTTCAGGTTTACTGCTGATTCTGTCCATCGTCGTTATGGGCGTGAAAGGCTTTAACTGGGGTCTGGATTTCACCGGTGGTACGGTTATCGAGATCTCCCTGGAAAAACCGGTCGATATGGACCAGATGCGTCTGTCTCTGCAGAAAGCCGGCTTTGAAGAGCCGCTGCTGCAGAACTTCGGCAGCAGCCGTGACATCATGGTGCGTATGCCGCCGGTACACGATGCTAACGGCAGCCAGGAGCTAGGCAGCAAGGTTGTTAACGTGATTAACGAAACAACCAGCCAGAACGCGGCGGTCAAGCGTATTGAGTTTGTCGGCCCGAGCGTGGGTGCGGACCTGGCGCAGACCGGTGCAATGGCGCTGCTGGTGGCGCTGATCTCCATCCTGGTGTACGTCGGTTTCCGCTTCGAGTGGCGACTGGCGGCCGGGGTGGTTATCGCCCTGGCGCACGACGTGGTGATCACCATGGGGGTTCTGTCGCTGTTCCACATTGAGGTTGACCTGACCATCGTGGCATCTCTGATGTCCGTTATCGGTTACTCACTGAACGACAGTATCGTGGTATCTGACCGTATCCGTGAAAACTTCCGTAAGATCCGTCGCGGTACGCCGTACGAAATCTTTAACGTGTCGTTGACCCAGACGCTGCACCGTACCCTGATCACCTCCGGTACCACTTTGATGGTGATCCTGATGCTGTTCCTGTTCGGTGGCCCGGTACTGGAAGGCTTCTCGCTGACCATGCTGATTGGTGTCTCCATCGGTACGGCGTCGTCTATCTACGTCGCATCCGCACTGGCATTGAAACTCGGCATGAAGCGCGAGCACCTGCTCCAGCAGAAGGTTGAGAAAGAAGGGGCGGATCAGCCGTCCATTCTGCCGTAAGGCGTCGAATAGCGTGTTATCGAAATCCCGGTCGGTTGACCGGGATTTTTTTTATCTGCTCCTGACAAACACTCCTGACAAACACTCCTGACAGTATGCTGTCAGGAGCCCTGTCGTAGACTCTTTTCGAACCCAAACAACAGTCAGGAGGATGTATGAAAAGTGTGATTAACTGGTTTGAAATTCCCGTGGTAGATATGGATCGCGCCATCAAATTTTATGAGCCAGTCATGCAGGTCCAGCTGAGACGTGAGAAAATGGACATGGCAGAGCTCGCGGTATTCCCGCATGACGATCCGGCCACCGGCGGCGCGCTGGCAAAATTTGAGGGCGTTTCGCCGTCGCAGCAGGGCGCTATTATCTATCTGCATACGGATAACCTGACGGCTACGCTCGATCGCATTGCCTCCGCGGGCGGCGAGTGCGTGTTTGGCCCGCTGGAACTGCCGGATGGTATTGGCACCATTGCTTTGTTTATCGACAGCGAAGGTAACCGCGTCGGCCTCCATCAACCTGCCTGAGAGCGTAATACGATATGACCCGACGCGCTGACCGTTTGTTTCAGATTGTGCAAATCCTGCGGGGCAGGCGTCTGACGACGGCAGCGCATCTGGCGGACAGGCTTGGCGTCTCCGAGCGCACGGTCTACCGCGATATCCGCGATCTGTCGCTCTCCGGCGTGCCGGTGGAAGGCGAAGCGGGAAGCGGATACCGGCTGATGTCGGGTTTTGATCTGCCGCCTCTGATGCTGACAAATAAGGAGTCTGAGGCGCTGATCGTCGCAATTCGCCTGCTCAAGACCTGGGGAGGAGAATCGCTGTCGCGCGAGCTGGAGTCGGCCCAGGAGAAAGTGCTGGCGATCCTGCCTGAGGAGAGTCGTCGAAAGGCGGAGCAGACGCGGATTTATGCCCCGGATTTCTGCATGCAAAGCCACTCCCGCAGCGATTTTGACATGATTCATCAGGCAATTTCCGCCCAGCACGTGCTGGCGTTGCATTACCGTGATGAAGCCGGGCAGCTTTCAAAGCGTGAGGTTCAGCCGCTGGGCTTGTTCTTCTGGGGAGAGCGTTGGCTGCTGGCGGCGTGGTGTGAACGGCGCGATGACTATCGCTGTTTCCGACTCGACAGATGTCTCAATATCGTGCAGACGGAGAGACGGTTTAGCGAAAGTGCGGACAGGTCTCTGGCGGATTTTTTGCGCAAGGTTAAGCAATAAAAAGCCAGCTCTTGAGCTGGCTTTTTTGCCCGGCGGCGAGGTAAAAGCAAAACGGCAACGTATGTTGCCGTTTTTAGTATTTGTTCCCTCTCCCTGTGGGAGAGGGGCAGGGTGAGGGCATCAGCCCGCACAGTCCCGCACGGGTTAGAAGTTGTAACCCACGACCAGGTAGCCACCCCATCCGGTAGAACGAACGCTGAAATCGCCGTTGCCGAAGTTCAGGCTGGCATCGTCGTTCCACTGACCACCGTTGTGCCAGTAACGCGCAACCACGGAATAGTGCCAGTGATCGTAGTTCAGCGCCAGGATGTGGCTGGACGCGATAGAATCATTGGTACGTGCTTTCTTACCGTTCAGATCGCGGAAGTCGTTATCGCCCAGGTCTGAGCCCCAGTCAAAGTTGGTGAAGCCGATATAGCTCAGGTTGCCGCCCCACAGCTGAGTGATTGGCACAAAGTATTTCACTTTGAAACGGTAGCCGTCCCACTCGTTTTCGTTTGCCGCACCGTAGTTCTGCCACTGGTACTTAGCATAAACGTTCAGGGACAGGCTCATTGGCAGGCCAGTATCGATGTCCGTACCCAGACCCATGTACCAGGTGCTCTGACGACCGGACTTGTTGCGGCCCATATCGTAGATGTAGTTGTTTGCGAAGTACCACTCTTTGAACGGACCAAAGCTCAGATCGGTACCGGTCAGCTTGTCGATAGAGAAGCGTGGTTCGATTTCCATAAACAGCGGAGAACCGTGGTTCCAGATACCTTTTGCATCGGTGTTACCGCCGAAGAAGACCGGAGCATCCATGTAGCCGTAGAAATCAAACCAGTCTTTCTTGGCAAATGCTTCGTATTCCAGGTAGGTGTCGTTGCGGATCTGTGGTCCGAAACGGGTGTGATAGCTACCAACCACGTTAACGCTCTGGTGCCACCAGTCGGAGAGATATTGTGGTTTGTCGTTTTCCGCTGCGTTAACAGTGAAAGAGGAGGACAGTGCCAGCACGGCGCCAGCTGCGAGTAATGTTTTTTTCATAATCATGCCACTGATTGAAATTCCCTTCCGGGAGTGAAAAATGCGCGAATTGCGTTTCTAAATATTTCGTGTTTCTGCGGAGCCTATTATAGGAATCCTTGCTCACAAAAATATGTGTTGTTTCACATATCTATCACACGCGTAATCGATTGCGTTCACGTTTGCGTACTTTAAACGGCCGGGATTGTAGCGGCAATCATTTATGTTGCCAATCCATACGAAATGTAAATGTTAGCGGAGTGACATTTCACTCCGCTCAGAAGGAAGGGTTTACTGCGCGGCGGGTTGGATGTCGTGAATGCGGATAAAGCCTAACTGTTCTGGCGTAAGGCCGCTTAACTGCAGCGGAATATCCACATCACTGGGCGCTAAAACGCTGGCCGGGGCGGTGAAGAGCTGGTTCTTCACGTTCACTTCCTGGTAATTCTCCGTCGTGCCCTGGATCTGTCCCCACTCAACGGTGCCGCTAAAAGCGGGCAGCGGATCGTTGGATTCTCCCTGAATGCGCAATGTTGCGCGCGTACCATCTGCATTCGCTGCCACATTGACCAGCGACATTTTCAGCGTGCCAATCTGGCTATTCAGCCGCGCAGGTGTGTTCGCGCCAGGCAGCAGGTATACCCCGCTGCTGGATTTGGCGTTCAGCGCGTTTTGCTGGGTGATCTTCACCGTTTCTTTGTTCAGTTTGTCCATCGCCGTATTAAGTGTATTCACACTCTGTTTCATCTGACGGACTTCGGTTTGCTGTGCACAGGCACTGAGGGTGAAGAGGCTCCCCACCAGTAAAATTCTCAGGTAACGTCTTGTCATAGCGTTTATTTCCTTGAAATAACGGATCTCCCTAATGGTAGCCAGCAACGTGCCGTCAGACATAGATCCTTTGTCTCAAAAAGCTCTTCCTTTGTTGTCAGGCCAGATCAGGGTAAAATGAAACTCAGTTAACCGGATAACAGGGATACCGTATGCATTGCCCATTCTGCTCCGCTGTGGATACCAAAGTCATCGACTCGCGTCTTGTAGGCGAAGGGTCATCCGTACGCCGTCGTCGGCAGTGTCTGGTGTGCAACGAGCGTTTTACGACCTTTGAGGTTGCTGAGCTGGTAATGCCGCGCGTGGTAAAAAGTAACGATGTGCGCGAGCCGTTTAACGAAGAGAAGCTGCGTAGCGGGATGCTGAAGGCCCTGGAAAAACGTCCCGTCAGCGCGGATGACGTCGAAATGGCGTTAAACCACATAAAATCTTATCTTCGTGGTCTGGGCGAGCGCGAGGTGCCAAGCAAGATGATCGGCAACCTGGTGATGGAGCAGCTGAAAAAGCTCGATAAGGTCGCCTATATCCGCTTCGCCTCTGTCTACCGCAGTTTCGAAGATATCAAAGAGTTTGGCGAAGAGATCGCCCGCTTACAGGATTAAGCTCATGCAGGATGAGATTTACATGGCGCGAGCCATGAAGCTGGCGCAGCGCGGGCGTTTTACTACCCATCCCAATCCGAACGTCGGGTGCGTGATCGTTAAAGATGGCGAGATCGTGGGGGAGGGGTTCCACTATCGTGCCGGCGAGCCGCACGCCGAGGTCCATGCGTTGCGGATGGCAGGTGAGAAGGCACGCGGTGCCACCGCCTACGTAACGCTGGAGCCCTGCAGCCACCACGGGCGTACCCCACCGTGCTGCGACGCGCTGATTGCTGCGGGGGTTTCCCGCGTGGTGGCATCGATGCAGGATCCGAATCCGCAGGTTGCCGGACGCGGTCTGTATCGCCTGCAGCAGGAAGGCATTGACGTCAGTCATGGGCTGATGATGCAGGACGCCGAAGCGATCAACAAAGGCTTTCTGAAGCGCATGCGCACCGGGTTCCCGTATATCCAGCTTAAGCTGGGCGCCTCGCTGGACGGTCGTACGGCGATGGCAAACGGTGAAAGCCAGTGGATCACCTCGCCCCAGGCAAGGCGCGATGTGCAACGTCTTCGCGCGCAAAGCCATGCTATCCTCACCAGCAGTGAAACCGTTCTGGCTGACGATCCGGCTATGACCGTGCGCTGGGACGAACTGAATGCCGATACTCAGGCGCTTTACCCGCAGGAGAACCTGCGTCAGCCGCTGCGTATTGTCATTGATAGCCAGAACCGCATAACGCCGGAACATCGCATCGTGCAGCAGCCGGGTGAAACCTGGATTGCCCGTACCAAAGAAGATACGCGCGAATGGCCAGAGGGCGTGCGTAGCATTATGGTACCTGAGCACAACGGTCGCCTCGACTTAGTGGTGCTGATGATGCTGCTCGGCAAGCAGCAGGTGAACAGCATCTGGGTAGAAGCGGGACCCACGCTCGCGGGTGCGCTGTTGCAGGCCGGGCTGGTGGATGAACTGATTGTATACGTTGCGCCTAAACTGTTAGGCCACGACGCGCGCGGCCTGTTTGTGCTGCCTGGCCTTGAAAAACTGGCCGACGCACCGCAACTCACATTCAGCGAGATTCGTCCTGTAGGCCCGGATGTCTGCCTCCATTTAACGACAGCGTAATTGCTCCTGAAATAGGGAAGCAGTGCGCAAAGTATTATGATAAAATCCGCCCCCCTGCGGGGCCAAATGAACCCGTAAAGGAAGAGTATGAACATTATTGAAGCTGCTGTAGCTACCCCGGACGCTCGCGTCGCCATCACCATTGCGCGTTTCAACAACTTCATCAACGACAGCCTGCTGGAAGGTGCGATTGACGCCCTGAAACGTATCGGTCAGGTGAAAGATGAGAACATTACCGTTGTTTGGGTTCCAGGCGCTTACGAGCTGCCACTGGCAGCGGGCGCGCTGGCGAAAACCGGTAAATACGACGCGGTGATCGCGCTGGGTACTGTTATTCGTGGCGGCACTGCGCACTTCGAATACGTTGCGGGCGGTGCAAGCAATGGTCTGGCACACGTTGCGCAGGATGCTGAAATTCCTGTCGCGTTCGGCGTGCTGACCACCGAAAGTATTGAACAAGCCATCGAACGTGCTGGCACCAAAGCCGGTAACAAAGGTGCAGAAGCTGCACTGACCGCGCTTGAAATGATCAATGTATTGAAAGCCATCAAGGCCTGATTTTTTTGTAAGGGGAATTCCGTGAAACCTGCTGCTCGTCGCCGCGCCCGTGAATGTGCCGTTCAGGCACTTTACTCCTGGCAGTTGTCCCACAACGACATCGCCGATGTTGAGTACCAGTTCCTGTCAGAACAGGACGTGAAAGACGTCGATGTTCTGTACTTCCGTGAACTGCTGTCGGGAGTGGCGACTAATAGCGCGTATCTCGATGGTCTGATGAAGCCATACCTGTCCCGTCTGCTCGAAGAGCTGGGTCAGGTGGAAAAAGCAGTGTTGCGTATCGCGCTGTTTGAGCTGTCTAAACGTGATGATGTGCCGTACAAAGTGGCCATCAACGAAGCGATCGAACTGGCAAAAACCTTCGGCGCTGAAGACAGCCACAAATTTGTTAACGGCGTTCTTGATAAAGCTGCACCTGCGATCCGTCCCCACAAAAAGTGATCCGCAAACCGGAGTCCTGCATTGCCTGACAGGCAGTGCGGCTCCGGTTTTTTCTTTTATTTGCTGAGGCATAACGTATGGCATGCGGCGAATTCTCCCTGATTGCCCGTTATTTCGACCGTGTCAGAACCTCTCGTCTTGATGTTGAAACCGGCATTGGCGATGACTGTGCACTTCTCAATATTCCCGAAAAACAGACGCTGGCAATCAGCACCGACACCTTAGTGTGCGGACGTCATTTTTTACCCGATATCGATCCTGCCGATCTGGCGTATAAAGCGCTGGCGGTCAACGTCAGCGATCTGGCCGCGATGGGTGCCGATCCGGCATGGCTAACGCTGGCCCTGACGCTGCCCGAGGTCGATGAAACCTGGCTTGAAGCCTTTAGCGATGCGCTGTTTGAACAGCTGAACTACTACGATATGCAGCTGATTGGCGGTGATACTACTGCAGGGCCGCTGTCGATGACGCTGGCGATCCATGGCTATGTGCCCCTCGGTCGGGCGCTCAAACGCACGGGCGCAAAACCAGGTGACTGGATCTACGTGACCGGTACACCGGGAGACAGCGCTGCGGGGCTGGCTATTCTTCAGGATCGCTTGACCGTGAAGGATGCTGACGACGCGGCGTATCTGGTGAAACGCCATCTGCGACCCACCCCGCGTATTCTGCATGGGCAGGCGCTACGGGAACGGGCAAGCTCGGCTATCGATCTCTCCGACGGGCTGATCTCCGATCTTGGCCATATTCTGAAGGCCAGCGGCGTGGGCGCGCGCATCGACCTGGATCTGTTCCCGCTATCAGAGCAACTGCTTCGCCACGTGGAGCCTGAGCAGGCCCTGCGCTGGGCGCTTTCCGGTGGTGAGGATTACGAACTGTGCTTCACGGTACCTGAGCTGAACCGTGGCACGCTGGATGTGGCGTTAGCGCATCTCGGCGCGAAATTTACCTGCATCGGGCAGATCATGCCGGAGAGCGAAGGGCTGAAGTTTGTGCAGGACGGTGCCCCGGTCACGCTCGACTGGAAAGGGTACGATCACTTCAGTTAATTTTGTGCGCTCTGTATTGCCGGGTGGCGGCTCCGCCTTACCCGGCCTACGGATTTCGTTCCCTCTCCCATTTTTAAGCAGCAATAAGGTTATTTAAGAACGATGTAAGGCTTTCAGCGATGCTCTGGTCCGGCTGTAAATCGCTGAGGCGTTTCCGTAAGGCCGGGGCGAGGCGCATGGATGCGCCGAGAGGGCGGGCTTTACAGGGACGTTACCTCCGCCCGTACCCGATAAGCCGGAAGGAATAAGCCGAAGGCACCGCGAAGCGGCGATTTACCGCCGGGAGCCCGGGTTGCCAGGGTGGTGGCGATTGAGCCACCCTGGCACGTTCACTGGTCATGTCGTTACAGAGTAGCAAGGAACATAAAGTGAACGGAATGACCACCACAGCCGTATGTTCCCCCTCACCCCAGCCCTTTGGGACAGGGTTAGAATGAGGGCTTATTTAAACCCCACCACCGGATGCTGCTGATACGGCGTTTCGAGCTCGGCAATCTGCTCCGGCGTCAGGGATAAATCCACTGCACTCAGCAGTTCATCCAGCTGTTCTTCCCTGGACGTCCCGATAATCGGTGCCGCGACCCCGCGCTTACTCAGCAGCCACGCCAGCGCCACCTGTGCGCGGGTGGCTCCCGTATCGTCGGCAATCCCGGCTAAGCGTTCGGCAATTAACGCATCGCTGGCTTCTGTACCGTCGTAGAGATTTTTTCCGACTTCATCTGAGACCAGACGAGCCGTGGTTTCTCCCCATGGACGGGTTAAACGTCCGCGCGCCAGCGGGCTCCACGGGATCACCGCCACGCCCTCCTGATAGCACAGTGGCAGCATCTCACGTTCTTCTTCACGATAGATCAGGTTGTAGTGATCCTGCATGGTGACAAAACGCGCCCAGCCGTGCTGCGCCTGGAGATCCAGCGCCTGTGCAAACTGCGACGCATGCATAGACGACGCGCCGATATAGCGAGCTTTACCGGCTTTCACCACCTCGTTGAGCGCTTCAAGCGTCTCCTCGATCGGCGTGTTGTAATCCCAGCGGTGAATTTGCAGCAGGTCGACGTAATCCATGTTCAGGCGTCTAAGGCTGTCATCAATAGAGCGCAGGATCTGCGCGCGAGAAAGGCCCTGAGTCAGGTCACCTGACGGGTAGTACACCTTGGTGGCGACCACAATGTCATCCCGACGCGCAAAGTCACGCAGGGCACGACCGACAATCTCCTCGCTGCTGCCGTCGGAGTAGCTGTTGGCGGTGTCGAAGAAGTTAATGCCGCCCTCGATAGCGCGTTTAATAATCGGACGGCTACTCTCTTCCGGCAACGTCCAGGCGTGGTTCCCTCGTTCGGGCTCGCCAAAAGTCATACAGCCCAGGCAAAGCCGGGAAACCTTAAGGTCGGTTTTTCCTAATGTGGTGTATTGCATGGTTCCGCTCCTGCTGTTTAAACAATACGTTTAAGCATAGCAGGAGCGAAAAAGGGGAGGGATTAGTCCAGCCAGGCGCGGATTTTGGCTTCAATACCGGCGGCGTCCAGGCCAATAGCCGCACGGGCTTCATCCTGGGTACCCTGAGGAATGAAATGATCCGGCAGGCCGAGGTTCAACACCGGCACGACGTTGCGGTTTGCCATCAGCACCTCGTTCACGCCGCTTCCCGCACCGCCCATGATGGCGTTTTCTTCCAGGGTGACCAGCACGTCATGCGTCTCGGCCAAATTCAAAATCAGAGATTCGTCGAGCGGCTTCACGAAGCGCATATCCACCAGGGTAGCGTTTAGCGTTTCAGCGACCTTCGCAGCTTCTGGCATCAGCGTACCGAAGTTCAGGATCGCCACTTTCTCACCGCGACGTTTCACCAGACCTTTACCGATCGTCAGTTTTTCCAGGGGTTTCAGCTCAACGCCCAACGCATTGCCGCGTGGGTAGCGCACCGCACTAGGGCCATCCTGATAGTGATAGCCGGTAAACAGCATCTGACGACATTCGTTTTCGTCGCTTGGCGTCATGATGACCATATCCGGAATACAGCGCAGGAACGACAGATCGAATGCGCCCTGGTGCGTCTGACCGTCAGCGCCGACGATGCCCGCACGGTCGATCGCAAACAGCACCGGCAGCTTCTGGATGGCCACGTCATGAATCACCTGATCGTAGGCGCGCTGCAGGAAGGTAGAATAGATAGCGACCACCGGCTTGTAACCGCCAATGGCCAGGCCCGCTGCGAACGTCACCGCATGCTGCTCGGCAATCGCCACGTCAAAATACTGGTCAGGGTATTTTCTGGAGAACTCCACCATGCCGGAGCCTTCACGCATGGCCGGGGTGATCGCCATCAGCTTGTTGTCTTTCGCGGCGGTTTCACACAGCCAGTCGCCGAAGATTTTGGAATAGCTCGGCATACCGCCGCTGCTTTTTGGCAGACAGCCGCTGGACGGGTCGAATTTTGGTACCGCGTGGAAGGTGATCGGATCTTTTTCCGCCGGTTCGTAGCCACGCCCTTTTTTGGTCATGATATGCAGGAACTGCGGGCCTTTCAGGTCGCGCATGTTCTTGAGGGTGGTGACCAGGCCCAGCACGTCATGGCCGTCAACCGGGCCAATATAGTTAAAGCCCAGCTCTTCAAACAGCGTACCCGGCACGACCATGCCTTTGATGTGTTCTTCGGTGCGCTTGAGCAGCTCTTTAATCGGCGGTACGCCGGAAAAGACTTTTTTACCGCCTTCACGCAGCGAGGAGTAAAGCTTACCGGAAAGCAGCTGCGCCAGATGGTTGTTCAGCGCACCGACGTTCTCGGAAATCGACATTTCGTTATCGTTGAGGATAACCAGCATGTCCGGTTTGATATCACCCGCATGGTTCATGGCCTCAAAGGCCATCCCGGCGGTGATAGCACCGTCACCAATCACGCAGACGGTGCGGCGCTGTTTATTCTCTTTTTCGGCGGCAACGGCAATACCGATGCCCGCAGAAATGGAGGTGGAGGAGTGGCCGACGCTCAGCACGTCATACTCGCTCTCACCGCGCCACGGGAACGGATGCAGGCCACCTTTCTGACGAATGGTGCCAATTTTATCGCGACGTCCGGTCAGAATTTTGTGCGGATAGGCCTGGTGGCCCACGTCCCAGATAAGCTGATCGAACGGCGTGTTATAGACATAGTGCAGCGCCACGGTCAGTTCTACCGTGCCAAGCCCGGAGGCGAAATGGCCGCTTGAGCGGCTTACGCTGTCGAGCAGGTAGCGACGCAGCTCGTCGCACAGCTTCGGCAGGCTCTCTTTCGGCAACAGACGCAACTCCTGGGTGGAGTCAACTAACGCCAGTGTCGGGTATTTGGCAATATCAAAACTCATCAAAGGCTCATCGAGATATATAGTTTATTTATCACGCTGGATTATATAGTCCGCTAGCGCTTCCAGTGCCGAGGTATCCAGCGATTGTGCGGCCAGTACATTTAGCGACTGGCGGGCATCGTCAATCAGATCCCGGGCTTTACGTTGGGCTTGCTCAAGACCCAGCAGGGCGGGGTAGGTACTTTTGCCAAGCTGCTGGTCCGCACCCTGACGTTTACCCAATGTTGCAGTATCGCCCACCACATCCAGAATGTCATCCTGAACCTGGAATGCCAGACCGATACTTTCTGCGTATCTGTCCAGCGTCGGCAAGGCTTTGCGCCCTTGTTCACCCGCGCTCAGCGCGCCCAGGCGAACGGCAGAACGAATCAATGCCCCGGTTTTGTGGCGATGAATACGCTCCAGCTGTTCCAGATTAACCTGACGTCCTTCCGCTTCAAGATCCAGCGCTTGTCCGCCGCACATGCCGGCCACGCCGCTGGCCATCGCCAGTTCGGAAATCATTGCCAGGCGGTCACGGTCAGCCACTTCCGCCATCGGCGCATCGCTCAAAATAGAGAACGCCAGCGTTTGCAGGGCATCGCCCGCCAGAATGGCATTCGCTTCGCCAAACTTGATATGGCAGGTAGGTTGACCGCGACGCAGGTCGTCGTCGTCCATCGCCGGTAAATCATCGTGGATCAGCGAATAGGCATGGATGCACTCAACGGCGGCAGCCGGGGCGTCCAGCGTGTTATCGCTGATACCAAACATATTGCCTGTGGCGTACACCAGGAACGGGCGCAGGCGCTTTCCACCCAAGAGTGCGCCATAGTGCATGGCCTCAACCAGAGGAGTGTTCTGAAAAGGCTGTGGTGCAATAAAACGGCGCAGGGCGTCGTTGGCGCGAACTACACGCGCCTGAAGCTCGTTGGCAAAATCCATTTACTCGGCGTCCGGTGTGAAAGGCGTAGTTTTCGCGTCTTCGCTGTCGGAAAGCAGGATCTGCACGCGCTGCTCGGCCTGCTGCAGTTTGACCTGCCCCTGTCGCGCCAGCTGCACGCCACGTTCGAATTCGTTGAGCGCCTCTTCCAGCGGGAGATCGCCGCTCTCAAGACGGGTAACGATTTGCTCCAGTTCACTCAGCGCAGTTTCGAAACTGGCCGGTGCGTCGTTCTTCTTCGGCATAGTGAATTGACTCTTATATTCTTCGCCCCGACATGGTAACGGACTCGGGCGGATAAGCAAATAACGCGCAATGTGCACAGGAGCGGCGCGATGGTGGTATACTTGCGCGCCTGGATGCAGCCACGGGTGTGGGCTGCTGTACTCTTTTCCATTACAAGCCTTAATACGCTTGCCTAAGAAACATTGCCGCCATGAAGTTTATCATTAAATTGTTCCCTGAAATCACCATCAAAAGCCAATCTGTGCGTTTGCGCTTTATTAAAATTCTCACCGGGAACATTCGTAACGTATTAAAGCACTACGACGAAACGCTCGCCGTGGTGCGCCACTGGGACCACGTTGAAGTCCGTGCGAAAGACGAAAACAAACGTCAGGATATTCGCGACGCGCTGACCCGTATTCCGGGGATCCACCATATTCTGGAAGTGGAAGACGTCCCGTTCAGCGATATGCACGATATCTTCGAGAAAGCGCTGGTTCAGTACCGCGATCAGATCGAAGGCAAAACCTTCTGCGTACGCGTGAAACGTCGCGGCAAGCACGAATTCAGCTCCATTGAAGTGGAACGTTACGTTGGCGGCGGTTTGAACCAGCACGTCGAGTCTGCGCGCGTGCGTCTGACGCACCCGGACGTGACGGTTAACCTGGAGATCGAAAACGATCGCCTGCTGCTGGTGAAAGGTCGTTATGAAGGTATCGGCGGTTTCCCGATCGGCACCCAGGAAGATGTCTTGTCTCTGATCTCCGGCGGCTTCGACTCCGGCGTTTCCAGCTATATGCTGATGCGCCGCGGCTGTCGCGTCCATTACTGCTTCTTTAACCTGGGCGGTGCGGCGCATGAAATCGGCGTTCGCCAGGTCGCGCATTACCTGTGGAACCGCTTCGGCAGCTCCCACCGCGTGCGTTTTGTGGCGATCAACTTCGAGCCGGTAGTGGGCGAAATTCTTGAGAAAGTGGACGACGGCCAGATGGGCGTTATCCTGAAGCGCATGATGGTACGTGCGGCATCCAAAGTGGCTGAGCGCTACGGCGTGCAGGCGCTGGTCACCGGCGAAGCGCTGGGGCAGGTCTCCAGCCAGACGCTGACCAACCTGCGTCTGATCGACAACGTCTCTGATACGCTGATCCTGCGTCCGCTGATCTCCCACGATAAAGAGCACATCATCGATCTGGCACGTGAAATCGGCACCGAAGATTTTGCCCGTACCATGCCGGAATACTGCGGTGTGATCTCAAAAAGCCCGACCGTCAAAGCGGTGAAGGCGAAGATCGAAGCCGAAGAAGAGCACTTCGATTTCAGCATCCTGGATAAAGTGGTGGCGGAAGCGTCCAATATTGATATCCGCGAAATCGCCCAGCAGACCGAGCAGGACGTCGTCGAAGTGGAAACCGTAAGCGGTTTCGGCGCTAACGATGCGATTCTGGATATCCGCTCTATTGATGAGCAGGACGACAAGCCGCTGCAGGTGGAAGGCGTTGAAGTGGTGTCGCTGCCGTTCTACAAGCTGAGCACCAAATTTGGCGATCTCGACCAGAGCAAAACGTATCTGCTGTGGTGTGAGCGTGGGGTGATGAGCCGCCTGCAGGCACTGTATCTGCGCGAGCAGGGCTTTGCGAATGTGAAGGTGTATCGCCCGTAGTTTTTTGCCCGGGAATGCGGCCTGATGCCCCCACCCCGGCCCTCTCCCGCGGGGAGAGGGAGAAAACATAAAAAACGGCAACCTTTGGTTGCCGTTTTGCTTTAACCTGGCGCCACCCGGCTTTTTTACGCACTACTCTTCATAGTAGTTATAAATTCCCGCCGGCATCACCAGCGATGATGCCACCTCGTACGCTTTTTCGCGCCCGACCAGCAGGTCAATAATCTTCAAACCAAAATCAATCGCGGTGCCGGGGCCCTGGCTGGTCAGCAGGTTGACGCGTGGATCCCACACGACGCGTTTGTCCACCCACTGGTCTTCCGGGATGGTCTGCTTCAGACCGGGGTAGCCGGTCATATTGCCGATAGGGAAAATATCGTGCGGAACCAGCACTGTTCCGGCGGCGGCACAGATGGCGGCGACGATACGACCCGATAAGTGGAACTGACGCACGGTCTCGACCAGCAGCGGGCTGTCGCGAAAATATTCCGCACCCTTCAGGCCACCGGGCAGGACGATGATGTCGTAATCCCCGTCGGCCACCTGCACAAGCGGCGCATCCGCAAGCAGTTTCACGCCGCGCGAGCAGGTCACCGCCAGACTGCCATCGCTGGCAACGCTGGCGACCGTCACCTCAATACCGCCGCGCACCATCAAATCAATGGTGGTGACCGCTTCTGTCTCTTCGCTACCAGGGGCGAGGCAGATCAGTGCCGACGCGCTCATATTCACTCTCCTTACGTTTAACCAGGTCATACAAACGGGCGTTTTCCGGCACGGCGATGCCATGTGCTCGGGCACGTTTTAGCAGATAGCCGGTAATGTAGTCGATTTCTGTGTGGCGTAATGCCCGGACATCCTGCAACATTGAGGAGATATTTTCTGCCGTACTCTCAATAACCTGCTCGACATAACCGCGCAAATCCTCTGCCGAGGTATGCAGACCTTCCCGCTCAATGACCGACGCGACTTCAGCACACAGTGATGCAACCTCCTGCGGATGGTTTTTCAGCTCCCCATTCGGGCAGTTCCACAGTGCCGTCAGCGGATTGATCACGCAGTTCACGGCAAGCTTGCGCCAGAGTTGAGGGCGAATAGTGTTATGCCAGGCGACGTCCGGCAACACCTTCTGCAGCACATCGGCAAGATAACTGTAGTCGCCATCCTGTGTTCTGGCCGGTCCCATATGGGTCACGCCGCTGGCGACGTGCACGATGATGTTGCCGTCGCGACGGGCTGCTTGCGTGGTTGTCGCCATCAGCAGGGGCTGCGGGACGCTTTTCAGCTCATCAATGGTCCCCATGCCGTTATGCAGCAGCAGTATAGGGGAAGTGGAGGGGAGTTGCGCAGCCAGCGTCTTCACCGCGTCTGAGACCTGCCACGCTTTAAGCGTCACCAGTAACAGGTCACTTTGCGCCAGGAAATCGGGATCGTTCGCGGTGAGGGATTCGTTAAAGATGCTTCCGTCTTCACCAATCAGGTTTACACTGCAATAGGGCTGGGGCACGCGCAGCCAGCCCTGAACCTCATGTCCGTGCTTGCACAGCGCGGTCAGCCATAGCTGACCAAGCGCTCCGCATCCGAGCACTGTAATTTTCATTGTTCCTCCTCACCTGCAACTGCGCCAGGTGTTACAGCTTAATTATACAGCTAAGCTTCTGTTGAGTTATGCCTCGTAGCGGGTATTATGCAACGCAACAAAAGTGAAGGGAGAAGAAAAGATGCCATCTTTCGATATTGTTTCCGAAGTTGATATCCAGGAAGTTCGCAACGGCGTTGAGAACGCAACCCGCGAAGTTGAGTCACGTTTCGATTTTCGTGGCGTTGAGGCGTCGTTTGAGCTGAACGACGCAAATAAGACCATTAAGGTGCTGAGCGAGTCTGATTTCCAGGTGAATCAGCTGCTCGACATTTTGCGCGCCAAGCTGTTAAAACGCGGCATTGAAGGGGCCTCTCTGGATGTGCCGGAAGAGTTTGTGCACAGCGGTAAAACCTGGTTCGTTGAAGCTAAACTGAAGCAGGGCATTGAAAGCGCGGTGCAGAAGAAGATCGTGAAGCTCATTAAAGACAGCAAGCTGAAGGTGCAGGCGCAGATCCAGGGTGAAGAGATTCGCGTCACCGGCAAGTCCCGCGATGACCTGCAGTCCGTGATGGCGCTGGTGCGTGGCAGCGATCTGGGACAACCGTTCCAGTTTAAAAACTTCCGCGATTAATACCAAAAAGCCCGGTTCAACCGGGCTTTTTTCATGCTTTCAGGGCCTGCTCCACTTCGAAGCGGTTGGTCATTTTGCTGTCTATCTTGACGTAAGCGCTGCGCTCTTCCGGGACAATCAGGACCTCCGTCACACCCTCTTTTGCTTCCAGACGCTGTTTCAGCGCGTCGCTAATCTGAACATCATCCGGGATTTCTACCCGCAGGCTGCTCACGTAGCGCGGCTCTTTCATGGTACTGGCGACCAGCAGCCAGACTGTCGCCAGCAGTGCGCCCGCGAGAAACACGGTTTGAGAGTCAAACAGACCGTCCACCCAGCCGCCAAGCGAGCCGCCAATGGCCACGCCGAGGAACTGGCTGGTGGAGTAGATGCCCATCGCCGTGCCTTTGTAACCGGCAGGGGACTCTTTGCTGATCAGCGACGGCAGCAGGGCTTCCATCAGGTTAAACGCCAGGAAGAACAGCTGCACGCCGGCAATCAGCTCCCAAAAGTGCGGGCCGGCACCCCAGAGCACAATCTCAGCTATCAGCAACAGTGCTACGCAGCCAATAAAGACGCGCTTCATCTTGCGCTTCACTTCAGCGTAGATGATGAATGGCACGACGGAGACAAAGGAAATCAGCATCGTGACCAGATAGATTTTCCAGTGCTCGGCTGCCGGGAAGCCCGCAGCGGCCAGCTGGCCGGGAAGGGCGACAAAGGTCGACATCAGGAGTATGTGCAGACACATAATGCCGAAGTTAAGCTTCAGCAGGCGTGGCTCAACCAGCACTTTGCTGAAGCAGCCCTTTACCATTCCCGATTCACGGTTGAGGACGTGGTTTTTGCTGTCCGGGACGACCCACAGGGTTAAGGCAATACCGAGGGTTGCCAGCACGGCAATCATCCAGAACAGCGCGTGCAGGCCAAGCGCATGGGTGATTATCGGGCCCAGTACCATCGCAATGGCGAAGGTGACGCCAAAGCTAACGCCGATGAACGCCATCGCTTTAGTCCGGTTCTGTTCGCGGGTGAGATCGGACAACAGCGCCATCACGGCGGCAGCAATCGCGCCGGAGCCCTGAAGGGCGCGGCCAAGAATAATCCCCCAGATGGAGTGGGAGAGGGCGGCAATCACACTGCCCAGAACAAAAATAAGCAGGCCACCGACAATCAGTGGCTTGCGGCCAACCCGGTCAGAGAGCAGGCCAAACGGGATCTGGAAGACCGCCTGGGCCAGACCGTAAATGCCAATGGCCAGGCCAATCAATGCCTCGCTCGCCCCCTGCAGCGCCATGCCGTAGGTGGTCAGAACAGGCAGGACCATAAACATGCCGAGCATCCGTAGCGAGAAGACAGTCCCTAAGCCCCAGGTCGCGCGTAGCTCGCCTGGCGTCATTTTATAATCGTTCATTACCACCTCAGTTCAAAAGCAGGCCATAGTGTAGTGCGGGGAAGGGGCGGGGTAAATAAGGGCTTATTTAACAAATATTACATGCGTTATTAATTGATTTTGTGAATAAAAAAGGGTGCCGAAGCACCCTTTTATTGACCTGTTGTCGCTTACCAGACGTAAGTCAGCAGGTTGTGCGAATCTGGCACCATGAAATCCACGGACATCATCACGGACAGAGAAGTGATGGCGACAATGGAGAACACAAACAGCTTACGTGCCCAGACTTTGTCATCTTCCACTTTGTATCCGCGCAGCGCCATGCCAAGCCACCAGACGCTCACCGCAGCCGCTACCGCCAGATATTTATACCCGGCGTAACCACCCAGAGAGAGCATCAGCGTTGCCACGGCAAAGGCGATGATGTAAAGCGTGATGTGGTTCTTGGCAACCGAAATGCCCTTCACGACCGGCAGAACCGGGATGTTCGCTGCCTGATAATCCTTAAAGCGGAAAATCGCGATGGCATAGGAGTGCGGCATCTGCCACAGGCTAAAGATAGCCAGCAGGATCAGCGCACCGCTGTCGAACTCGTTCGTGACGGCGCAGTAGCCAATCACCGGCGGCGCAGCGCCGGAGAGAGAACCAATCAGCGTGCCGTAGACGGAGTGACGTTTCATATACAGGCTGTAGACGCCCACATAGACCACGAACCCCATCACCCCCAGCCAGCAGGCCAGTGGGTTAGCACCAAACCACAGCAGCATAAAGCCAGCAATACCCAGCAAGGTGGCGTACACCAGCGAGACGGAAGGGGCGATCAGGCCTTTCACCAGCACCCGATTTTTGGTCCTTTCCATCTTCTTGTCGATATCCATGTCGATGTAGTTGTTAAATACACAACCGGACGCAACAACCAGTGACACACCGACCAGCGTGTAAATAAAGAGGGCGTAATCAATGCTGCCTTTAGAGGCCAGCAGGAACCCTCCGATCACGGAGATCAGGTTGCCAAAGATGATGCCTGGTTTCGTTACTTGCAGGTATTGCTTAAACATACTCGCCGCTCTTAGTGAACCATCATGTTGTAGTTGAGGTTCCACATAATCCAGATGGAACCGACTACCAGGATAGCGATGATAATCACGGTAAAGATAAAGGCCGTCATGTTCCAGCCTTCATCGGACTTGGTGTTCATGTGCAGGAAGCAAACCAGATGCACCAGAATCTGAATCACCGCGGTCACCAGGATTGCTCCCAGGATAACCGGTTTAGACGCAGAACCGCTCATCACCATCCAGAACGGGATCACCGTCAGGATGATCGACAGGATGAAACCTGTCATGTAGGTTTTTACGCTGCCATGGGAAGCGCCATGATCGTTAGAATGACTCATTACATCGCCCCCATCAGATAGACAACAGAGAACACACAGATCCACACCACGTCCAGGAAGTGCCAGAACAGGCTCAGGCACAGGATACGGGTACGGTTAGTGCTGGTCAGGCCGCGACGGGAGATCTGGAACATCAGTACTGCCATCCAGATCAGACCCGAGGTCACGTGCAGACCGTGGGTACCGACCAGCGCGAAGAACGCGGACAGGAAGCCACTGCGATCCGGACCAAAGCCTTCCATAATCAGGTGATGGAATTCATAGATTTCCATCCCGATAAATCCAGCACCAAACAGCCAGGTCAACGCCAGCCAGGAGACAACCTGGCTCTTGTTGTTTTTGTACATGGCGATAGCCGCCATGCCGTAGGTGATAGAGCTGAATAACAGCAGTGCGGTTTCAACCAGAACGAACGGCAGTTCAAAGATGTCCTTGCCGGTCGGGCCGCCCGCTGTGCCGTTCACCAGAACGGCATAGGTCGCGAACAGACAGCAGAACAGAATGCAGTCGCTCATCAGGTAGATCCAGAAACCGAAGACTTTGGTCGGTCCTGTATCGTGGTGCGCATGTTCATGCGCGTGGGCAGTTGAGTGCGCCAGAGTATCAGTTGCCATTTTTCAGCCCCGCTTTAGAAATCTCGTCGAAATGCTGATTTTCCAGCTTTTCAACTTCACGGACTGGTACGTAGTAGTCCACGTCCTCGTCAAAGCTCTTCACAATCCAGCTGATTACGATGCCAGCGAAGCCAACAATCGCCATCCACCAGATGTGCCAGATCATTGCGAAACCAAATACCGTAGCGAAGGCGGCAATGACAATGCCCGCACCGCTGTTTTTCGGCATATGGATCTCTTCGTAATGAGCAGGTTGCTTGTACGCTTCACCTTTTTCTTTCATTTCCCAGAATGCGTCGCGTTCATGAACCTGCGGCACGATGGCAAAGTTATAGAAAGGCGGTGGAGAAGAGGTCGCCCACTCCAGCGTACGGCCACCCCATGGGTCACCGGTCAGGTCACGGTTCTGATCGCGGTCGCGAATAGACACGTAGAACTGAATCAGCTGAGACGCGATACCGCAGGCAATCAGCACCGCACCGCCCGCTGCAACCATCAGCATTGGGTGGAACTGCGGATCGATCTGCTGGCTCAGACGACGGGTCATACCCATGAAGCCCAGCACGTACAGCGGCATAAATGCCACGAAGAAGCCGATGATCCAGAACCAGAACGCGCGTTTACCCCATTTCTCGTTCAGCGTGAAGCCGAACGCTTTTGGCCACCAGTAGGTTACGCCCGCGAAGCAGCCGAAGACCACGCCACCGATGATAACGTTATGGAAGTGCGCAATCAGGAACAGACTGTTGTGCAGAACGAAGTCAGCACCTGGTACCGCCAGCAGTACACCGGTCATCCCACCTACGGAGAAGGTCACGATGAAGCCGATGGTCCACAGCATCGCTGAGTGGAACACGATACGGCCCTGGTACATGGTGAACAGCCAGTTGAAGATCTTCACCCCGGTCGGGATGGCGATAATCATAGTAGTGATACCGAAGAAGGCGTTTACGTTCGCGCCCGCACCCATGGTGAAGAAGTGGTGCAGCCAAACGATGAACGACAGAACGGTAATACACACGGTTGCCCACACCAGAGAGGTGTAACCAAACAGACGTTTACGCGAGAAGGTTGCCGCGATTTCGGAGAACACACCGAAGACAGGCAGAACCAGGATGTACACTTCCGGGTGACCCCAGGCCCAAATCAGGTTGATGTACATCATCATGTTGCCACCCATATCATTCGTGAAGAAATGGGTACCCAGGTAGCGGTCCAGGGTCAGCAGCGCGATGGTGACGGTCAGAATTGGGAAAGAGGCAATAATCAGGATGTTGGCGCACAGAGATGCCCAGGTAAATACCGGCATCTTGAACATGGTCATGCCAGGGGCACGCATCTTGATAATGGTCACGAAGAAGTTGATACCGGTCAGGGTGGTACCGACACCGGAGAGCTGAAGCGCCCAGATCCAGTAGTCAACGCCAACGCCCGGACTGTACTCAATTCCTGATAGCGGCGGGTATGCCAGCCAGCCGGTCTGCGCGAATTCGCCCACACCCAGTGACAGGTTAACCAGGATAACGCCGACAACCGTGAACCAGAAGCTCAGGTTGTTCAGGAACGGGAACGCCACGTCGCGCGCGCCGATTTGCAGCGGAACGACCACGTTCATCAGACCGATAACCAGCGGCATCGCTACGAAGAAGATCATGATAACGCCGTGAGCGGTAAAGATCTGATCGTAGTGGTGCGGCGGCAGGAAGCCGGCTTCACCCGCAGAAGCGAGTGCTTGCTGGCTACGCATCATGATCGCATCCGCAAAGCCACGAATTAACATGACGATACCGACGATGCAGTACATGATACCGAGTTTTTTGTGGTCAACCGAAGTCAGCCACTCGTTCCACAGGTAGCTCCACTTACCGAAGTAAGTGATCAGGGCCAGTAAGGCCGCGCCACCAATGATAATTGCAGCCACCGTAACCACGATAATCGGTTCATGGTAGGGCACTGCATCCAGTGTCAATTTTCCGAACATTTTCTTCCTCGGCCCCTTAGTGAGCGGTTTCCGCGTGGCTCATGTCCATGCCTTCCATACCTTCATGCGCGCTGTGCTCGCCTTCAGGCTGGGTCATGTCCATGCTCTTGCCGTGATCCATAAATTTGCCAATGACATCTTTGAACAAATCAGGTTTCACATTAGAGAAGTACTCCACCTTGTTGTATTCGCTAGGTGCAGCCACTTTTTCGAACGCCGCCATGTCAGACATGGTGTTTGGAGACTGCTTCGCTTTTTCAACCCACTGGTCGAAAGCGGCACGGTCTGGCGTTGCAATAGCTTTGAACTTCATACCTGAGAAGCCCGGGCCGCTATAGCTGGCGGAGATACCATCATAGGTGCCTGCTTCATTCGCGATCAGATGCAGGTTAGTCTGCATACCGGCCATCGCGTAGATCTGGCTACCCAGACGTGGGATGAAGAAGGAGTTCATTACGGAGTTGGAGGTCACTTTGAACTGAACCGGAGTGTTCGCCGGGAAGGCGATTTCATTCACGGTAGCAATACCCTGCTCTGGATAGATGAAGAACCATTTCCAGTCCATGGAGACCACTTCAATGGTAATAGGTTTCTCATCGTGAACCAGTGGTTTGCTTGGCTCAAGTGCGTGAGTGGTTTTCCAGGTCAGTACGGCAAGGAACAGGATGATCAGAATAGGTACCGTCCAGACCACAGCTTCCACTTTATTGGAGTGTGACCAGTTAGGGCTATACTTCGCATCTTTATTGCTCGCACGATACTTCCAGGCGAAACCAACAGCCATCAAAATGGCAGGAATAACCACAATCAACATCAGGCCAAAAGCCGTCAGTATCAGTGAACGTTGTTCCAGTCCAATCTGTCCTTTGGGGTCTAGTAGTGCAGAATCGCAGCCACTGAGTAATACAGTGCCCGCGAATAATGACAACCATCCCAAACTTTTATTGTATTTCCCGAGTCTCATTTAACGACCTCAATTCCACGGAGTCTGGTGGCGTTTAAAGTGTGGGGGCATTTTACGGGAAGGTTACATTACTGTAAACATCATTAGGCCTGTGTCAGGAAGGTGTTACCGGGTTCTGCCGCACGTGTCACAAGTGTTGCAAATTATGTCGGTTTTTATGACAGAAGCCGCATGGCGTGGGCTTTATAACGAAAGGACCCCCAAGCATACCCTAAAAGGGACAATTGGTATAACCATTGTTAAAAATAAACAAAAAATTAACAATTAATTATCAATAAAAAGACATCTAAAAAACGAAAAATCAAACTATCGGATGCTGAATCGTTTAATGAAAAATAGCGTTTTGGAACTGGAGCCAATAATTTCCAAATCCTATCCCGCACAAAACAACAAATATTTTTTTGGGGGGGCGCTGGCTATTTCGCCGTTATAATTTCGGTTAGTGATTACAACGGGAAATAACCTTTCGCATTTTTCTTCAGGTCATCTGCGTTTTACGCAACGCCATGAAATCGAGCAGACCCCCGGTCAGGATCCCGGCAATAGCCAGCAGGGCGCCCGCGTCCAGAAGAAGCGCTTCGAACGGGAGTGCCAGTGACGTGCTGGCGTTAATAATCAGCACCACAAGCCAGAGTGCCAGAGCAACGCAGCCCACCATTAACAGACGTAACGCAAAACGGTAGGCGGTATGATATTCGGTGCGCGGCATAAAGTGTTCGGTCCGCTGCGTATATTCCAGCGGCTGACGGCAGACCAGCAGCAATAAAATTCCCGGCACGGCAGCCACGACAGAGAAGAGATAAAACGTTGGCCAGCCGTGGGCTTCCACGAACCAGCCCGCAATCGGTCCAACGTACACGCGACCCACGGCAGAGAGCGCCGAGAGCAACGCAAACTGCGTAGCGGAAAATGATTTATTGCAAAGCGTCATCAACAGGGCAACAAATGCCGCGGTGCCCATGCCGCCGCAGAGGTTCTCGAAGAATACCGCCGCGGCCATGCTGATCATATGTTTATCGGTAATCGACAGCAGCCAGTAGCCCGCGTTAGAGGCTCCCTGAAGGATGCCGAAAATCAGCAGTGCGCGAAACAGGGTCAGGCGCTGCATCAGCACGCCGCCATACAGCGCGCCCACAATCGTCGCAAACAGTCCCAGCGTTTTGTTTACCACACCCACTTCACCGGCATCAAAACCGACACCGCGTATCAGGAAGGTGGTGGTCAGGCTCATGGCGAACGCATCCCCCAGCTTATAAAGGACGATGAGCAGCAGGATCAGCCAGGCATTGTTGCGACCAAAAAAGTCGCGCAGCGGTTCGGCCACGGCCTGCTCCAGCGAGCGGGGGACCGGAATGACATCGCTCGGTTCGGGAGCAAAGATCGTCGCGATAATGCACGGGATAAGCAGGGCGGCCATCAGCCAGTACATACCCTGCCAGCCGAGGTAACGGTCAGCCAGCCACAGTGCCAGTCCCCCGGAGACCAGCATCCCGAGGCGATAGCCCAGCACGCTGATCGCGGCACCGGCGCCGCGCTCTTCCGCAGGCAAAACGTCCGTCTTCCAGGCGTCAAAGACAATATCCTGGGAGGCGGAACAGAAGGCAATCACGACCGCAAGTGCGGCCATCCAGCGAAGCTGTGTGGTCGGCTCAAGAAAACCCATCGCCGCAATGGCCAGCAGCAGCAAGACTTGCGTCATCACTAACCAGCCGCGACGACGTCCCAGGAAAGGTGGCGTGTAGCGATCCATGACCGGAGACCACAGGAACTTAAAGACATAGGCCTGACCGACAAGCGAGAAGAAACCGATGGTTTTGAGATCGATATTTTCGACCGTCATCCACGCCTGAAGCGTGCCGGAGGTGAGCGCGAGAGGTAAACCCGAGGCAAAGCCGAGGATCAGCAGAATCGCTGATTTCGGTTGCTGGAAAATGCGTAAGTAATGGCTGGACATGTTCTTATGAACTGACCCGGTGAAGCACCGGGTCAGTCGGCAGGATTAACGTGCGTTCTGCTTGATGAAGTCGTGGATGCTGGTGTCCTGCGCCATGTCGGAAATGGTATCCGTCAGCACGCTGTTAACCGCATCAGCAATATTTTTATTCGATGCCTGGAACGCGCCTTCGACAGAGTAGCTCGCACGGTAGTTTTTGGTCATCTTATTACCGTTTTTCGCGGTAGCAATGATGGCGATATCCGCTTTGGTCGCGATGTTGTAACGCACGTTGCCCTGAGACACGTCTGCGTACAGGTTGTTAACGATGATCTGCAGATCAACCGCACCGCTTGGGCCAATCATATAGCCGCGAGCGGTCATTTGCTTCTCAAGCACTTCCTGCAGCAGGAAGCGCAGGTCGCGGGACGCGGTCAGAGTCACCTGCTGGTTATCGCGGGTCACTTTTGCCAGAGCCTGGTCCTGACGCTGATCGGCACCGTTAATGCTCACGGTGACGCCCATCAGGCTTGGATCCTGTTGAGGCAGCGTAATTTTGGGTGAGACATCAATGGTGGTAGGCGGGGTTGCACAGCCTGCCAGCATAAAAAGGGCTACCAACGGAAAGAAGAGTTTTTTTAACATTTTCGGGTTCTCAACGAATCGTAAGCATATAAAGAGAAAAATTGCCGTCATCATAACATCGCCAACGGCGAGGGGAAGTGGTCAACGCATGTAAATTCATCGCCTTGTCCGAAAACTGACCAGCTTACCCAATTTCCCCTCTCGCGAATGATGAAAGGTATGAGTCTCGCAGTGAACTTCATTCGTTTGAATGAGAAAATCAGACGAAAGCTAAATATTTGTTGTCAAGGTGTAATGGAAACGGTAAAAGCGGCTAACATTTAAAGGGATGGGTGACATCCTGGCGTTGTCGGAGGAGTAATTTCATGATGATACGTGAGCAGATAGAAGATAAATTAAGGGCAGCGTTCAACCCTGTGTTCCTCGAAGTCGTCGACGAGAGCTATCGTCATAACGTGCCGGCAGGTTCTGAAAGCCACTTTAAAGTGGTTCTGGTTAGCGATCGCTTCACGGGAGAACGTTTCCTGAACCGACACCGCTTGATCTACAGCACCTTGACGGAAGAACTCTCCACCACCGTGCATGCGCTGGCACTGCATACCTACACCATTAAGGAATGGGAAGGCTTGCAGGATACGGTTTTCGCATCACCGCCGTGTCGCGGTGCAGGCACCATCGCCTGATAAATCGGATTTGCAACGGCTGGAGCTTTTCCAGTATGTTGCTTACAGATTTCCTCAAAACGGCCTCCGGGCCGTTTTGTTTTGTCTGAGTTTTGAGCGGATGGAGCGATTTTAAGGCTAAAAATAGCCTTAAAGTGTGAAAAAAGCCGCAGCAACATGCCCCAACCGTTCTCGACTCACCTAAGTGATGCCGCTATAATGCCGCGTCTTATTGAATGTCTTCGGGATGATTCTGGCGACAGGGAATGTGAATCTGCACTAAGAGAGCATCCCGGTATAACAGACAGATTCAGAGTTGACCGAGCACTGTGATTTTTTTGAGGTAACAAGATGCAAGTTTCAGTTGAAACCACTCAAGGCCTTGGCCGCCGTGTAACGATTACTATCGCTGCTGACAGCATCGAAACTGCTGTGAAAAGCGAGCTGGTCAACGTAGCAAAAAAAGTACGTATTGACGGCTTCCGTAAGGGCAAAGTTCCAATGAATGTTGTTGCTCAGCGTTATGGCGCCTCTGTGCGTCAGGATGTGCTGGGTGAACTGATGAGCCGCAACTTTATTGATGCGATCATCAAAGAAAAAATCAATCCGGCCGGCGCGCCAAACTACGTTCCAGGCGAATACAAACTGGGCGAAGACTTCACTTACTCCGTCGAGTTCGAAGTGTACCCGGAAGTTGAGCTGAAAGGTCTGGAATCTATCGAAGTTGAAAAACCGATTGTCTCCGTGACTGACGAAGATGTTGACGGCATGCTGGACACCCTGCGCAAGCAGCAGGCGAACTGGAAAGAGAAAGAAGGCGCTGTTGACGCGGAAGACCGTGTGACCATCGACTTCACCGGTTCTGTAGACGGCGAAGAGTTCGAAGGCGGCAAAGCGTCTGACTTCGTACTGGCAATGGGTCAGGGTCGTATGATCCCAGGCTTCGAAGACGGTATCAAAGGCCACAAGGCTGGCGAAGAGTTCACTATCGACGTGACCTTCCCTGAAGAATACCACGCTGAAAACCTGAAAGGTAAAGCAGCGAAGTTCGTGATCAACCTGAAGAAAGTGGAAGAGCGCGAACTGCCAGAACTGACTGAAGAATTCATCAAGCGTTTCGGCGTGGAAGATGGTTCAGTTGCTGGCCTGCGTACCGAAGTGCGTAAAAACATGGAGCGCGAGCTGAACGGTGCTGTGCGTAACCGTGTGAAATCTCAGGCGATTGAAGGTCTGGTGAAAGCGAACGACATCGACGTTCCTGCAGCCCTGATCGACAGCGAAATCGATGTGCTGCGCCGTCAGGCTGCACAGCGTTTCGGTGGCAACCAGCAGCAAGCGATGGAACTGCCACGCGAGCTGTTTGAAGAGCAAGCGAAACGTCGCGTTGTTGTTGGCCTGCTGCTGGGCGAAGTGATTCGTACCCACGAGCTGAAAGCTGACGAAGAGCGCGTGAAAGGCCTGATCGAAGAGATGGCTTCCGCATACGAAGATCCATCAGAAGTGATCGAGTTCTACGGTAAGAACAAAGAGCTGATGGACAACATGCGCAACGTCGCACTGGAAGAGCAGGCTGTTGAAGCGGTTCTGGCGAAAGCGAAATTGACCGAAAAAGCGACCTCTTTCAACGAACTGATGAACCAGCAGGCGTAATAACGCCCTAACGGTTTAAAGTTTGACCAAAAAACCCGTTGCCCTCCGGCGACGGGTTTTTTTTATCGCAGCTTTAGTCCTGGAAGGGTGCTAAAACGCCCTTTCAGTGTTAGCGTTACAACAAAAGGTTGTTATGCTTGAAATAGGGCGTGGCGAACCCCATAAGTATGTAATCACGATGATTGAGACTGGCTGATAATCCGTCCATAAGGTTACAATCAGTACAGCAGGTGTTTTCAATTTTGAACCAGGAGACGGAAATGTCATACAGTGGCGAACGAGATAACTTTGCACCCCATATGGCGCTGGTGCCAATGGTTATTGAACAGACCTCACGTGGTGAGCGTTCTTTCGATATCTATTCCCGTCTGCTCAAGGAACGCGTTATCTTTCTGACCGGCCAGGTAGAAGACCATATGGCTAACCTGATCGTAGCGCAGATGCTGTTCCTGGAAGCGGAAAACCCGGAAAAAGACATTTACCTGTACATCAACTCGCCAGGCGGTGTGATTACGGCGGGTATGTCCATTTATGACACCATGCAATTCATCAAGCCAGATGTCAGCACGATCTGTATGGGTCAGGCTGCATCCATGGGTGCCTTCCTGTTAACCGCAGGGGCGAAAGGTAAGCGTTTCTGCCTGCCTAACTCCCGTGTGATGATTCACCAGCCGCTGGGTGGTTACCAGGGGCAGGCGACGGATATCGAAATCCACGCCCGCGAAATTCTGAAAGTAAAAGCGCGCATGAATGAACTTATGGCGCAGCATACAGGTCAATCTCTCGAGCAGATCGAGCGCGATACCGAGCGCGATCGCTTCCTCTCTGCTCCAGAGGCAGTTGAGTACGGCTTAGTCGACTCCGTATTGACCCATCGTAATTGATGCCCGCGACGCGAGTGTGCCGCTATACTAAGGTAGGGCGGCACGCTGCTTTAAGCAGTACGCGTCTTAGAATGGCATTTGCGTCGTCATGTGCGGCACAAAGAACTTAAAAAGAGGTTTGGACTCATGACAGATAAACGCAAAGATGGTTCGGGCAAACTGCTGTACTGCTCTTTTTGCGGCAAAAGCCAGCATGAAGTGCGTAAACTGATTGCCGGGCCGTCCGTGTATATCTGCGACGAATGTGTTGATTTATGTAACGACATCATTCGCGAAGAGATTAAAGAAGTTGCGCCGCACCGTGAGCGTAGCGCATTGCCAACGCCGCATGAAATTCGTCATCACCTTGACGACTATGTCATCGGACAAGAGCAGGCGAAGAAAGTGCTGGCGGTAGCGGTATATAACCACTACAAACGTCTGCGTAACGGCGACACCAGTAATGGCGTAGAACTGGGTAAAAGTAACATCCTGCTGATCGGACCGACGGGTTCCGGTAAAACGTTGCTGGCGGAAACCCTGGCGCGCCTGCTGGATGTTCCGTTTACCATGGCCGATGCCACCACCCTGACCGAAGCCGGTTATGTGGGTGAAGACGTTGAGAACATCATTCAGAAACTGCTGCAGAAGTGCGATTACGACGTACAGAAAGCACAGCGCGGCATTGTTTATATTGATGAGATCGATAAGATCTCCCGTAAATCAGACAACCCGTCCATCACCCGCGACGTGTCGGGTGAAGGCGTGCAGCAGGCGCTGCTGAAGCTGATCGAAGGTACGGTTGCCGCCGTTCCACCGCAGGGGGGGCGTAAGCATCCTCAGCAGGAGTTCCTGCAGGTTGATACCTCCAAGATCCTGTTCATCTGTGGCGGTGCGTTTGCCGGTCTGGATAAAGTCATTTCCCACCGTGTTGAAACCGGCTCCGGCATTGGTTTTGGCGCAACGGTAAAAGCCTCGTCCGAAAAACCGAACGAAGGCGAACTGCTTTCGCAGGTTGAACCTGAAGATCTGATCAAATTCGGTCTGATTCCTGAGTTCATTGGCCGTCTGCCCGTTGTGGCAACGCTGAATGAGCTGAGTGAAGAGGCGCTGATTCAGATCCTGAAAGAGCCGAAAAATGCGCTGACCAAGCAGTACCAGGCGCTGTTCAATCTGGAAGGGGTTGACCTTGAATTCCGTGACGAAGCGCTTGATGCGATTGCTAAGAAAGCGATGATCCGTAAAACCGGTGCGCGTGGTCTGCGTTCAATCGTTGAAGCGGCGCTGCTCGATACCATGTACGATCTGCCGTCGATGGAAGATGTTGAGAAAGTGGTTATCGACGAGTCCGTAATCAGCGGCCAAACCAAGCCGCTGCTGATTTACGGTAAACCGGAAGCCCAGCAGGCATCTGGCGAATAATTCACCAAATCATACAAGCAGTTAATTAAAAAGGGGGGATTTTATCTCCCCTTTACTTTTTCCGTATTCATAGCGTTGAATGTGTGGGAAACATCCCCATATACTGGATACATGTTAATGGTTATGTGAAGTACAGTGACATGACCAGCTTACCTGGCGGACACTAAACTAAGAGAGAGCTCTATGAATCCTGAGCGTTCTGAACGCATTGAAATCCCCGTATTGCCGTTGCGCGATGTGGTGGTTTATCCGCACATGGTCATACCCTTGTTTGTAGGGCGGGAAAAATCTATCCGTTGCCTCGAAGCCGCCATGGATCATGATAAAAAAATCATGCTGGTGGCACAGAAAGAAGCATCGACGGATGAGCCGGGTGTAAACGATCTTTTCACCGTCGGGACCGTGGCCTCTATTTTGCAGATGCTGAAGCTGCCTGACGGCACCGTGAAGGTGCTGGTCGAAGGGCTGCAGCGTGCGCGTATTACCACTCTGTCAGATGACGGCGAACACTTCTCTGCCAAGGCAGAGTACCTTGATTCGCCTGAGCTTGATGAGCGCGAGCAGGAAGTGCTGGTGCGCACCGCAATTAGCCAGTTTGAAGGCTATATCAAGCTGAATAAAAAAATCCCACCAGAAGTGCTGACGTCGCTGAACAGCATCGACGATCCTGCGCGTCTGGCGGACACCATCGCAGCACACATGCCGCTGAAGCTGGCTGACAAACAGTCCGTGCTGGAAATGTCCGACGTTAACGAACGTCTGGAATACCTGATGGCGATGATGGAGTCTGAAATCGATCTGCTGCAGGTTGAGAAACGTATTCGCAACCGCGTCAAAAAGCAGATGGAGAAATCTCAGCGTGAGTACTATCTGAATGAGCAAATGAAAGCGATTCAGAAAGAGCTCGGCGAGATGGACGACGCGCCGGACGAAAACGAAGCGCTGAAGCGTAAAATCGACGCGGCGAAGATGCCGAAAGAGGCGAAAGAGAAAGCCGAAGCAGAATTGCAGAAGCTGAAAATGATGTCTCCAATGTCGGCTGAAGCAACCGTCGTACGCGGCTACATTGAGTGGATGGTGCAGGTTCCTTGGAACGCCCGCAGCAAGGTCAAAAAAGACCTGCGTCAGGCGCAGGAGATCCTGGATACCGACCACTACGGCCTGGAACGCGTGAAAGACCGCATTCTTGAGTACCTCGCGGTACAAAGCCGTGTAAACAAAATCAAAGGCCCAATTCTGTGTCTGGTAGGACCGCCGGGGGTGGGTAAAACCTCTCTGGGACAGTCCATCGCCAAAGCGACCGGACGTAAGTATATCCGTATGGCGCTGGGTGGCGTACGCGATGAAGCGGAAATCCGCGGTCACCGTCGTACCTACATCGGTTCTATGCCGGGTAAACTGATCCAGAAGATGGCGAAAGTGGGCGTTAAAAACCCGCTGTTCCTGCTTGATGAGATCGACAAAATGTCTTCGGACATGCGTGGCGATCCGGCCTCTGCACTGCTGGAAGTGCTTGATCCAGAACAGAACGTGGCGTTCAGCGATCACTACCTGGAAGTGGACTACGACCTGAGCGATGTGATGTTCGTGGCAACCTCCAACTCCATGAACATACCGGCCCCGCTGCTGGACCGTATGGAAGTGATCCGCCTCTCCGGTTACACCGAAGATGAGAAGCTGAATATCGCGAAACAGCACCTGCTGCCGAAACAGATTGAGCGTAACGCACTGAAAGCCAACGAGCTGACCGTCGAGGACAGCGCGATTATCGGCATCATTCGCTATTACACCCGTGAAGCGGGCGTGCGTAGCCTTGAGCGTGAAATCTCTAAACTGTGCCGCAAGGCGGTGAAACAGCTGCTGCTGGATAAGAGCCTGAAACACATTGTGATCAACGGCGACAATCTGCATGCCTACCTGGGCGTTCAGCGCTTCGACTACGGTCGTGCGGATAATGAAAACCGCGTAGGCCAGGTGACCGGTCTGGCATGGACGGAAGTGGGCGGCGATCTGCTGACCATCGAAACCGCCTGTGTACCGGGTAAAGGCAAGCTGACCTACACCGGCTCGCTGGGTGAAGTGATGCAGGAGTCCATTCAGGCGGCGCTGACCGTGGTGCGCGCGCGCGCGGAAAAACTGGGTATTAACCCGGATTTCTACGAAAAACGCGACATCCACGTTCACGTCCCGGAAGGGGCGACGCCGAAAGATGGTCCAAGCGCGGGTATTGCCATGTGTACGGCGCTGGTCTCCTGTCTGACAGGCAACCCGGTACGCGCTGATGTGGCAATGACCGGTGAAATCACCCTGCGTGGTCAGGTTCTGCCTATCGGCGGGTTAAAAGAAAAACTGCTGGCGGCACACCGTGGTGGGATCAAAACCGTATTGATTCCTTACGAGAATAAACGCGATCTGGAAGAGATTCCGGACAACGTAATTGCCGATCTGCAGATTCATCCTGTTAAGCGAATTGAGGAAGTTCTTACTCTCGCATTGCAGAATGAGCCGTCCGGAATGCAGGTTGTAACCGCAAAATAGTGACCTCGCGCAAAGAGCGTCAATAAAAACAAGGCTGGTAAGGCATTTCGCACTTGCCAGCCTTTTTTTGTATAGCTAATTTAGATTGCTGATTAGGTCAGCCATCAACAACGGGTGTTGTAAGGTCATGGCAGGCCTGATATAACTGCTGCGCGGTCGCGTTGTGAAGGACTCAGGCGCGATATAAATTATAAAGAGAGGAAGAGAACAGTGAATAAATCTCAACTGATTGACAAAATTGCTGCTGGTGCTGATATTTCTAAAGCTGCAGCTGGACGTGCGTTAGATGCATTAATTGCTTCTGTTACTGAATCTCTGCAGGCTGGAGACGACGTTGCACTGGTAGGCTTCGGTACTTTTGCTGTTAAAGAGCGTGCTGCCCGTACTGGCCGCAACCCTCAGACCGGTAAAGAGATCACCATTGCTGCTGCTAAAGTGCCGGGTTTCCGTGCAGGTAAAGCGCTGAAAGACGCAGTAAATTGATTGCTTTCCCGTTTCAGGGAAGCCGGAAAGTACAAGGGCGCATCATTTGATGTGCCTTTTTTGTTTGTCCAGACCTGATTTGTGCGAGTTTATGCGAGTTGTGGGCTGACAATCGCCCCGTTTTCTTGTCACAATACGCCTTTACGCGCGACGGGCAGGATTTTCCGTCAGCGTCAGGTAACCAGTCACCTACAGCGGAGTGTTGTTACACCATGATGGACAGCTTACGCACGGCTGCTAACAGTCTCGTGCTCAAGATTATTTTCGGTATCATTATCGTGTCGTTCATATTGACCGGCGTGAGCAGTTACCTTATTGGCGGTGGCGCGAACTATGCCGCAAAAGTGAATGGCCAGGAGATCAGCCGTGGTCAGTTCGAGAATGCTTTTGCCGGTGAACGTAACCGTATGCAGCAACAGCTGGGCGACCAATTCTCTGAACTGGCGGCGAATGAAGGGTATATGAAGACCCTGCGCCAACAGACGCTGAACCGTCTTATCGACGAAGCGTTACTGGATCAGTATGCCAAAAAGCTGGGTCTTGGCATCAGCGATGAGCAGGTGAAAAAAGCGATCTTCGCCACTCAGGCATTCCAGTCAAACGGTAAATTCGACAACGCACGTTACAATAGCATCGTCAACCAGATGGGCATGACGGCTGACCAATACGCTCAGGCGTTGCGTAACCAACTGACCACTCAGCAGCTTATCAATGCCGTTGTGGGCACCGATTTCATGCTCAAAGGTGAGACGGAAGAGCTGGCCGCGCTGGTGGCGCAGCAGCGCGTTGTCCGTGAAGCGACCATAGATGTTAACGCCCTGGCGGCCAAACAGCAGGTCAGCGACGCGGAACTGAACGCCTGGTACGAGCAGAACAAAAATACCTTCGTTTCTCCAGAGCAGTTCCGCGTGAGCTACATCAAGCTGGATGCTGCCGGGCTGCAGGAAACGGCGTCTGATACAGAAATTCAGTCTTACTACGATCAGCATCAGGATCAGTTCACTCAGCCGCAGCGTAACCGCTACAGCGTGATTCAGACTAAAACCGAGGCTGACGCCAAAGCGGTACTGGATGAGCTGAATAAAGGGGCTGATTTCGCCACCCTCGCGAAAGCAAAATCCACCGATATTATCTCTGCCAAAAACGGCGGTGATATGGGTTGGCTGGAAGACGCAACCACGCCGGACGAACTGAAAAATGCGGGTCTGAAAGAGAAAGGCCAGCTTTCTGGTGTCATTAAGTCTTCCGTTGGTTTCCTGGTCGCGCGTCTGGACGACATCACCGCGGCGAAAACCAAGCCGCTGGCTGACGTTCGTGATGATATCGCGGCGAAAGTGAAACAGGAAAAAGCGCTGGATGCCTACTACGCACTTCAACAGAAGGTGAGCGATGCCGCCAGCAACGACAACGAATCGCTGGCGGGTGCAGAGCAGGCTGCTGGGGTGAAAGCGGTTGAGACGGGCTGGTTTGGTCGTGATAACCTGCCGGAAGAGCTGAACTTTAAACCGGTTTCAGACGCCATCTTTAACGGTGGTCTGGTGGGCGAGAACGGTACGCCAGGCAGCAACTCTGACATCATTACCGTCGACGGTGACCGTGCGTTCGTGCTGCGCGTCAGCGAGCACAAGCCGGAAGCGGTCAAACCGCTGGCAGAAGTGAAGGATCAGGTTGCCGCTCAGGTTAAGCACAACAAAGCGGAACAGCAGGCGAAACTGGATGCTGAGAAGATTCTGGCTGATCTGAAAGCGGGCAAAGACGATGCGCTGAAAGCGGCAGGCCTGAGCTTCGGTGAAGCGAAAACGCTGAGCCGTACCGGTCAGGACCCCATCAGCCAGGCTGCGTTTGGCCTGACTCTGCCTGCGAAGGACAAACCAAGCTTCGGCACCACCACCGATATGCAGGGTAACGTTGTTCTGCTGGCGCTGGACGAAGTAAAAGCCGGTACCCTGCCAGAAGCGCAGAAGAAGGCGATGGTTCAGGGCATTACCCAGAACAATGCTCAGATTGCTTTCGAAGCCATGATGAGCAACCTGCGTAAAGATGCCAAAATCAAGCTGGGCGATGTGATGACTCAGCAGCAATAATTACGTATCTGCTCGCAGATTTTCGTAACGCTCTGCAAAAACTAAAGGCCGCTTTCGCGGCCTTTTCCATTTCTGCAATCTGCTGTTTGTAGCTGTTTTTCCGGGCGGCTATCGTGACGTGGCTGTCAACAAACAAGGAGAAAACAGCATGAAATGTGGAATCAAAGCACTGTTAATTGCGCTGGCTATTGCCACCACCGGGATGACCACGAGTGCGCTGGCCGCGACGCCCGCAGCCAAAGCACAGACGGTACAGAGCAAATCTGACGCCTCAGCGTCAGTGCAAGGGCAATCCAAAGCGGCTGATGCCGGTAAAACGGCGGATGATGACGGTACGCGGGTCAGTATCAATTCGGCCTCTGCGGAAGATCTCGCCCGCGCAATGAACGGTGTCGGCCTGAAAAAAGCACAGGCCATCGTCAGCTACCGCGAAGAGTATGGTCCTTTCAAAACTGTCGACGACCTCAAACAGGTGCCGGGCATGGGCAGCGCGCTGGTGGAGCGTAACCTCTCACACCTGACGTTGTAATCTCACAATTACTTGCACTGCGGCGATAATTTGCCAGGATAAAGAGGTCATACCAGTTATGACCTCTGATCCTATAACAACAGTAAAGGCTATTGCGCTATGCAGACAAAAATCAAAGTACGCGGTTACCACCTTGATGTTTACCAGCACGTTAACAATGCCCGCTATCTTGAGTTCCTTGAAGAAGCGCGCTGGGACGGGCTGGAAAACAGCGAAAGCTTTCAGTGGTTGAGCGCGCATAACATCGCGTTCGTGGTCGTCAATATCAACATCAACTACCGCCGCCCGGCCGTGCTGGGTGATGTACTCACGGTGACCAGTCAGGTGCAACAGCTCAACGGCAAGAGTGGTGTATTAAGCCAGGTGGTGACGCTCGATCCTGAAGGGCAGGTGGTGGCTGATGCACTGATCACCTTTGTCTGTATCGATCTGAAAACCCAGAAGGCTCTGCCGCTGGAAGGGGCATTGCGGGAGAAGCTGGAGCTGATGATCGTTTAGAAATTTTGTCTTTTATAAAAGACAAAACGTTTTTCCAGGGATAGAATCATGGACAGGGACTACGTTGTTGAACGCTACCGTACCCGTGACGGAAAAGTGCCATTTGAGGAGTGGGTAGCGAAGATGAAGCGAAAGGATCCGGAATTAGTGTTTCGGATTCTTTTGCGAATTGACCGTGCAGAGAAAGGGAACTTCGGCGATTACCGGTATCTCAGAGATGGTATCTGGGAATTGAAAATTGATTGTGGTCCCGGATATCGAATCTATTTTGCAGTACAACATCGGGAGATCCTATTGTTGCTGATTGGGGGTGACAAAAAGAGTCAAAGGACCGATGTGAAACTGGCAATTGATTACTGGAATGACCATCAAAAGGAGAAATCCGATGAGCAAAAGCGAACGAAAATTCTCTAGCTCCGTCAGTCACGATGAAGCCGTCGTAAAAATGCTTCGCGAAAACCCTTCCTACGCTCAGCTATATCTGCAGGTTGCGTTGGATGAGATTTATGAAGACCAGGGAATCCCTGCATACTTAATCGCGCTAAGACGTGTTATCGAATCCCGCGGTGGCATAGGTGAAATTGCTGCCAAATCCGGTCTGTCCCGCCAACAGTTATACCGAACCTTATCTGACAACGGTAACCCAACGCTGACGACGCTAATGAAAGTGACTCGTGCTGCCGGCGTAAAACTGTTCGACAGCACGGTTAAGTAGCGTTATTTAAGCCCGGTCTTTTGCTTCATTGCGGCCATCACGCCAACTTTATCGGCCAGATAGTGGTTCAGCCCGTTAGCGCGAAGATTACAGGCCGCGCACTGGCCGCAACCGTCGCCTTTGATGCCGTTATAGCAGGTGAGGGTTTCACTGCGAACCAGATCCAGCTTGCCCCAGTAGTCCGCCAGGGCCCAGGTTTCGGCTTTATCCAGCCACATCAACGGCGTCTCAAAGCGCGTCTCTTTCGCCATGCCCAGATTGACGGCGTGGTTTAATGCTTTCACGAATTCGTCACGGCAGTCCGGGTAGCCGGAGAAGTCTGTTTCGCATACGCCAGTGATTACCGCTTCGGCTTTCACCTGGTAGGCGTAGATCGCCGTCAGGGTCAGAAACAGAATATTGCGGCCCGGTACGAAGGTATTCGGAATGCCGCTGGCATCGGGTTCATAATCCGGTACAGGAATGCTGTCGCGGGTGAGGCTACTGACAGCCAGTTCATTTAACAGCGTAACGTCCAGCACCTTGTGCGCGCGTGCCCCCAGTTTGAGGGCCAGTTCACGGGCAACGTCGATTTCAGCTCGGTGGCGCTGACCATAATCAAAGGTCACACAGTGAACTTCATCATACTGATGAAGGGCCTGAACCAGGCAAGTAGTAGAGTCTTGTCCTCCGCTGAACACGACGACGGCACGTTTCATAAATCATCTCAACAGTTACGGTAAAAACGTTATGTTACCGCCTGGCTACGGCGGCGACCAGCTTCTTCACGATTTGGGGGCAGGCAGCCAGGCTTCGGTAAAATCAAACCAGCCGCGGGTGTTAAGGCGTATCCCGTTTACGCCTGGCGGCGCGCTGATTTGATACTGATAATTAAAGAGCGGCGTCAACACCGCATCCTCCATTAAGCGGCTGAAAATGGCTTGCAGCCCCGCGTGTCGGTCCCGGGACTCGGCTTGCGCCTGCACCGCATCCAGCGTGGCTTGCAAATGGGCGTAAGCCGGTGCGCTTAACACATGCGGCCACAGCGCATCACAGCGGAGCCACTGCTCAAGCGTATACGCTGGCGCTTCACCAATCAGCTTATCTCCCATCATGATGTCTGCATCGGCAAGCTGCTGGCATCCATCCCACGTCTTCGCGTCGTGAAAGATGACGGTCAATTCACAACCCTGCAGGGCGAGGTACTCCTTCAACTGGCTGGCCATGGTGTGAAGCTCTACGGGCAGATGATAAACCAGCGTCAACGCCTCAGGGAGGGCAATGTCCGTCAAATCAGGCCATTCCGGGATTGTCCAGCCGGGAAGCAGTTCATGAGTTGGCGTGATGAGCCCTTCGTTGAGCGGAAGCGTGTGCAGAAGCCTGGAGAGATGAATGATATTAATCAGCCGCTTTGCCTGGATCTCACTCAGCCGCGCGCTCTGTTTCAGCGTGAGATAACAGAAGCCCAGGCTGGTGCTGCTGCTCACCAGCCGCAGGCTTTCGAGCTCATCGGCCTCGCCAATGGCGATTTGCACCGGGTGGCGACAGCTGGTACCCAGCCTGTAATCAAAAAGCTGGGGAGTGATCCAGTACTCGATGGCCTTAAGCAGCGGATGACTCAGGTGGTATTGCTCATGGCTTTCCAGGCGTACCAGGTCGGGCTCAAAGAGGGTCAGCCGGAAGGGACCACTGCCGACGACCGGGCGATCGGGATGCGCCAGACGGCTACAGTAGGTTGCCAGCCTGTGCGCCAGCCAGTAGTCCGGTTGATGTAAAACAAACGTCAGACATTGCGGATGTGTGGTTTCGACAGACAAGACGCTCTGAAAAAGCGTTCGCATGATGGGCTGCGCTAACAACGCCGTCAGGCTTCGCTGGAGTTGCGCCGTTTCTATTTTATCGCCGTCATGCCAGTGCAGCGTGGAGCGAATATAGAAATGCCAGCGCAGCCCGTCAGCAGAGACCTCCCAGTGATGCGCCAGATCGCCGGTGGGTTCACTGCTGTTACCGTTAAATCGCGTCAAGCCTGAGAACACCTGTCCTGCCAGATGTTGCTCGGCCCGGCCCGGTAAAAAACCCGGCTGAAGGGGTTCCAGCGAGCGATAGTAGGGGATGCGCAGCGTCGGCGTGTCGTTTTGCCATTGCCCACCCAAAAACGGATGCAGTAACGAACGCAGCTCGTCAGGCGCAAGCTGGGCCAGTTCCAGCGCGTTATGCTGCTGTCCGCTCTTCAGTGCTTCTTCCATCATCATATTGCGCAGCGACTCAGGGGTGGCATGGAACGTCAGTTCGCCGCGCTTGCCGCGACCAGACTGCGCGCGCCAGCTCAGCCAGCCCGCCTCCTGAGCCTGACGCAGCAGCGTTCGGACATGCCGCTCGCTACAAAAACAGCGGGCTGCCAGCTCGCTGATAGTGACCTGCTGCGTCGCACCTTCGGACGGCTGCCATAAACGGTGATACTGGTTAAGACGGTTAAGCTGACGCATAGAAACCCGGAACAATAATTATCATCTATTCACTATTACTTCCGTATATCTCACCTGATACTGATGCACAAGCTAATCGCATCACATTTCAGGAGTCATCATGGCCCGCCTCGCTGCATTTGATATGGACGGCACGCTGTTAATGCCGGATCACCGTCTGGGAGAGAAAACGCTGAGTGCCCTGAAGCGCCTGCGCGAGCGAGATGTCACTCTGACATTTGCCACCGGCCGACATGTTCTGGAGATGCGCCATTTACTGGGCGCGTTTTCTCTTGATGCTTTTCTGATCACCGGAAACGGAACGCGCATTCACACCGTCGAAGGGGAGGTACTGCACCGTCAGGATCTTAACCCGGAAGTGGCGGATATCGTCCTGCACAGCACCTGGGACACACAGGCCAGTGTCCACGTTTTTAACGATCAAGGCTGGTTTACCGGAAGCGAAATCCCCGAGTTACTGCATGCGCATGTCTATAGCGGTTTTAAATATCAGCTTATCGATCTGCGCCGGATCCCCGCCCACGCGGTGACCAAGATCTGCTTCTGTGGCGATCACGACGATCTGCGACGCCTGCGCATCCAGTTAAATGAGGCGCTCGGCAACCGGGCGCATCTGACCTTCTCGGCGGTAGATTGTCTGGAAGTATTACCCGTGGGCTGTAACAAAGGTTCCGCCCTGGCGGTACTGAGCGACCATCTGGGCTTAACGCTGCAGGATTGTATGGCATTTGGCGACGCCATGAATGACCGAGAGATGCTGGGCAGCGTGGGGCGCGGCTTGATTATGGGGAATGCGATGCCGCAGCTGATTGCCGAGCTTCCTCATCTGCCCGTTATCGGACACTGCGGTAACGAAGCGGTGTCCCATTTTTTGACTCATTGGCTGGACAACAACAACCTCCCTTATTCCCCCGAATAGCGAGCGCCTTCCAGCAAGCCAGACGTCGGTCTGGCTTTTTTTTATTTCAGCAGCTGTGCAATCTGCACTTTCCACGGCGTGATGTCGCCGATGTTAGCCTGTACCCATTCTGCATTGTAGTAGGTCTCAAGGTAGCGCTCGCCGCTGTCGCACAGCAGCGTGACGATGGAGCCGGTACGCCCTTCCTCACGCATGCGTGCCGCCAGCTGCAGTGCGCCCCACATATTGGTGCCTGTCGATGCCCCGACTTTGCGGCCAAGCTGGGTTTCCAGCCAGTGTGCGGTTGCCACGCTGGCGGCATCCGGCACGCGCAGCATTTCATCCACTACATCTGGGATGAATGACGGTTCCACGCGCGGGCGGCCAATTCCTTCAATTTTACTGCCTGACGGGCTGCGAAGATCGGCATCGCGGCTCTGCCAGTAGTCGAGGAACACCGAGTTTTGCGGGTCAACCACCATCAGTTGGGTATCGTAGCCCTGACAGCGAATGTAGCGTCCTATGGTGGCTGAGGTGCCACCGGTACCGGCGCTCATCACAATGTACGACGGCACGGGGTGCGGCTCGTGGGTCATCTGGCGGAAAATACTGTCAGCGATGTTGTTATTGCCGCGCCAGTCCGTTGCGCGTTCGGCGAAGGTAAACTGGTCCATATAGTGACCGTTGAGCTCACGGGCCAGCATTTCAGAGGCGGCGTAGATTTCGCAGGCACTCTCAACGAAGTGGCAGCGACCGCCGTAAAATTCGATCTGCTCGATTTTGCGTTTTGCAGTGCAGGAGGGCATCACCGCGATAAACGGCAGGCCCAGCAGGCGGGCAAAATAGGCTTCGGACACGGCGGTTGAACCGGACGAGGATTCAATAATGGGAGTGCCTTCTTTGATCCAGCCGTTACATAAACCGTATAAAAACAGTGAGCGCGCCAGGCGATGCTTCAGGCTGCCGGTCGGATGGGTGCTTTCATCCTTAAGATAGAGCTGAATACCGTCAAATCCCGGCAGGGAAAGGCGGATCAGGTGGGTATCCGCCGAACGCTGGTAGTCGGCATTGATTTCGCTGATGGCATGTTTAACCCAGGTGCTATTCATCGTAATTATCCGTTTGTCATTTTGTGCCCAGCATAGCGAAAAGCACAGAAAAAATTGTTGCTATCTGGCCTTTAAAATAGAATGAAGGGAGAAAAATTTTCTCTGTGAGGTGGGTATGCTAGATAAAATTGACCGTAAGCTCCTTTCCTTGCTGCAAAGTGACTGTACCCTCTCTTTGCAGGCGCTGGCAGATGCCGTTAATCTGACCACCACACCGTGCTGGAAGCGCCTTAAGAAGCTCGAAGATGATGGCATTTTGCTGGGGCGCGTCGCGCTGCTCGATCCCGAAAAACTGGGGCTTGGGTTGACGGCATTTGTGCTGATTAAAACCCAGCACCACAGCAGCGAGTGGTATTGCCGCTTTGTTACTCAGGTCTCTGAGATGCCCGAGGTGCTCGGTTTCTGGCGAATGGCCGGCGAGTACGATTACCTGATGCGCGTCCAGGTGGCAGACATGAAGCGCTATGATGACTTCTACAAGCGGCTGGTGAACAGCGTCCCGGGCTTATCAGACGTCACCTCAAGCTTCGCCATGGAACAGATTAAGTACACTACAGCCTTACCCATTGAATAACTTCGTAAAAAACCTTCAGGAACAAACCGCGTGCGATTATTTGCCCAATTAAGCTGGTACTTTCGTCGGGAGTGGCAACGCTACCTCGGTGCAGTGGCCCTGCTTATTATCATTGCCATTCTGCAGCTGATCCCGCCGAAAGTGGTTGGGTACGTCGTGGATGGTGTCACCGAACAGCATTACACCACCGCACGGGTGTTGATGTGGGTCGGCACGCTGGTGCTGACGGCCGTCATTGTTTATCTCCTGCGCTACGTCTGGCGCGTGCTGCTGTTTGGTGCGTCCTATCAGTTGGCCGTTGAGCTGCGTGAAGATTTTTACCGCCAGCTGAGCCGACAGCATCCCGAATTTTATCTGCGCCATCGCACCGGGGACCTCATCGCCCGTGCCACGAACGATGTTGATCGCGTGGTCTTCGCCGCCGGAGAAGGGGTATTAACGCTGGTGGATTCGCTGGTGATGGGCTGTGCGGTATTGATTGTCATGTCCACGCAGATCAGCTGGCAGTTGACCCTTCTGGCGCTGCTGCCGATGCCGCTGATGGCATTGGCGATCAATCGCTACGGCGAACAGCTGCACGAGCGCTTCAAACTGGCGCAGGCGGCATTTTCGTCTCTGAACGATCGCACCCAGGAGAGCATGACCAGCATTCGCATGATCAAAGCCTTTGGTCTGGAGGACCGGCAGTCCGCGCTGTTTGCCGCCGATGCGGCAGACACGGGGGCGAAGAACATGCGCGTCGCGCGCATTGACGCCCGTTTTGACCCGACAATCTATGTTGCGATTGGCATGGCCAACCTGCTGGCTATCGGAGGCGGTAGCTGGATGGTGGTACAGGGGACGTTAACCCTGGGACAATTGACCAGTTTTGCGATGTATCTCGGGCTGATGATCTGGCCGATGCTGGCTTTAGCCTGGATGTTCAACATTGTGGAGCGGGGCAGCGCCGCCTACAGCCGCATTCGCGCCATGCTGGCCGAAGCGCCGGTGGTGACTGACGGCAGCGAAGCGGTCCCGGAAGGGCGTGGCGTAATGAAGGTCGACGTCCGTCAATTTGTCTATCCGCAGACGGCGCATCCGGTACTGGAGAACGTCAGCTTTACGCTTCAGCCCGGCCAGATGTTGGGTATTTGTGGTCCGACGGGGGCCGGAAAAAGTACCGTCCTCTCTCTGCTCCAGCGCCACTTTGACGTCACCGAAGGGGATATTCGTTTCCATGATATCCCCCTGAAGAACCTGCTGCTGGATGAGTGGCGTGGCCGCCTGGCGGTGGTCAGCCAGACGCCGTTTTTATTTTCGGACACCGTGGCGAATAACATTGCCCTCGGATGCCCTGCGGCGACGCAGGAGGAGATCGAGCATGTGGCGCGTTTAGCCAGCGTGCATGATGATATTTTGCGTCTGCCGCAGGGGTACGAAACGGAAGTCGGGGAGCGTGGCGTCATGCTGTCCGGCGGGCAGAAACAGCGTATTTCGATTGCCCGTGCGCTGCTGCTGAATGCCGAAATCCTGATCCTGGATGATGCGCTCTCCGCTGTGGATGGCCGTACCGAGCACCAGATCCTGCATAACCTGCGTCAGTGGGGCGACGGTCGCACGGTGATTATCAGCGCTCACCGTTTGTCGGCGCTGACCGAAGCCAGCGAAATTCTGGTATTGCAGCACGGGCACATTGCCCAGCGCGGGCAGCATGAAAATCTTGTTGAGCAACCGGGCTGGTATCGCGATATGTATCGCTATCAACAGCTTGAAGCGGCGCTTGACGATGCCCCCGAACAGAATGAGGAGGCCGCTAATGCGTAAGCTCGGAACGATGTGGCCGACGCTCAAACGTCTGCTGGCCTACGGCTCGCCGTGGCGTAAACCGCTGTCCGTGGCCGTGCTTTTACTCTGGATAGCGGCGATTGCAGAAGTGAGCGGGCCGCTGCTCATCAGTTACTTTATCGACAATATGGTCGCCAAAAGCTACCTGCCCCTGGGGCTGGTGGCGGGTTTAGGCGTCGCTTACGTTGGGTTACAGCTGACGGCAGCAGGGCTGCACTATGCGCAGTCGCTGCTGTTTAACCGCGCAGCCGTCGGTGTCGTTCAGCAGTTGCGTACGGATGTAATGGACGCCGCGCTTCGCCAGCCGCTCAGCGAGTTTGATATTCAGCCGGTCGGGCAGGTTATCTCCCGGGTAACCAACGATACCGAGGTGATCCGCGATCTGTACGTCACCGTGGTGGCGACGGTGCTCCGCAGCGCGGCGCTGATTGGTGCGATGCTGGTGGCAATGTTCAGTCTCGACTGGCGCATGGCGCTGGTGGCGATCACGATCTTCCCGGCGGTGCTGATCGTCATGGTCATCTACCAGCGCTACAGCACGCCAATCGTGCGTCGTGTACGAGCCTATCTGGCCGACATCAACGATGGCTTCAACGAAGTCATCAACGGCATGAGCGTTATCCAGCAGTTCCGCCAGCAGGCGCGCTTTGGTGAACGGATGGGCGAAGCCAGCCGCTCGCACTATATGGCACGCATGCAGACGCTGCGGCTTGACGGTTTTCTGCTGCGTCCGCTGCTGAGCCTTTTCTCTGCGCTGGTGCTTTGCGGTCTCCTGATGCTGTTTGGGCTGAGCGCTAACGGTACGATTGAAGTGGGGGTGCTGTACGCCTTTATTAGCTATCTGGGGCGCCTTAACGAACCGCTGATCGAGCTCACCACCCAGCAGTCTATGCTGCAACAGGCTGTGGTCGCCGGTGAGCGTGTGTTCGAGCTGATGGACCGGCCGCGACAGGCCTACGGCAACGATGAGCGGCCTTTGCAAAGCGGTGCCATTGATTTTGATAATGTCTCGTTTGCCTATCGCGAAGACCGGCTGGTGTTGCAGGATATCTCACTTGATGTTCCGTCGCGTGGTTTCGTGGCGCTGGTGGGCCATACGGGAAGCGGTAAGAGCACCCTCGCCAGCCTGTTAATGGGTTACTACCCGGTTACGCACGGTGAAATCCGGATCGACGGACGTCCGCTCGCGTCTCTTAGCCACAACGTGTTGCGTAAAGGCGTCGCGATGGTGCAGCAGGATCCGGTCGTCCTGGCCGATACCTTCTATGCGAACGTGACCCTGGGGCGGGACTACACGCAGGAGCAGGTCTGGGAGGTACTGGAAAAAGTGCAGCTGGCGGATCTGGCGCGCGGGTTTAGTGAGGGGATCAATACTAAGCTGGGCGAGCAGGGGAACAATCTCTCCGTCGGGCAAAAACAGCTCCTCGCCCTGGCGCGGGTGCTGATTGAAACGCCGCAGGTTCTGATTCTGGATGAAGCGACAGCCAGTATTGACTCCGGTACCGAGCAGGCCATCCAGCAGGCGCTGTCGGCCGTGCGTGACCATACGACGCTGGTGGTGATTGCCCACCGTCTTTCCACCATCGTTGATGCCGATACCATTCTGGTGCTACATCGCGGCCAGGCCGTTGAACGGGGTACGCACCGTGAACTGCTGGAAGCCAAGGGACGTTACTGGCAGATGTATCAGCTTCAGCTGGCAGGCGAAGAGCTGGCGGCAAGCGTGCGTGAGGAAGAATCGCTGAGCGCCTGATGCACCAAAATGCGGCGACGCGCTAACAGTCATTCCTGTTGGTGCAAAACGGAAACGCACCCTGCACCGGCATGGTGCGTTTTTTTTCACCGGTTCGTTTATCAAGGCCGTGTAGCGCTCTTTGCACCGCAGTTCCTTCTGGTTTTCATTTCTGGCACACCCCTTGCAATACCTTCTGCGTAAGCTGCGGCCATTACCGAATTCTGACTGGAGGGGATCTATGAAGCTGGTTACGGTTGTAATCAAACCATTCAAACTCGAAGACGTGCGTGAAGCGTTGTCTTCCATGGGTATTCAGGGACTGACTGTCACCGAAGTGAAAGGCTTTGGTCGTCAGAAGGGTCATGCCGAGCTTTACCGCGGGGCGGAATACAGCGTTAACTTTCTGCCAAAAGTAAAAATTGATGTCGCGATTGCTGACGATCAGCTTGATGAAGTCATTGATGTCATTAGCAAAGCGGCCTACACAGGCAAAATTGGCGACGGCAAAATTTTCGTTGCCGAACTGCAGCGCGTCATTCGCATTCGTACCGGCGAATCTGACGAAGCGGCACTGTAAGTAACTCCTGGCACACAGTGATAGGGATCGAGAAAATGAAGATAGCAACACTTAAAACGGGTCTGGGTTCGCTGGCACTGCTGCCGGGCCTCGCGCTGGCTGCCCCTGCGGTGGCAGATAAAGCCGATAACGCCTTTATGATGATCAGCACCGCGCTGGTGCTGTTCATGTCAATTCCGGGGATTGCCCTGTTCTACGGCGGTCTGATCCGTGGCAAAAACGTTCTCTCCATGCTGACCCAGGTAGCCGTGACCTTCGCACTGGTCTGCGTGCTGTGGGTAGTTTACGGTTACTCTCTGGCCTTTGGCACCGGCAACGCCTTCTTCGGTAACTTTGACTGGGTGATGCTGAAAAATATTGAGCTGACCGCGCTGATGGGCAGTTTCTACCAGTATATTCACGTTGCGTTCCAGGGCTCGTTCGCCTGCATCACCGTCGGGCTGATTGTAGGCGCACTGGCCGAGCGTATACGTTTCTCTGCCGTTCTGATCTTTGTGGTGGTCTGGCTGACGCTCTCCTATGTGCCGATTGCGCACATGGTCTGGGGCGGCGGTCTGCTGGCAACGCACGGCGCGCTGGACTTCGCGGGCGGTACCGTCGTACATATCAACGCCGCGGTAGCGGGTCTGGTTGGCGCATACCTGATCGGTAAACGCGTGGGCTTCGGTAAAGAAGCGTTCAAACCGCACAACCTGCCGATGGTCTTTACCGGTACCGCGATCCTCTACTTTGGCTGGTTTGGCTTCAACGCCGGGTCTGCAAGCGCAGCAAACGAAATCGCCGCGCTGGCCTTCGTGAACACCGTCGTGGCCACAGCCGGTGCGATCCTCTCCTGGGTCTTCGGTGAGTGGGCGGTGCGCGGTAAACCTTCCCTGCTGGGTGCCTGTTCTGGCGCAATCGCGGGCCTGGTCGGTATCACGCCTGCCTGTGGTTATGTGGGTGTCGGTGGTGCGCTGCTGGTAGGTTTGGTTGCAGGTCTTGCAGGTCTGTGGGGCGTAACGGCACTGAAACGCGTGCTGCGCGTTGATGACCCTTGCGATGTATTTGGGGTGCACGGTGTGTGCGGCATCGTCGGCTGTATCATGACCGGTATCTTCGCCGCGAAATCGCTGGGTGGCGTGGGCTATGCAGAAGGTGTCACTATGGTTCATCAGGTACTGGTGCAGCTGGAAAGTATTGCTATCACCGTGGTGTGGTCTGCCGTTGTCGCTTTTATTGGCTACAAGCTGGCGGACATGACTGTGGGTCTGCGCGTACCGGAAGAGCAGGAGCGCGAAGGTCTGGATGTGAACAGCCACGGTGAGAATGCGTATAACGCATAACCAACAGCAAAACGGCAATCTCGATTGCCGTTTTTAATGTTTATTCCCTCTCCCTGTGGGAGAGGGCCAGGGTGAGGGCATCAGGCCGCACGTTATTAACCGCGATTACGCATTACCCCTTCCTGCACCGTTGAAGCGACCAGCACGCCGTCCTGCGTATAAAACTCTCCACGCACAAACCCGCGAGCGCTCGATGCCGACGTACTCTCCACGCTGTAAAGCAGCCACTCATTCATGTTGAAGGGACGGTGGAACCACATGGAGTGGTCGATGGTCGCGACCTGCATCCCTTTTTCGAGGAACCCGACGCCGTGCGGCTGCAGTGCCACCGGCAGAAAGTTAAAATCTGACGCATACCCGAGCAGATACTGATGCACGCGGAAATCTTCCGGCACGGTACCGTTGGCGCGGATCCAGACCTGGCGCTTCGGCTCGGCGGTGTGACCCTTCATCGGGTTATGGAACTCGACGGGGCGGATCTCCAGCGGTTTATCGCACAGAAATTTCTCTTTGACCTGTGGCGGAAGCAGATGCGCCAGCGCACGGGCGATATCGGTCTCTGATTTGAGCGTGTCTGGCGACGGTGCCGGCGGCATCGTTTTCTGATGCTCGTATCCCGGTTCCGGTGCCTGGAACGAGGCGGTCATATAGAAGATGGGCTTACCGTTCTGAATGGCCGCCACGCGGCGGGCACTGAAACTATTACCGTCACGCAGAACTTCAACATCATACACAATCGGTTTTGCGCTATCGCCAGGGCGTAAGAAATAGCTGTGGAACGAATGCACCAGACGGTCTGCCGGGACGGTCTCCTTTGCCGCGTACAGCGCTTGTCCAACGACTTGCCCACCGAAGACCTGGCGCAAGCCTAAATCTTCACTCTGTCCGCGAAAGAGTCCTTCCTCAATTTTTTCCAGATTCAGTAATGTCAGCAGATTGTTCAGTGCCTGACTCATAGTTGTCCTCAATAAACGCCGTAGCGAAAGATAGGCAGAGTATAACGCAGAAATGTAAGTGGTCCGATGGGTAGAATAATCTTAATATCGGCACGTTTTCAGGCATTAATCGGTGATCTGTGCCACACTTGAATATGTTATGTGATTGAAACGACATCGGATGGGATCGATCCCGCTGGTGCATTGATGATAAGGAGACTTCAATGAAACTCGTGCCTATGCTAAGTGGTGTAGCTATTGCGGTGGCGTTGTCCGCCTGTGCCGGTAAGAGCGCCCAGGTGCCGGTACCTGCAGCCGATCCGAACGGGATTAATACCCTTTCACAGCAATCCATTCAGCAGCCTAATGTTTCCGGTACCATCTGGATCAAACAGAGAGTCGCTTTGCCGCCGGATGCGGTATTAACGGTTACGCTGTCTGATGCTTCCTTGGCCGACGCGCCGTCGAAAGTCCTGGCTCAGCGTGCGGTTCGCACTGAAGGTAAGCAGGCGCCATTTAGCTTCGTGCTGCCATATAACCCGTCAGACGTACAGCCGAATGCCCGTATCCTGCTGAGTGCCGCGGTAACGATCAACGATAAGCTGGTCTTTATTACCGATACGGTTCAGGAAGCCATTAACCACGGTGGGACTAAAGTCGACCTGAATCTGGTTCCCGTACAGCAAACCGCAGTGCCGGTTGCTCCACAGACCAATCAGCCGTCCCTTCCAACCCCACCGACCCAGATGTAATTGTTGCTATCACCCTCTCCTTCGGGGGAGGGGTTAGTACACCCAGCGGTACTTTTGCAAATCTATCTGTCCCGATCCCGATACCTGCACACCCTCTGACAGTAATGCCTGGCGCTGACGCTGGAGATCCGGTCCGGTCAGCGAGATGGCACCATGACGATTCACCACGCGATGCCAGGGCAGCGTGCTTCCTTCCGGCAGCCGTTTAAGAACGCCGCCTACCTGTCGCGCCGCGCGCGGTGAACCGGCCAGCTGTGCGACATCACCATAGGTTGTGACGTAGCCTTCCGGGATTGAGGCCACAATTTGCCATACGCGCTGGGGAAAGGAGTCGTGTTCGTCCATACCTGCACCTGTGGGGATCATCTGGACAGCCATGGTAAACGAAGATTGCCCTGATTGCTGCGCCTGTTTGCGCAATAAACCAGCATCCGGTTCCGGGTCGCTTGCAATTGGGTCTTCGCACAGGGATAATGCGCCAGCGCGTTGGTTATCAACGCTCTCAATGGGGGCTCTGTTGGTTCTCCCGCAACGCTACTCTGTTCACCAGGTCAGGTCCGGAAGGAAGCAGCCAGGGCAGACGACGTGGGTGCCGGGATGTAGCTGGCAGGGCCCCCACCCATTTACGGCCTCGTACAAACCTTCCTGCGTTACCTCTCTCTGTAGTCATTATTCCACAATACTATAACGCCTATATGCTGTAATATATATTTCATCGTGCTGAAATATTATCGTCATAAACCTGTAATAATAGACTGGCATTTTATAATTGGACGTCTATTTAACACCAAAATTCAAAAAAATATAAATCTGGATAACAGTGTTAACTTCGTGTATTACATAAAGTACTTATTCCGAAGGGAAGTGACAAACATGGCTACTGCGGTTTTAAATGTTAAAATTGACGACGCGCTAAAAGAAAGGCTTCGCCACTATGCGGAAGTGAATAACGAGAATTTAAGCGTGACCACAGAGAAACTGCTGCTGCTGGCGTTTGAAGCAGTAGAAGAGGCGGGAGTATCGGAAGAAGATATTGATAATCAGCATACGGAAGAAGAGAGTGTTTCTCCTTTTACTCCTAAAGAAATCAAAGCACTACGTAAACTTCTGAAGAAGAGAAAATGAAACAACAACTGTCAACTGCCAGTGACTACAACGAGGCCTGCGATCTCTTGCGCTCAGGCTATGTGAAGCATGTACGTCTTGGCTGGAATGTTGGAAGCGATGAGTTCTTTCGTATTGCGTCTGACTGGTGTGATACCGGTGCAAAAATAAAGAAAGACGGTGATAACTTCGTTATTTCGCTGAAAGGTTTCCCTATTCCTCCGCAACATTAATTGTTGTCCAGTGAAAACTGCTGACTGCATATATTACAGTCAGCAGTTTTTATTTTATGATCCCCTTCAAATTTTTTATTCTTAAACCAGACTGCGTTTGATGGCCGGCTCATTTGAATGTAATGCACGCCATAAGGGTTTAATCCGCAGTAACGCCGCTTCCATTTCCGCTGGCTCCAGCGAGAAGGGCATGCGCAAAAAGCGGTCAAACGCCCCCGATAAGCCAAACCGTGTGCCCGTTCCCAGGTTAATCCCGATGATTTCTGCCCGCGCGGCAAGCTGTGTCGCCAGCATGCCGGGAAGTTCGATCCAGTAAGAAAGTCCGCCTTCCGCCTCATGGAATCGCCACTCGGGAAAATGTTCACGCAGCAGTTCACTGCATCGATCGCGCCGTTCCGCAAGCATCTTGCGGCGAGCGGGCAGAAAACGTTCGCTATTGTTGATAAGCCACAGCGTCGCCAGTTGCTCCAGCAGCGGCGAGCCCAGATCAAGCGTATCCCGCGTCTGGGCGAGGGTGGCGATGGTACGTGAAGAGGCGTGGATCCAGCCGAGACGCAGCCCGCCCCAGAAGCTTTTTCCGGCGGAGCCTAATGTCATGACGGTTGCCTCCCGGTTAAATGATGCCAGCGGTGGCGGTGGGGGCGAGTCAAACCAGAGATCGACCATCGTTTCATCTACAACCAGCGTCGTGCGGGTTTGTGCGGCAATATCGGCGATCGCCTGACGGGTGGCGATATCCATACAACGCCCGGTTGGGTTGTGAAAATCAGGCATCAGGTAAGCCAGGCGCGGTGCAGTCTGGGCAAGCGTGGCGGCAAAACCATCCGTGTCCCAGCCTGTATCCGGCAGCGACACCCCAACGGGCCGGCACTGCGCCCCCTGAATGGCGGCAATCGCCAGCGGATAGGTAGGATGATCGACCACGACGCGATCTCCCGGCCCGGTTAACATCCGCAATATCAGCGCAAAACCGCTGACGGCACCGTTGACCACCATGACTTCGTCTGCGCGGGTGGGAAGACCCCGTTCGGTATAGCGTGCCGCTATAGCTTCCCGAAGCGCAGGCAGCCCAAGCTGGTCGTAGCCCGTCAGCGAGAGGTGCTGGGTAATAGCCGTCAGCGCGTGGGTATAAGCCTGGTGGATCTCTGGCCCGGCATTGAGGGCGGCAGTGGAGAGATCCAGTGCGGCACTCGCCGCTGAAAGGGTAGGAACGGCGCGCGTATCCGGGAGGATCACGCGCGACCCGCTGCCGTGGCGGCTTTCAAGATATCCCTCCTCGCGCAGATGGGCGAGGGCGCTGCTGACGGTGGTCCGGCTCACGTCCAGCGCCGTAGCCAGCTCACGCTCACCCGGCAGTCGCGTATTTAATGCCAGTCGGCCATCAAGGATTAACAGACGCAACGCGTCAGCCAGCTGGCGCCAGAGCGGGGTGCGGGATGAAGCTTGCTGCCAGTGGCCTAAAAGGCGTACCAGAGACTGACTTCCAAAGCGGCGTGATGACATATGCAGTCCACTATTTGAAAACTGGACATTAATCATAGTGCCATTTTAGGTCAGGATGAAAGCCTGGTTATCGGGAGAAGATAAAAAATGGTACGTCGTCTGCTACAACTTTATGTCGGTTTGGGTCTGTATGGCCTCTCTACCACGATGTTTATTCGCTCGGATCTGGGGGTTGATCCGTGGGATGTATTTCACCTCGGCGTCGGGCTACAGCTGGGGATGAGTATCGGGACGGTGATCATTTTGACCGGCGCTGCGGTGCTGCTGCTGTGGATCCCCCTGCGCCAGATGCCCGGACTCGGCACGATCAGTAACGTGATTTGTATCGGTCTGGCTGCAGACGCCAGCATGGCGCTCATCCCCGAGCTGAGTTCGTTACCTGTGCGAATCGCTTTCCTGGTATCGGGCATTGTTATGAACGCGATTGCCACCAGTATGTACATTGGTGCCGGTTTCGGGCCCGGCCCGCGCGATGGTCTGATGACAGGCATTCACGCCCGGCTGGGCTGGTCCATTCGCAGCGTGCGAACCACAATCGAAGTGTCCGTCCTGCTGATTGGGTGCGTGCTTGGCGGTACGTTTGGCGTAGGAACCGTACTGTATGCCCTGACCATTGGTCCGCTTATTCAGCTCTGTATGCCCTGGTTCCGCCAGAAGTCGCGCAATGAGAACGTTCCTCAGCCGGAACGGGTTGTTTAATTTGCGAAGCGCTCACATGTTTTAACGGCATCGCTGTGGCAGAATAGTCGCTTCGACTATCGCGATGCCAGAAAGCATGAAAGCAATCACTCTCTATGATGTCGCCTCCCTTGCGGGGGTTTCTTATCAGACCGTTTCCCGCGTGATTAACGACGCGGAGCATGTCTCTGCCCGCACGCGGGAAAAGGTGCAGCAGGCAATGGCGGAACTGCACTATGTGCCTAACCTGCGGGCACAACAGCTGGCGGGTAAACGCACCCGTACGCTGGGTCTTATTACGACCGATCTGGCGCTGCACGCGCCTTCACAAATCGTCTCGGCGGTAAAATCCCGGGCAGCGGAACAGGGGGCGAGTGTCCTCATTTCCATGGTAGAGCAACCGCACCAGTGTCAGGCCGCGCTTCAGGCGTTGCTGGCGCAGCGGGTGGAAGCACTGCTGGTCAATGTGCCGCTTGACGATCCTCACGCCGAACAGCTCAGGGCGCTGGCATCGCCCGTTCCGGTGCTGTTTCTGGATGTATCGCCCTCAGCGCAGGTAAACAGCCTCGTGTTTAACGCAGAGGAGGGGGCGCGTCTAGGCGTTGAGCATCTGCTTTCGCTGGGGCATCAGCATATTGCTTTGTTGAGCGGACCGGAAAGCTCGGTCTCTGCGCGTGCGCGTCTGGCCGGATGGCAAGCGACGCTGGCACAGGCCGGCCTTGACGCGGTTGCCGTGGAATACGGTGACTGGAGCGCGGCCAGCGGTTATGAAAAAGGGCATATGCTGCTGTCGGGTACGGTATTACCGGAGGCGATTCTGGTGGCGAACGATCAAATGGCGCTTGGGGTGATGCGCGCCTGCGCGGAAAAAGGGGTAGCGATCCCTGGCCAGCTATCGGTAGTCGGGTTTGACGATACGGCCGACAGTGCCTGGTTTTCGCCGCCGCTGACGACCGTTCGCCAGGCGTTTCGCCAGGCGGGCGAACGCAGCGTGACGTGGCTGCTGGACCCCCTCCAGGGCGATGCGTGCTGGCAGGTTCAGCTGCCGGTTACGCTGGTGATCCGTCACTCCACCGCGCGCCGCCATCCGCAGCAGGCCGAGCAAGAGGATCTGGCGCAGCAGCTCAGACGCCTGGCTCTCCTGGCAGAGCAGCTTGCGCGTAAATAAAACTTTGTGATCTGACTCGCTGCTCCGCGATGGAATGCTTTACCCTCGCTCAGTGACAGGGCATGTTAACCAAAATTGTGAGCGCTTCGCAAAGAGGTTAGTATGCCCAACACTTTATCACCGACGCTCGGTGCCATTCTGGCCCGACGGGACTGGGAAAACCCCGGCGTTACCCAGTGGAACCGGCTGTCGGCTCATGCGCCGTTACACAGCTGGCGCCATGAATCCTCGGCCCTGAACGACGAGGAGTCAGTCAGCAGACGTTCTCTTAACGGGGCGTGGCGGTTTAATTATTTTACTGCACCCGAGCAAGTCCCGGAGGCATGGGTAACGGAAGATTGCGCGGACGCCGTTGCGATGCCCGTGCCGTCTAACTGGCAGATGCAGGGATTTGACACGCCCATCTACACCAACGTCACCTATCCCATTCCCGTCACGCCGCCTTTTGTTCCACAAGAGAACCCAACCGGATGTTACTCGCTCACATTTGAGGTGGATGACGCCTGGCTCCACGGCGGGCAAACCCGCATTATCTTTGACGGCGTGAACTCGGCGTTTCATCTTTGGTGCAACGGACAGTGGATAGGCTATTCCCAGGACAGCCGCTTGCCCGCCGAATTCGATCTCTCGGCGGCGCTGCGCGCCGGGGAGAACCGCCTGGCGGTCATGGTACTGCGCTGGTGCGACGGCAGTTATCTTGAAGACCAGGACATGTGGCGGATGAGCGGCATTTTCCGCGACGTCACTTTGCTGCATAAACCCGAAACGCAGATCGCCGATTACCATGTGTTGACGGACCTGAACGCTGAGCTGGACCGCGCGGTGCTGAAAGTGGCGGTCGCGCTGACAGGCGCTCGCTACGCGGAGTGCGATGTCACGATAACGCTGTGGCGCAACGGTGAACGCTGTGCCAGCGCGACCCAGCGGCCAGGCTCTGCCATTGTGGACGAGCGTGGCGGCTGGGCTGAGCGGTTAACGGTGGCGATCCCCGTCGAGCACCCTGCGCTGTGGAGTGCTGAAACGCCGGAACTGTATCGCCTGACGATTGCGCTTCTCAACTCGCAGGGTGAGGTGGTCGAGGTCGAGGCATGCGACGTTGGCTTCCGCCGCGTTGACGTCAGCAATGGCCTGCTCAAGCTCAACGGTAAACCGCTGCTGATCCGCGGCGTTAACCGACATGAGCACCACCCTGAAAACGGCCAGGTGATGGATGAAGCAACCATGCGTCGCGATATCGAAATCATGAAGCAGCACAACTTCAACGCCGTGCGCTGCTCGCACTATCCTAATCATCCGCTGTGGTACCGGCTTTGCGATCGTTATGGGCTGTACGTCGTTGACGAAGCGAATATCGAAACGCACGGTATGGTGCCGATGAGCCGCCTCGCTGACGATCCGCGCTGGCTACCTGCCATGAGCGAGCGCGTGACCCGCATGGTGCAGCGCGACCGAAATCATCCTTCGATTATTATCTGGTCGCTGGGCAATGAATCCGGCCACGGTGCGAACCACGATGCGCTGTACCGCTGGCTGAAAACCACCGACCCGACGCGCCCGGTGCAGTATGAAGGCGGCGGGGCGAATACGGCAGCGACCGATATTGTCTGCCCGATGTACGCCCGGGTCGATCAGGATCAGCCTTTCCCGGCAGTACCTAAATGGTCAATCAAGAAATGGATCGGCATGCCGGATGAAACGCGTCCGCTGATCCTCTGCGAATACGCCCACGCGATGGGCAACAGCTTTGGTGGGTTTGCGAAATACTGGCAGGCGTTTCGCAATCATCCTCGCCTGCAGGGCGGGTTTGTCTGGGACTGGGTCGATCAGGCCCTGACGAAGCAAGACGAAAAGGGTAACGCGTTCTGGGCGTACGGCGGAGACTTTGGCGATAAGCCGAACGATCGGCAGTTCTGCCTCAATGGTCTGGTATTCCCCGACCGAACCCCGCATCCGGCGCTGTACGAAGCGCAGCGCGCCCAGCAGTTTTTTACCTTTACGCTGGTGAGCACTGCTCCGCTGGTGATTGAGGTGCAAAGCGGCTACCTGTTCCGCCACACCGATAACGAGGTGCTGAGCTGGACGATTGCACGTGATGGAGAGGTGCTGGCCGCGGGCGAGGTCACGCTCGCGATGGCTCCCGAGGGCACCCAGCGTCTGGAGCTCGATCTGCCTGCGCCGAAGGCCGGGCCGGGAGAGGTTTGGCTGAATGTTGAGGTTCGCCAGCCGCGGGCAACGCCGTGGTCACCGGCTGGCCATCGCTGCGCGTGGGAGCAGTGGCCGCTCCCGGTTCCTCTCTTTATTGCGCCGACAATGTCTGCGGGCGAACCTCCCGTGTTGACGCAACATGACCTCATGCTGGAGATAACGCATCAGCAGCTGCGCTGGCAGTTCGATTGCACTTCCGGAAACCTGACCCAATGGTGGCGAGATGGCGTGGCACTGTTGATTTCACCCGTGACGGATAGCTTCAGCCGCGCGCCGTTGGATAATGACATTGGCGTGAGCGAAGCGACGAAAATCGATCCGAACGCGTGGGTTGAACGCTGGAAAGCAGCGGGTATGTACGATCTCACCTCCCGCGTACTGTCCTGTGATGCAGAGCAGCATGCTCGCGAGGTGGTGGTCAATACCCTGCATGTCTGGGAGTACCACGGCAAAGCGCTGTTCCTGAGCCGTAAAACCTGGCGGGTGGACGAGCAGGGCGTTCTGCATGGTGATATTCAGGTCGATATGGCGTCTGATATCCCGGAACCCGCGCGGATTGGCCTGAGCGTTCATCTCGCCGAAGCGCCGGAAAACGTTCACTGGCTGGGGCTGGGGCCGCACGAAAATTACCCGGACAGAAAGCTGGCGGCACAGCAGGGGCGCTGGACATTGCCCCTGGAGGCGATGCACACGCCGTATATCTTCCCGACGGAAAATGGTTTGCGCTGCGATACCCGCGAACTTGTGGCAGGAACGCATCTGCTGAATGGCCGGTTCCACTTCTCAATAAGCCGCTACGGCCAGCAGCAGTTGCGCGAGACAACCCATCATCACCTGTTGCGCGAAGAGCCGGGGTGTTGGCTCAACCTCGACGCGTTCCACATGGGCGTGGGCGGCGATGACTCCTGGAGCCCCAGCGTCTCGCCGGAATTTCTCCTGCAGACGCGCCAGCTTCGTTATCGCTTCAGCTGGCAGCAGAACCTCAGCTGACCCTTGAGATGCGGCCACCTGACGTGACCGCAGGCTTATGCCAGGATGCCGCTCAGGCCGTGCAGGCTCATGTAAATCCCTACCACGGTAATCAGCGCAGCGGAAATCCACGGTGCTTTGCGGGACAGTTCGCTAAAGCCAGGCCAGCGTTTGGTCACGTGTTTGAGGCTAAGGGCGGCAATCGCCCCGGACGCGACCAGCGTCAACGCCAGACCGATACTGAAGCTGAATACCAGCGTCGCGCCGAGCGCAAAATGCTTTAACTGAAGGCAGATCAGCAGAACCGTGATGGATGCCGGGCAGGGAATAAGCCCGCCTGTCAGGCCAAACATCACGATCTGTCCCGTGGTCACATGTTGTCCATTAAAACGCCGGTTAATATCCTGCACATGGGCGCGCTGGTGGGCGTCCTGCCACTCCTCTTCAACAAGCGGGTGGTGGTGATCATGATGATGTTCATGTTCATGTTCATGTTCATGTTCATGGTCATGATGGTGGTGGTGATGATCGTGCGGCTGGCTCTCTTTCCAGGTTCGCCATGCCATCCACAGGGCGATTAAAACGATCAACCCCCCGGAGAACAGCTGGAACCAGGGTTCGGACGTATGAGCATCCCAGCCCCGACCAAACCATAACCCCGCCATGGCAATGATCCAGACCACCGCCGTATGGGATAGCGTTGCCGCCAGACCCAGCAGTACAGCCTGCTTCAGCGTGCCGCGGATGGCCACGATAAAGGCAGCCATCATGGTTTTGGAATGGCCCGGTTCCAGACCATGTAACGCGCCGAGCAGGATAGCGCTGGGAACAAACAGCCAGGCATTACCCTGCTGCAGAAGTGAAGCAAAATCGGTCATTGAATGTTCCAGGGTGGAAAGCGTGTGCAAATACTACTCCCCCCCAGTAGTAATATACTACTCCCCAGTAGAAAAATACTCAGGGGGAGTAGAGCGTGATATGCTTTAAACGCCATAAACTGAGGGAGACAGAGATGTCACATACCGTTCGCGACAAGAAGATGTTATTGACTCGCCTGAAGAAAATTCAGGGGCAGAGCACTGCCCTCGAAAAAATGCTAAACAGCGATCACGAATGCGCCGAGGTGCTACAGCAGCTGGCGGCGATCCGTGGGGCAGTCAATGGCATGATGATGCAGGTGATTGAAGGGCATCTCACCGATCATGTCGTGAAAGAGCCTGAAGAGGCGCAGCGTGAAGCCGATCTTGGCGTGGTGTTGCAGGTGATCAAATCCTACCTCAAGTAACGTGCCTGCCGAGGTTATTTTCAGCCCACAGAATAAATTCCGTCTTTGGCAGCGCCTTACTGTAGAACCACCCCTGCCCATACTGCACCCCATGACGGTGCAGCCACGCGAGCTGCCCTTCGGTCTCGACACCCTCCGCCACCATCGCCAGCTTCAGCGATTTCGCCATTTCAATAATGTGCGGCGTGACGTTTTTGTACTCCAGCGCATCCACGAACGATTTATCAATTTTGAGCGTATCCACGTCGAGATCCTGCAGATAGCTCAGGCTGGAGTAGCCCGTGCCAAAGTCATCAATATAGACAGGGTGACCGGAATGACGTAGCGCGGCGATAGCCGGGGCGCTGATTTTAGGGTCGGCAAAACCGCGTTCGGTGAGCTCAAGAGCGATTTGTCGGGGGTGAATTTGCCATTTATTCATTAACTGACTCAGCAACGGTGGCAGTTTGCCGGAGGTCAAATCGGCAGGGGCGAGATTAATGGAGATATGCTGATCGGGGTGGTGTTGCAACCAGTGGCCCATATCTTCAAACACTTTTTCAATGACTAACTGCGTGAGCTGCGAGATGAGCCCGGTTTGTTCAGCAAGGGGAACAAAATATCCGGCGAGAGGCTGCTGCCATCTGGCTGAGGCCAGCGCGCCAGCGCCTCTGCCCCCACCACTTTCCCGCTACAGAGCGCCACGATGGGCTGATAGTGAACCACAAAATCCCGGCTGTTAATGGCGTCAAGCAGGCGATTGCGGGGCGACTGGATGCGACGCAGTATCCGCAAGACAAACAGTGCGGCGAGCAAGCTTATCAACATGCCAAACGGTAACCAGAAAAGGAGTTGCCTGTGCCAGGTATCAGCCAAAGGTTTGAGCGGAGCCCAGGTCACGACGGTAAAGCCCAACTCAGGGACAGGCTTCATCACGTACATGGAACCGTTGTACTGGACGCGGTCTCCCTCTCGTTCCTGAATCATCTCGCGGATATGCGGCGCGAGTGGATTAGTGCTGGCAAAAATGCGGTGTGTTGCGGTTCCGACCAGGGCGGCGTCGATGGCTATTTCCCCGAAAGGGATCACATCCACCAGCGAGTCAGGATCGATCATGACAAGGTAGCGGCCTTTGCCCAGCACAACCATGTAGCGGTGAAATCCCAGATCGTTTTGCGCCGTCAGCCATGCGCTGTAACCATCCCGGGTAATGCGCGTTGGTGGGGGGAAGGGGGAGGCATGGCTGGATTGCTCCAGCGAGGAGCAGCGTGGTTTCAGGTTGTCGGTATAGATCGCTTCCTGGACATATCGCCAGGAAAACGCGGCCCGGCGCATCTCTTTCAAATGCGAAGGGCTGCACGGCACGCCGTCATACGTTTGCAGATGATTAAGCGCATCTTTTGCCTGAGCCAGGACCCTGTCGGTTCGTATCAGCACACGAGAAGCATAGTTATCCAGCGCATCGACAAATTTCTCTTCCGCCTGGCGATGCGCCAGCCAGATGCTCAGGCAAATGGGAACCAGCACAGAAAAGATAAGTATGCCAGTCACCAGACTGACCAGATGTCGGGTATTCATGCTGTCGTTTCCTTTCTCATATGTCGAAATCCGGACGCTGAGTTCCCCGCCTGAAGAGAAAGATTTTACCGCGAAATGATACAGTTATAGCACGTGGGCGGCCTGGTTTTTATTTTATCTCAGGTAAACCCGAAAAATATCAGTGGCAAAAGGGGGGTTGTTTTTTCAACAAGGGCTGGATATTATTTTGTTATGTTATAACAAAACATGAGAGATTGATGATGAAACCCGATATCCATCCAGCGTATCGCACTGTGGTATTCCACGACACCAGTGCCAATGAATACTTTAAAGTCGGCTCAACCATTAAAACTGACCGCGAAATTGAACTCGACGGTGAAATGTATCCATACATCACCATCGAGGTTTCTTCGAAATCGCACCCGTTTTATACCGGTAAGCAAAAAACGTTCTCCACGGATGGCAGCGCGGCGCGCTTCCGTAAGCGTTTTGGCGGTTTTCTTAATGCGAAGCGGGGGTAATGATGCAGGTGCTTAACTCATTGCGCAGTGCGAAACAGCGTCACCCGGATTGCCAGATAGTCAAACGCAAGGGACGCTTATACGTGATTTGCAAATCCAATCCGCGCTTTAAGGCGGTTCAGGGGCGTAAGAAAAGACGCTAGGCGCGTATTTCTCGCCAGCTTTCCAGGGATCTTTTCTGTTTGCCATCGGCGGTAAAATTGTCGGTGGCAAGCCAGCTTTCAAAGGCGTTCGCCAGCGCCGGCCACTCTTTGTCGAGAATCGAAAACCAGTCGGTATCCCGGTTACGGCCTTTTATGACCAGCGCCTGGCGAAACCGCCCTTCAAACTGAAAACCCAGGCGCAGTGCGGCTTTGCGTGAAGGTGCGTTCAGGCTGTTGCACTTCCATTCGTATCGCCGATAGCCCAGGGTATCAAACACGTACCGCATCAGCAGGTATTGCGCTTCTGTCGACATTGGCGTGCGGCTCAACAGGGGCGAGAAATGAACGTGACCCACCTCCACGACGCCGTTTTTCGGATCGATCCGCATCAGGGCCAGCGTTCCGACCGGAGACTGGGTCTGATTATCAATGACGGCAAAGTGCATCGGGTCAGATAAATCACTCACGCTCGCCACCCATTCGGCATACTCGGCGGCCGTGGCATCAGGTTCGCGCAGCAGCCACGTCCAGCTACGGGTGTCTTCGGCCAGGGAATAGGCGGAGAAGAGCGCCTCGGCATGCGCCACGCGCAGAGGTTCAAGCCGACAAAAACGCCCCTGCAGTACCACCCGGGACGGATGGGGTCGAGGCTGCCAGTCGATAAGGGCGTCGCCCACGGGTTGTCCAAACTCATTGAATGTCTTCATCTTCATTTCCGTGACGTTGAAAAGAGCTTCAGACTAGTGAATTGCTGGTTCCTTAAAAAGCACCACTCGGCTATGTTTTGTTGGTACCACAAGGAGATGATATGAATATACCGGGTGATGAATTTTATACTTTGCTCCATGCTGCACTGAAAAAGCGTGGGGACGAGACACTCCAGCGGGCGCTCTATCTGGCTTTGCGAGAGGCCATCCTCAGCGGGAAACTTCAGTCCGGTAGCCAGCTATCCGGCTCGCGCACGCTGGCGCAGCAGCTCGCGGTTTCCCGGAACACCGTTAACGCGGCGCTGGATCAGCTCACGCTTGAAGGCTATTTGCTGCGTAACCGGCAGGGGACAAAGGTGGCACACTTTGCGCATCGCGCACGCATCCGGACATTGCCGGCGCCTGAGGTTGTGCTGGCAAAACGGGTCACTCATCTGCCTGCGCCGGTGCAGCGTGATACTCCGGTCATGGCATTTACGCCGGGAACGCCCGCCATCAACTATTTCCCGTTGCCGCTGTGGCGGCGATTGTACGATCGCGTCTTGCGCGAGGAGGGGAACGCTCTGCTTGGGTATGGCGATCCGGCCGGAGAGCCGTCGCTTCGTGCGGCGATTGCTCGCCACCTCGCGCTCTCCCGGGGCATTGACTGCGACGCCAGCCAGATAGTGATAACCGAAGGGGCGCTTGAAGGGGTTAATCTGTGCACGATACTGTTGAGCGAACCAGGCGATGTTGCCTGGGTAGAAAACCCCGGCTATGCCGGAGCCAAAAGTGCCTTTGTCAAAACCGGCCTGACAATGACGGGAATGCCGGTGGATGATGAGGGAATGTGCTGGGAAGGGCGGAATGCGCCTTCCCCCACGCTGATTTTCACTTCGCCCTCGCATCAGTTCCCTTACGGAAGCGTGCTCAGCGCTCGGCGGAGGCTGGCGTTGCTGGAGCTGGCCCGACAGCACAACGCATGGATCATTGAAGATGATTACGACAGCGAGTTCCGTTATGCCGGTGAGCCCGTACCGGCCATGCTGGGAATGGTGAATAACGCCCCTGTTGTGTATCTCGGAACCTTCAGCAAAACGTTGTTTCCGTCACTCAGAATGGGGTTTATGGTGCTACCGCCCGCACTGGCGAAGGCGGCACGCCCTGCCATTGGCTCGCTGCTGCGCGGCGGGCATCGTGCGGAGCAGCGCACCCTCGCGCTGTTCATTGAAGAAGGTCACTATGCCCGTCATCTTGCTGCCATGCGTCGGCTTTATCGTAAACGTTACCGCCAGCTGCGCGAGGCGCTGAGCACAGCGCTTCACACCCCACACCGTATTCTTGCCGGAGAGGGCGGGATGCACCTGACGGTGACGATTGACGGTATTGATGACCAGAGGCTTGCGGAGAAGGCGAGGGCATTTCAGCTGGCACCCGCTGCGCTGAGCGGGTACTACCTGGAGGCGAAGCAGGGGCAAACCGGTCTGGTTTTAGGCTATGGCAATACCTCTGCTTCGCAGTTTGTGCCGGGTATCCGACGCCTGCAGGCGTTAATTACGCAGCAGCAGGGCGAGAAAGAGTAAAGACATCATAGAAAGAGAGCTGACCTTTGGTGGAAACCATTTTTTGCAGCTTCTCTTTTTGCACGGTTTCAACGGCCGGAGAGTGCATGATGCTCTCGATAAGCTCCGCAGGCACGAAACGCGTGTTGTACCATTCACCGTTGTAGCAGACCCGGAAATCGAGCACGTCGATATCTTCGTAACGGTAGCGGGGATTCACGTCGAAAAAGAAAAAAGCGTTAAAGACGACAAATAACACAACCAGTAGCCAGACGGAGTCCACCAGCGTTTCGGACTTCAGCATCACAATAAGCGTTGCCAGCCAGGCGGCATACATTGCGACAAACAGTCCGGGATGTTTGCGGATAAAGCTGATGCTAAAGCGCGGGCGATTATCGCGCTTTTCGCGGAGGTTAAGATCGTCGATGGTGGCGGTAAGCAGGCGCTGTATCTCGGTCATTTTTTGCCTTTATGCGTGTAGACAATACAGGGTGTCTGCCAATTTTAGGGGAGCCATCCCGCTGAAAAAAGTAACAGTCAGGCGCTAAAAGACCATAACAGTTGACTCCCCCGGGATCTTACAGCGTTTTGATGATCTTCGCCGGGTTACCCCCAACGACGACATTAGACGGGACGTCTTTCGTCACGACGGCACCGGAAGCGACGACCACGTTGTCACCCAGGGTAACGCCTGGGTTAATGACCGCCCGTCCGCCAATCCAGACATTATTGCCAATAGTGACGGGCTTACCAAACTCGACGCCGCTATTACGTTCCTCCGCATCCAGGGGATGGGTTGCTGTATAAATATGAACACCCGGCGCGAGCATACAGTTATCGCCGATATGAACAGGACACACATCCAGCATCACGCAATCGAAGTTCGCGTAAAAGTTTTTGCCCAGATAAATGTTATATCCATAGTCACAGCGGAAACTCGGCTCAATATAAGCCCCTTCACTTTGCCCCAGCAGTTCCGCCAGAATGGTCTGGCGTTCTGTTTTTTCATCAGGCGCAGTGTGGTTATAGCGATGGATGAGATGGCGTGCCCGCAGTCTGTCGGCGCGTAGTGTCTCATCACCCGGGCGGTAATGTTCACCTGAAATCATCTTCTGTTTTTCAATGCTCATCGTAAACCTCTCTGGATGTGATTCCTGAAGGGTAATCGCAACTGGCCAGGAGGGGAACGTTCCCGAAAAGCCGATGTGAGCAGAGTCACAACATTGTTGCTGATGAGCGCGTTTAACACGGAGACCTGGCTTTCGCACAGGGAGCATAACGGGACAGGTGAATACAGCTTAGAACGTGGCGTAGAACCTCTACAGACACACTTCAAAGATCAACGTACAAATTTCCACACGGATGTGGGAATTTTGTCATATAACTTATTCATCGTTAGCTCAGCGAGGCGATGGTCAGCAGCTGAATAAAATACCGCCAGTTCATTATCAGAAAGCTCGTATTTATTCTTTTCAATGACGCGTTCGAGGGTGTCAATTGACTGACAACGGCGTAAGCGCATCAAATAATCGACCTTTGTGAGTGGTTTTTCAGACATAAATTCACCTTAGTAATTGTAATAATTTTAACAGGAAAGGCTAACGGGGTTAGCTCTGCTCACGTTGACGAAACAGCGGAATAGTCGGTTTCCCGATTTGCGCCATTTTTGCAAATCTTGCGCGTTAATGCCGTAACTACTGAACAACATAAAGGTGTCGTCCAGGTATTCATCAATTTGCTCAATGAGCTTATTATCTTCATTGTACTTAATTTTATAATTAAGTGCGAAGGTAGCGATATGCTCTATAAGCTCGTTCAACTGTAAATTGATGGCAGACGTTGGATCGTTTACCCAGCCATGGTTACTTTCATCAAGATTGGCAAGGCAGTCATGGTACAAGGATTCGCAGAGAAATTTCAACTGCGCGATATCATGCCGTTTTGGCGAGTACTCGTCCATAGCGCATCCCCTTCTGAGTGATTTATTACTCACCGAACATCATTGTCGGGATGGATACAACTGACTTAGCTACATGAGTGCTGTGTTCCTGATAACCTAACTATAAGCCACTCCTGTCTGGATTTCACCGCGCTATTACGAAAAATTACAAATAAAACCGCAGGCTGCGAGACTCTACGCAAATGTTCATCCGGAACGGAACATTTTTATCCAGATTAACGCTTGTTTTGTTAGCTTCCTTACGTTTCATTAGCTTAGGTTTGCGCCTGAAGAAAAAGTTCAAATCCGGAGTTCTGTTTTTCCGAACTTTTAATTAGGAATATTCCTAACCCTCTGACCGAAGAAATGAATTTAAAAAAATCCTGTATTCTCGGATTACGTTATCCGTTATTTATGATATGTCCTGTTACGCTGGCAGAAAATAAATAAAACCACAATAAGCGTATTTTATGATTTTTTCTTAAAATGAAAAAGGCCGCTAATGCGGCCTTTTTATGATGTGAAACCGGTATCAGTGCGGTTCTACCGAATGACTGTGCTCAACATCTTCATTTTTGCGGCTGAAGCGGCGGCGAACCACCACGAAGAACACCGGAACGAAGAAGATAGCCAGCACGGTCGCGGTGATCATACCGCCCATCACGCCAGTACCGACCGCGTTCTGCGCACCGGAGCCCGCGCCAGAGCTGATAACCAGCGGCAGTACGCCGAGGATAAACGCCAGTGACGTCATCAGAATAGGACGCAGACGCATACGTACCGCTTCAAGCGTCGCCTCGATAAGCCCTTTACCTTCTTTCTCCATCAGGTCTTTGGCGAATTCAACGATAAGTATCGCGTTCTTCGCCGACAAGCCAATGGTTGTCAGCAGGCCTACCTGGAAGTACACGTCGTTGGTCAATCCACGGAACGTCGCCGCCAGCAGTGCACCGATAACCCCGAGTGGAACCACCAGCATAACGGAGAACGGAATCGACCAGCTCTCATACAGTGCCGCCAGACACAGGAATACCACAATCAAAGAAATGGCATACAGGGCAGGGGCCTGGTTACCGGACAGACGTTCCTGATAGGACATACCGGTCCAGTCATAGCCGATGCCCGAAGGCAATTTGCTCGCCAGCTCTTCCATCAGGTTCATGGCTTCACCGGTGCTTCGGCCTGGTGCGGCCTGACCCAGGATCTCCATTGATGGCAGACCGTTGTAACGTTCCAGACGTGGTGAACCATATTCCCAGCGTGACGTTGAGAACGCCGCGAACGGAACCATCTGACCATTGCTGCCGCGAACGTACCAGTTATTAATATCGTTCGGCAACATACGGTACTGCGCCTCTGACATCACGTACACTTTCTTCACACGACCACGGTCGATGAAGTCGTTCACGTAACTACCGCCCCAGGCCGCGCCCAGTGTGGTATTGATGTCGCTGATGGACACGCCCAGCGCCTGTGCTTTCTCCTGGTCGATATCGATCTTGTACTGCGGCGTATCTTCCAGACCGTTTGGACGCACGCCAACCAGTAGGTCAGGGTGTTTCGCCACCTCTCCGAACAGTTGGTTACGTGCCTGCGTCAGTTTTTCGTGACCCAGACCGCCCTGGTCGATCAGCTGGAAGTCGAAACCGGTCGCGGTACCCAGTTCAACAATCGCTGGCAGGTTAAAGGCGAAGACCATCGCATCCTTAATCTGCGAGAAGGTCCCCATTGCACGGCCAGTGATGGCCTCAACTTTGTTCTCCTCGCCCGGACGATCCGCCCAGTCTTTCAGAGAGACGAAGGCGATACCGGTGTTCTGACCACGACCCGCAAAGCCAAAGCCGTTAACCGCAAACACGGACTCAACGTTCGCTTTCTCTTTGGTGAGGTAGTAGTCCGTCACTTCATCCAGCACTTTCTGGGTACGCTCTTGCGATGCACCCGCCGGAAGCTGCGCCATCGTCAGGAACACGCCCTGGTCTTCATCAGGCAGGAACGAGCTTGGCAGACGAACGAACAGATAGGCCATGCCGACGACAATGATGATATAGAGCAGCAGATAACGACCGGTGCTACGCAGGATGTTGCCCACGCTGTCGGTGTAGTGGTGCGTGCTCTTGTCAAACATGCGGTTAAACCAGCCAAAGAACCCTTTATGCTCGCCATGACCGCCTTTCTGAATGGGCTTCAGCATGGTGGCACACAGCGCAGGCGTCAGGATCAATGCGACCAGCACCGACAGCGCCATCGCGGAAACGATGGTAATCGAGAACTGGCGGTAAATCGCACCGGTAGAGCCGCCGAAGAAGGCCATCGGGATAAATACCGCCGACAGTACCATCGCGATACCGACCAGCGCGCCCTGGATCTGGCCCATGGATTTACGGGTTGCTTCCTTCGGCGGTAAACCCTCTTCCGCCATGACACGCTCGACGTTCTCTACCACTACGATGGCGTCATCCACCAACAGGCCGATGGCAAGCACCATCCCGAACATCGTCAGGGTATTTATCGAGAATCCAAAGGCCGCAAGGATGGCAAAGGTTCCAAGCAGAACGACCGGCACGGCGATGGTTGGGATCAGCGTCGCGCGGAAGTTTTGCAGGAACAGATACATCACCAGGAAGACCAGGATAATCGCTTCTACCAGCGTTTTAACCACTTCATGAATCGAAATTTTTACGAACGGCGTCGTGTCGTACGGGTAGACGATTTTCAGACCTGACGGGAAGAACGGTTCCATCTTCTTCAACTCTGCGCGGATCGCCGTGGCGGTGTCCAGGGCGTTAGCGCCGGTCGCCAGTTTAATACCCAGACCGGAAGCCGGTTTACCGTTAAACTTCGCAATGATGTCGTAGTTTTCGCCACCCAGCTCCACTTTCGCTACGTCGCGCAGGCGAACCTGCGAACCGTCCTGATTCACTTTCAGCAGGATTTTGCTGAACTCATCGGCGGAGGTCAGACGGGTTTGCGCGATAATGGACGCGTTAAGCTGCTGGCCTTTCACAGGTGGTGTACCGCCTAACTGACCGGCTGCCACCTGGGCGTTCTGCGCTTTAATCGCGTTAATCACGTCAACCGGCGTCAGCTGGAAGTTGTTCAGTTTGTTCGGATCCATCCAGATACGCATCGCGTACTGAGAACCGAACAGCTGAACGTCACCCACACCGGAAGTACGGCTGATGGCATCCTTCATGTTGGCGCCCACGTAGTCGGAAATATCCTCCTGCGTCATGGTGCCGTTGGTGTTGATAACGCCAACAACCATCAGGAAGCTACTGGACGATTTCTCGACGCTCACGCCCTGCTGTTGTACTTCCTGCGGCAGCAACGGCATTGCCAGCTGCAGTTTGTTCTGCACCTGAACCTGCGCGATGTCAGCATCGGTACCTGACTCGAAGGTCAGGGTGATCTGTACTGTACCGGTTGAGTCACTGTTTGATGACATGTACATCAGGTTATCGATACCGTTCATGTTCTGTTCGATAACCTGGGTGACGGTGTCCTGCACCGTTTTCGCATCAGCGCCCGGGTAGGTTGCGGAAATTGTCACCGCCGGTGGCGCAATCGTTGGATATTGCGCGACAGGCAGCTTCTGGATCGCAAGTCCCCCGGCCAACATGATGATAATGGCGATCACCCACGCAAATATGGGGCGATCGATAAAGAAATTAGGCATGTCTTAACGGCTCCTGTTTAAGTTAAGACTTGGTTTGTTCTGACTGGTCAGCGGCCGAAGCAGATTGTTTATCGTCAGATTTCACTTCCTGTGCTTTGACCTGCGCACCAGGACGAACTTTTTGCAAACCAGTAACAATCACGCGATCGCCATCTTTCAGACCTTCCGTCACCAGCCATTTATCGCCAATCGCCTGAGTGGCGGTAATGTTGCGCATTTCGACTTTGTCATCCGCCCCGACAACCAGCGCGCTCGCATCGCCACGTGGCGTACGGGTCACACCCTGCTGTGGAACCAGAAGTGCGGTTGGATTGGTGCCTTCTTCCAGACGCGCGCGAACGAACATACCTGGCAGCAGATTTTTGTCAGGGTTCGGGAAAATCGCCCGTAAGGTGATGGAACCGGTAGTCTGGTCGACCGTCACATCGGAGAACTCCAGAGTCCCTTCCTGCGGGAACTTGATACCGTCGTTGGTCACTAGCTCCACTTTGGCTTTGCCGTTTTCCTGTTTCAGGGTGCCGTTAGCCAGCTCCTGTTTCAGGCGCAGGAAATCATTGCTGGACTGGGTTACGTCAACGTAGATCGGATCAAGCTGCTGCACGGTAGCCAGCGCAGTGGTTTGTCCGTTCTGTACCAGCGCCCCTTCCGTGACGGAAGATTTACCAATACGACCGCTGATAGGGGAGGTCACTTTGGTATAGGCCAGATTAATACGTGCGGTTTCGACGGCCGCTTTGGCGGCCACCACGGCGGCGTTAGCCTGCTGGGCATCGGCCAGAGCGGTATCATAATCCTGTTGACTGATGTACTTCGTACCGAGCAGTTTTTGATAACGGTTCAGCGTCAGCTGGGCGATTTTGGCGGCGGCTTGCGCTTTTGCCAGGTCGCCTTTGGCGCTTTCATAAGAGGCCTGATAGGTCGCGGGATCAATCTGATACAGAGACTCACCGGCTTTCACATCACCGCCTTCGGTAAAGTTACGTTTCAGGATAATGCCACTCACCTGAGGGCGAACTTCCGCAATGCGATAGGCATTGGTACGGCCAGGTAATTCGGTGGTGATCTGCAGAGGTTCAGATTTGAGTGTCACTACGCCGACTTCTGGCGCCTGCTGAGCTCCTTGTTGAGCTGGTTTGTCGTCACATCCTGTTAGCGCTAAGCTGCCTGAGAGCATCAGAACGACCGCCAGAGGCGTTAACCCTCTGTTTTTGTTCATATGTAAACCTCGAGTGTCCGATTTCAAATTGATCAATGGTCCTGAGTCCAAAAACCCATTGCTGCGTTTATATTATCGTCATGCTATGGTACATACATTCACAAATGTATGTAAATCTGACTCCTGTAAATTCACTCACCTATGGCACGAAAAACTAAACAACAAGCGCTGGAAACCCGACAACATATCCTTGATGTGGCAATACGTTTGTTCTCTCAGCAGGGTGTTTCATCAACCTCGTTGGCACAAATTGCTCAGGCTGCTGGCGTGACTCGGGGTGCGATTTACTGGCATTTTAAAGATAAGTCAGATCTGTTCAGTGAAATCTGGGAGCTTTCAGAGTCCAGCATTAGCGATCTTGAGAGTGAGTATCGGGCAAAATTCCCTGACGATCCACTCTCAGTATTAAGAGAGATATTAGTATATATCCTTGAAGCTACGGTAGTTGAAGAACGTCGCAGATTAATGATGGAAATTATTTTTCATAAATGCGAGTTCGTGGGCGAGATGGCGGTGGTGCAGCAGGCGCAGCGTAGTTTGTGCCTGGAGAGCTATGACCGCATTGAACAAACGCTCACCCAGTGTATGCAGGCGAAGCTGTTACCGGCTAATTTACTGACTCGTCGGGCGGCTATCCTGATGCGCAGCTATATTTCGGGCCTGATGGAAAACTGGCTTTTTGCGCCGGACTCCTTTGACCTCAAGCAGGAAGCACGCAGCTACGTCGCGATTTTACTGGAAATGTGTCAGTTCTGCCCGACGCTGCGCAGCGATTCCCCTTCGTTACCCGCCTGAGCCATTCCAGGATTTATCTTAGAGGATAACGTTCACGCTATTCTGCTTCAGACGAGCGTGATATTCTTCACGCCGGACTATTTTCGGTCATCTGCTGACATCATTCACAACTATGCTGCCCATCAATCGCTCGCAACATCCTGTTTTTGCATTGCTCTTTGCTATGCTGTTTTTCTTCTCCACCGGACCGCTTTCGTGGGCCCGCGCAGATAACAGTACGGATATCCCCTCACGCAGTGATGTTCAGTCGCAACTCGATACCCTGAACAAACAAAAAGAGCTCTCTCCGCAGGAGAAACTCACCCAGCAGGATCTGACAGAGACGCTGGAAAACATTGATAAAATTGAGCGCGTTAAAGCAGAAACCACCCAGCTTCGTCAGAAGGTGGCGCAGGCGCCTGAGAACATGCGCAAGGCCACGGAAGCGCTGAATGCGCTGAGTGACGTCGATAACGACGACGAAACGCGTAAGACGCTCGCCACGCTTTCTTTGCGTCAGCTGGAGTCGCGCGTTGCCCAATTGCTCGACGATCTGCAAACCGCGCAGTCCGACCTCGCGACCTACAACAGTCAGCTCGTCTCTCTGCAAACCCAGCCCGAGCGCGTGCAAAATGCGATGTATACCGCGTCTCAGCAGCTGCAACAGATCCGCAACCGCCTGAACGGTACGACGGTGGGGGAAGGGACGCTTCGCCCAACGCAGCAAACTCTGCTACTGGTTCAGCAGTCATTACTCAATGCGCAAATTGAACAGCAGCGTAAAAGCCTGGAAGGGAATACGGTGCTGCAGGACACGCTCCAGAAACAGCGTGATTACGTCACGGCGAATATTAATCGTCTGGAACACCAGCTTCAGCTGCTGCAGGAAGCGGTAAACAGTAAGCGTCTGACCCTGACGGAAAAAACGGCCCAGGAGGCGGTATCGCCGGACGAAACAGCCCGTATTCAGGCCAATCCGCTGGTGAAACAGGAGCTTGAGGCTAACCATCAGCTGAGTCAGCGTCTGATTCTGGCGACGGAAAACGGCAACTCGCTGGTTCAGCAAAACATTAAAGTGAAAAACTGGCTGGATCGGGCGCTGCAGGCGGAACGCAACATCAAAGAACAGATCGCGGTCCTGAAAGGTAGCCTCCTGCTGTCGCGTATTCTCTACCAGCAGCAGCAGACGCTGCCGTCCGCCGACGAGCTGGAAGACATGACTAACCGCATTGCGGATTTGCGTCTGGAACAATTTGACGTGAATCAGCAGCGTGATGCCCTTTTCCAGAGCGATAACTTCGTCGCCAAAATTGAAGAGGGTCATTCCAGCGACGTGAACCCGGAAGTGCATGACGCGCTGCTCCAGGTCGTCGATATGCGCCGTGAGCTATTGGATCAGCTCAACAAACAGCTGGGCAACCAGCTGATGATGGCCATCAACCTGCAGATCAACCAGCAGCAGCTGGTCAGCGTTTCCAAAAGCCTGCAGGAGATTTTGACGCAGCAAATTTTCTGGGTGAACAGCAACAAGCCGATGGACTGGGACTGGGTGAAGTCCTTCCCTGAGCAGCTGAAAACGCAGATCAAGAGCATGAAAATCACCGTGAACTGGGAGAAAGCCTGGCCTGCGGTAATGATTGCTTTCCTGGCGGGATTACCCCTGCTGCTGATTGCCGGTCTGATTCGCTGGCGTTTGAAATGGCTTAAACAGTACCAGGCGAAGCTGGCCTCGGAAGTGGGGCAACTGCGCAACGACAGCCAGCTCCATACGCCAAAAGCGATTCTGATCGACCTTATTCGCGCTCTGCCGGTGTGCCTGATTATTCTGGCGGTAGGCCTGATTCTGCTCACCATGCAGCTTAACGTCAGCGATCTGCTGTGGGCATTCAGCAAAAAACTGGCGCTGTTCTGGCTGGTGTTTGGCCTGTGCTGGAAGGTCCTGGAAAAAGACGGCGTTGCGGTCCGTCATTTCAACATGCCTGCCCAACTGACCAGCCACTGGCGTCGTCAGATTGTGCGTGTCAGCCTGGCGCTGCTGCCGCTTCACTTCTGGTCGGTTGTTTCTGAACTGTCTCCGCTGCATCTGATGGATGATGTGCTGGGTCAGCTGGTGATTATGCTGAACCTGCTGCTGATTGCCATCCTCATGTGGCCGATGTGCCGCGATAGCTGGCGTGATAAAGAATCCCACAATATTCGTCTGGCCACCGTGACGGTACTGGCGATCATTCCGCTGGCGCTGATGGTGCTCACGGCGACGGGCTACTTCTATACCACGCTGCGTCTGTCCGGGCGTTGGATCGAAACGGTCTATCTGGTGATCGTCTGGAATCTGCTCTATCAAACCGTACTGCGCGGGTTAAGCGTCGCGGCTCGCCGTATTGCTTACCGTCGTGCCATCGCGCGTCGTCAGCATCAGGTGAAAGAGGGCGCCGAAGGTGCGGAGCCACAGGAAGAACCGACCATCGCGCTGGAGCAGGTCAACCAGCAGACGCTGCGTATCACTATGCTGGTGATGATCGCGCTGTTTGCGGTGATGTTCTGGGCTATCTGGTCTGATTTAATTACCGTTTTCGCCTACCTCGACAGCATCACCCTCTGGCAGTACAACGGCACCGAAGCTGGCGCTGCGGTGATGAAAAGCGTCACCATGGGCAGCCTGCTGTTTGCGCTGGTGTCGTCGGTGGTAGCCTGGGCGCTGATTCGCAACCTGCCGGGTCTGCTGGAAGTGCTGGTCCTCTCGCGGCTGAACCTGCGTCAGGGGGCGTCGTACGCTATCACTACGATCCTGAACTACGTCATTATTATTGTCGGGGCGATGACGGTATTCGGCTCGCTGGGCGTCTCGTGGGATAAACTCCAGTGGCTGGCGGCCGCCCTCTCGGTAGGTCTGGGTTTTGGCCTGCAGGAGATCTTCGGTAACTTTGTCTCCGGTCTGATCATCCTGTTCGAACGTCCGGTGCGAATTGGCGATACCGTCACCATCGGGACGTTCTCCGGTACGGTCAGCAAGATCCGCATTCGTGCCACCACGATTACCGATTTCGATCGCAAAGAGGTGATCATCCCGAACAAGGCGTTCGTGACCGAGCGTCTGATCAACTGGTCGCTCTCTGATACGGTGACGCGCGTGGTGATCCGCCTGGGCGTAGCCTATGGATCGGATCTGGAGAAGGTGAAAGAGGTGCTGCTGAAGGCAGCCTCAGAACATCCGAAAGTGATGCACGATCCGGCTCCGGCGGTGTTCTTCACCACCTTCGGGCCAAGCACGCTGGATCATGAACTGCGTTTATACGTGCGTGAACTGCGTGACCGTAGCTACACGGTAGATGAGCTTAACCGGTCTATCGATCGCCTGTGCCGTGAAAACGATATTAATATCGCCTTCAACCAGCTTGAAGTTCACCTGCGTAACGAAAAAGGTGATGAGCATACGGAAGTGAAGCGCGACATTAAAGGTGACGATCCCACTCCGGCTTAATCTATTTTCCCTCTCCCTGTGGGAGAGGGGTAGGGTGAGGGCTACTGGCCTTCACCTTTCCTTCGAAATCCCGCTGCACAATCTCCAGCGCTTTCAGCACCGTTTCGGCGGGAATATCATGATTCTCCAGCAGCATAATTAAATCGACGGCCAGCTTGACCTCATCGGGTGCATTTTCCAGTGACATGGGTGTGGCTCCTGTTAGCGGGTCAAACGTTCAATGACGCGTTCAATCTCATCCAGCGCCTGACGGCAGCGCACAATGCGGCCTTCCAGGGCGCTAATCTCGCGCATCAATAATTGTTGTTCTTCCAGCGTTTCGCTGTTATTCAGCCGCACTTCGCGCTCACGTTTCATCTCAAACAGTCGGCGTTCAAACTCCTGATTCTCCAGCCGCTTGCGCTGCCATTTGCCGAGTCCGGGCGAGCCGCTGTCCCAGGCGCGTAGCGGCCAGGCGGCAATTTCGCGATGCAGGGCGGTGATTTGCTCAGTGAGATGCTCTGCAAGCCACGCCACCTGTTCCTGCTGTTCACTTTCAACCGCATGGCAAAGCTCGTCAAGGCGGGTCTGCGCCTCAGCCAGGTAATCCTGAATGACCGTACTGCGGGTACGAAAAAGCTGCCGATCAAAGCGCGGCTTCAGCGTGGCGTGCCCCAGCAGAGGGGTGGCCTCTGCTCGCAGGGTGGTCAACTGTTTTTGCAGCGTCTCCAGAAGCAAGGCTGTTTTCAAAACGCTCTCCAGTGGTAAAGTAGCCGTTCAGTTTGATAACGATTCGCATTATGCAGCGTACTATTTTAATCATCATTGGCTGGCTCGCGGTAGTGCTGGGTACACTGGGTGTGGTTTTACCCTTACTGCCCACCACGCCGTTTATCCTGCTGGCAGCCTGGTGCTTCGCCCGCTCGTCGCCGCGTTTTCACCACTGGCTGCTTTATCGCTCATGGTTTGGTGGCTACCTGCGCCACTGGCAAAAACACCGTGCCATGCCGCCCGGCGCGAAGCCGCGCGCGATTGCGGTGATCCTCATGACCTTTGCTATTTCATTATGGCTGGTGAAAATGATGTGGGTGCGGATCCTGCTGCTGATCATTCTGACCTGCCTGCTTATCTTCATGTGGCGGATCCCCGTGGTTGATGAAAAGCAACAAAAGCACTGAAGCCTCATAATGGCTGTTGCAATTATTGCGTACAGCCAGTAAATTCGACCGTTTTCGAGCACAGGCGCGCCTGGTTAAAGGTTAAACGATTGTTACCTTTACCCACTCCGTTGCGCGTCGTGAGTAACACTGTTTCATTTAGGCACAAACCGATGACCGCAACTGCACAGCAGCTTGAATATCTGAAAAACAGCATCAAAAGCATCCAGGACTATCCAAAACCTGGCATTCTTTTCCGTGATGTCACCAGCTTGCTGGAAGACCCGAAAGCGTACGCGCTCAGCATTGAACTGCTGGTCGAGCGTTATAAAAACGCCGGGATCACCAAAGTAGTAGGTACCGAAGCCCGTGGCTTCCTGTTTGGCGCACCGGTTGCGCTGGCAATGGGCGTGGGTTTTGTGCCGGTGCGTAAACCGCGCAAACTGCCGCGTGAAACCATCGCAGAGAGCTACGAGCTGGAGTACGGCACCGATCAGCTGGAAATCCACGTTGATGCGATCAAGCCTGGCGACAAAGTGCTGGTGGTGGACGATCTGCTGGCGACCGGCGGCACCATCGAAGCGACCGTGAAGCTGATCCGTCGTCTGGGTGGCGAAGTGACCGACGCGGCGTTCATTATTAACCTGTTCGATCTCGGCGGCGAACAGCGCCTGGAAAAACAGGGCATTACCAGCTACAGCCTGGTGCCATTCCCGGGTCATTAATCCCGGTTTTCACAACCTCGCTCAATGGGTGAGGTTGTGATAGCATTCCCCTCCATAAATTCACCTTCCAGCGTTGCAGAGCCTGCCCATGAGTTATCAGGTGTTAGCCCGTAAATGGCGACCACAAACCTTTGCTGACGTTGTCGGTCAGGAGCATGTGCTGACGGCCCTGGCGAACGGCTTGTCGCTAGGTCGCATCCATCACGCCTATCTTTTCTCCGGCACCCGCGGCGTCGGTAAGACCTCAATTGCCCGTTTGCTGGCGAAAGGTCTCAACTGCGAAACCGGGATCACCGCCACGCCGTGCGGCGTGTGTGATAACTGCCGGGAGATCGAGCAGGGGCGTTTTGTCGATCTGATCGAGATCGACGCCGCCTCGCGCACGAAAGTGGAAGATACCCGCGATCTGCTGGACAACGTACAGTACGCCCCGGCGCGCGGTCGCTTCAAGGTCTACCTGATCGATGAAGTGCACATGCTGTCGCGCCACAGCTTTAACGCCCTGCTGAAAACGCTGGAAGAGCCGCCCGCGCACGTGAAATTCCTGCTGGCGACGACCGATCCGCAAAAGCTGCCGGTCACCATTCTGTCCCGCTGCCTGCAGTTCCACCTGAAGGCCCTGGACGTAGAACAGATCCGCGCCCAGCTCGAACACATTCTCGATGAAGAGAAGATCGTCCATGAGCCGCGCGCCCTGCAACTGCTGGCGCGTGCAGCGGACGGCAGCCTGCGTGATGCGTTAAGCCTGACCGACCAGGCAATTGCCAGCGGTGACGGTAAGCTCTCTACCGAAGCAGTCAGCACCATGCTCGGTACGCTGGATGACGATCAGGCGCTTTCACTCATCGAAGCGATGATTGCCGCCAACGGTGAGCGCGTCATGACGCTGGTCAATGCTGCTGCTAGCCGGGGGATTGAATGGGAAGCGCTGCTGGTTGAGATGCTCAGCCTGCTGCACCGCGTGGCGATGCTGCAGCTTTCTCCGTCGGCAATTGGCGCAGATATGGCCGCCATTGAACAGCGGATGCGTGAACTTGCCCGCACCGTGCCGCCTGCCGATGTACAGCTTTATTACCAAACCCTGCTTATTGGCCGTAAAGAGCTGCCGTACGCGCCGGATCCCCGGATGGGCGTAGAAATGACGCTGCTGCGCGCGCTGGCGTTCCACCCGCGCATGCCGCTGCCGGAGCCGGAAGCGCCGCGGCAGTCTTTTGCCCCGGTCGCCCCAACGGCGGTGATGTCACCTCAGCAGGTGCCACCGCAGCCGACACCGCCACCGCAGCCGCAAAACGTGCCGCTGTCGGATGCCACCAGTTCGGTGCTTGCCGCTCGCAGTCAGTTGCAGCGTGCGCAGGGAGTAACCAAACCAAAAAAGAGTGAACCGGCAGCGCCAGGAAGAGCGCGGCCGGTGAACAACGCCGCGCTTGAACGACTGGCCTCGGTAACGGAGCGCGTACAGTCGCGCCCGGCACCGTCCGCGCTCGAGCAGAAAGCCCCGGCGAAAGAAGAGGCATACCGCTGGAAGGCGACCACCGTTGTCGAAACGGTAAAGGAAGAGGTCGCTACGCCGAAAGCGCTGAAAAAGGCGCTGGAGCATGAGAAAACGCCGGAGCTTTCCGCGAAGCTCGCAGAAGAATCTATTGCCCGCGATGCCTGGGCCGCTGAGGTCAGCAAACTCCAGCTGCCGAAGCTGGTCGAGCAGGTTGCGCTGAACGCCTGGAAAGAGCAGGACGGTAATCAGGTGCGTTTACACCTGCGTCCTGGTCAGCGACACCTGAATTCGCCAGGCGCGCAAAAGGCGCTGGCCGAGGCGCTCGCCACATTACAGGGTGCGCCGGTTGAATTGACTATCATTGAAGATGATAATCCGGCAGTGAAAACGCCGCTTGAGTGGCGCCAGGCCATTTATGAAGAGAAACTCGCGCAGGCGCGCGAGGCGATTATTGCGGATAACAACATTCAGACCCTGCGCCGGTTCTTCGACGCCGATCTGGATGAAGAGAGTATTCGCCCCATTTGATCGTGAGTCTGACTTACGGTTGTAATCCTTAAACGTGAAAGAAGAGAGAAGCCTATGTTTGGTGGAAAAGGCGGTCTGGGTGGCCTGATGAAGCAGGCTCAGCAGATGCAGGAAAAAATGCAGAAGATGCAGGAAGAGATCGCTCAGATGGAAGTCACGGGTGAATCCGGTGCCGGTCTGGTCAAGGTGACCATCAACGGTGCGCATAACTGCCGTCGCGTTGAAATCGACCCAAGCCTGCTCGAAGACGACAAAGAGATGCTGGAAGATCTGGTTGCTGCCGCGTTTAACGATGCTGCGCGCCGTATCGACGAAACCCAGAAAGAGAAAATGGCCTCTGTTTCCAGCGGTATGCAGCTGCCGCCGGGCTTTAAGATGCCATTCTGATGCAAACCAGTCCGCTGCTCACGCAGTTAATGGAAGCTCTGCGCTGCCTGCCGGGCGTTGGCCCGAAGTCGGCGCAGCGCATGGCGTTCACGCTTTTGCAGCGCGATCGCAGCGGCGGGATGCGCCTGGCGCAGGCTCTGACCCGCGCGATGTCAGAAATTGGTCACTGTGCGGATTGCCGCACCTTTACCGAGCAGGATGTGTGTAACATCTGCTCGAATCCGCGTCGTCAGGAGAACGGTCAGATTTGCGTGGTGGAGAGTCCGGCGGACATCTATGCCATCGAACAAACCGGGCAGTTTTCCGGCCGCTATTTCGTGCTGATGGGGCATCTCTCCCCGCTGGATGGTATCGGCCCGGACGATATCGGTCTTGACCGCCTTGAACAGCGTCTTGAGTCCGAAACGATTAAAGAGGTGATCCTCGCCACCAACCCAACGGTGGAAGGGGAAGCAACCGCCAACTACATCGCCGAGCTGTGCTCACAGTACGGCGTTGATGCCAGCCGCATCGCCCACGGCGTGCCGGTGGGCGGTGAGCTGGAGATGGTGGACGGCACCACGCTGTCGCACTCTCTGGCCGGGCGTCACAAGATTATTTTCTGACCAAACGGAGGCTGCGTTCGCGGCCTCCGCTTGAAATTTCTCTCCCTTATCCCCATCTCTCACTCAACGTTTTACAACCCCATTAAATGGCATTGTTGAGGTCGACTTAGATGAAAGGACAAGAAACCCGTGGTTTCCAGTCAGAAGTAAAACAGCTTCTGCACCTGATGATCCATTCCCTGTATTCCAACAAAGAAATCTTCCTGCGTGAGCTGATTTCCAACGCCTCCGATGCGGCGGACAAGCTGCGCTTCCGCGCGCTGTCTAACCCGGATCTGTATGAAGGCGACGGCGAGCTGCGCGTGCGCGTCTCTTTCAATAAAGAGAACCGCACCCTGACCATCGCCGATAACGGCATTGGGATGAACCGCGACGAGGTGATCGACCACCTCGGCACCATCGCCAAATCCGGCACTAAAGCGTTCCTTGAGTCCATGGGCTCTGACCAGGCGAAAGACAGCCAGCTGATCGGTCAGTTCGGCGTGGGCTTCTACTCAGCGTTCATCGTGGCGGACAAAGTCACCGTGCGTACTCGTGCGGCGGGCGACAGCGCGGAGAACGGCGTGCTCTGGGAATCCAAAGGCGAAGGTGAGTACACCGTTGACGACATCACCAAAGCAGACCGCGGGACTGAAATCACCCTGCACCTGCGTGAAGGGGAAGATGATTTCCTGAACGACTGGCGCGTACGCTCCATCATCAGCAAATATTCCGATCACATCGCTCTGCCGGTTGAGATTGAAAAACAGGAAGAGAAAGACGGCGAAACCGTGGTTTCCTGGGAGAAAATCAACAAGGCGCAGGCGCTGTGGACGCGCAACAAGTCTGAAATTAAAGACGACGAATATAACGAGTTCTACAAGCACATCGCCCACGACTTTACCGACCCGCTGACCTGGAGCCACAACCGCGTGGAAGGGAAGCAGGAGTACACCAGCCTGCTGTACATCCCGGCGCAGGCCCCATGGGATATGTGGAACCGCGATCACAAGCACGGCCTGAAGCTGTACGTGCAGCGCGTCTTCATCATGGACGACGCCGAGCAGTTCATGCCGAACTACCTGCGCTTCGTGCGCGGTCTGATCGATTCCAACGATCTGCCGCTCAACGTCTCCCGCGAGATCCTGCAGGACAGCACCGTCACCCGTAACTTGCGCAACGCCCTGACCAAACGTGCGCTACAGATGCTGGAAAAACTGGCGAAAGACGATGCGGAAAAATACCAGACCTTCTGGAAACAGTTTGGCCTGGTGCTGAAGGAAGGCCCGGCAGAAGACACCGCAAACGTTGAAACCATTGCTAAGCTGCTGCGCTTCGCCTCCACGCACACCGACTCCTCCGCGCAGACCGTGTCGCTGGAAGAGTATGTCTCCCGCATGAAAGAAGGGCAGGAGAAGATCTACTACATCACCGCCGACAGCTACGCGGCGGCGAAGAGCAGCCCGCACCTTGAGCTGTTGCGCAAGAAAGGCATCGAAGTGCTGCTGCTGTCTGACCGCATCGACGAGTGGATGATGAACTACCTGACCGAGTTCGACGGTAAAGCGTTCCAGTCGGTTGCAAAAGCCGATGAGTCCATCGACAAGCTGGCGGATGAGGTAGATGAAAGCGCGAAAGAAGCCGAGAAGGCGCTGGAGCCGTTCGTTGAGCGCGTGAAAACCTTGCTGGGTGACCGTGTGAAAGAGGTACGTTTCACTCACCGTCTGACCGATACCCCGGCCATTGTCACGACCGATGCCGACGAAATGAGCACTCAGATGGCGAAGCTGTTCGCTGCGGCGGGCCAGGCGGTGCCGGAAGTGAAATATATCTTTGAGCTTAATCCGGATCATCCGCTGGTGAAACGCGCGGCGGATACCCAGGACGAAGCACGCTTTGCCGAGTGGGTTGAGCTGCTGCTGGATCAGTCCCTGCTGGCCGAGCGCGGCACGCTGGAAGACCCTAACCTGTTCATTAAACGTGTGAATGCGCTGCTTCTGGCGTAACTGACCACACCTCCCCTGGTCTTCTCCCTCTCCCCGTGGGAGAGGGCCGGGGTGAGGGCCCCAGACTGCACTCACCCAAATTATCTCCCCCCGTTAACCGTTTCAGCCTTCCCGCCTTCCTTGAGCGATGTCCGTTCTGGTGGTATTGTTTAGCGCTTTTGAAAAATTGAAACGACATTTGAGGGGATTTTCGCAATGCGTATTATTCTGCTTGGCGCTCCGGGCGCGGGTAAAGGAACTCAGGCTCAGTTCATCATGGAGAAATACGGTATTCCGCAAATCTCCACCGGTGACATGCTGCGCGCCGCTGTAAAATCTGGCTCCGAGCTGGGTAAACAAGCGAAAGACATCATGGACGCAGGCAAGCTGGTAACCGACGAGCTGGTTATTGCGTTGGTCAAAGAGCGCATTGCTCAGGAAGATTGCCGTAACGGTTTCCTGCTGGACGGCTTCCCACGCACCATTCCTCAGGCTGACGCCATGAAAGAAGCGGGCATCAACGTGGACTACGTTCTCGAGTTCGACGTACCGGACGAGCTGATCGTTGACCGTATCGTTGGCCGTCGCGTACACGCTGCTTCTGGCCGCGTTTACCACATCAAATTCAACCCGCCTAAGGTTGAAGGTAAAGACGACGTGACCGGCGAAGAGCTGACCACCCGTAAAGACGATCAGGAAGAGACCGTGCGTAAACGCCTGGTGGAATACCATCAGATGACCGCGCCGCTGATCGGCTACTACACCAAAGAAGCGCAGGCGGGTAACACCAAATACGCCAAAGTCGACGGCACCAAAGCCGTGGCTGACGTACGTGCAGAGCTGGAAAAAATCCTCGGCTAATCGCGCGTCTCTCACCCGGGTCCCCGGGTGAGAAATATTCTCACCTTACCTATTACAGCAATGGGTTTCGTTTAAACGCATTTCCGCTACAATTGACAACCTATCAAATGGTTAAGAGGCGTGAATGAGTCAGGCGAAAACCGGCATCCTGCTTGCCAATCTGGGCACTCCAGAAGCACCTACATCAGACGCGGTAAAACGCTACCTGCGACAATTTTTAAGCGACACGCGCGTTGTGGATTTCCCGAGACTGCTTTGGTGGCCGCTGCTGCGTGGCGTGATTCTGCCGATTCGTTCTCCGCGCGTCGCCAAACTCTATCAGTCCGTCTGGATGGAGGAGGGCTCGCCGCTGATGGTTTACAGCCGTCGTCAGGAAAAAGCGTTGGCCGCCCGCCTGCCGGATATGCCCGTCGCGCTCGGCATGAGCTACGGAAAACCGTCCCTGGAAAGCGCGGTGGAATCACTGCTGGCGCAGGGTGTAGACCATATCGTGGTGCTGGCGCTCTACCCGCAATACTCCTGCTCGACGGTGGCCGCCGTCTGGGACGAGCTGGCGCGCATTCTGGCGACCCGTCGCCGCATTCCTGGCGTGACCTTTATTCGCGATTACGCCGATAACGATCTCTACATCAAGGCGCTTGCCAACAGCGCGCGCGCGTCGTTTGAAAAGCACGGCGAGCCGGATCTGCTGCTGCTCTCCTATCATGGGATCCCACAGCGTTTCGCCAACGAAGGGGATGATTATCCGCAGCGCTGCCGCGATACCACCCGTGAGCTGGTTTCTGCCCTCGGCCTGCCGCCGGAAAAAGTGATGATGACCTTCCAGTCGCGCTTCGGTCGCGAGCCGTGGCTGACACCGTACACCGATGAAACCCTCAAAATGCTTGGCGAGAAGGGGGTTAAGCACATTCAGGTGATGTCGCCAGGCTTCTCGGCGGACTGCCTGGAAACCCTGGAGGAGATCGCGGTGCAAAACCGGGAATTTTTCCTTGAGGCTGGCGGCGAAAAGTACGAGTACATTCCGGCGCTTAACGACTCGCCTGAACATATTGACATGATGGTCTCGCTGGTGACGAACAGCCGCTGATCGCACTCCAGGCCGGGTTTGTGCTACCATTCCCGGCCCATATTCTTCATACAGTTCAGACCATGAAATTTCCCGGTAAACGTAAATCCAAACACTACTTTCCCGTTGATGCGCGCGATCCGCTCCTGCAGCAAATCCAGCCTGAAAATGAAACCAGCGCCGCCTGGGTCGTTGGTATCGACCAGACGCTGGTGGACATTGAAGCGAAAGTGGATGATGAGTTTGTCGCCCGTTATGGTCTGAGCGCCGGTCATTCCCTGGTGATCGAAGACGACGTTGCCGAAGCGCTGTACCAGGAGCTGGTGCGTGAAAATCTCATTACCCATCAGTTTGCCGGGGGGACCATCGGTAACACTATGCACAACTACTCCGTGCTGGCCGATGACCGCTCGGTACTGCTCGGCGTGATGTGCAGTAACATTGAAATCGGTGGTTATGCCTACCGCTATTTGTGCAACACCTCCAGCCGTACCGATCTGAACTATCTTCAGGGCGTTAACGGGCCGATTGGCCGCTGCTTCACGCTGATCGGCGAATCCGGGGAGCGTACGTTTGCCATCAGCCCTGGCCATATGAATAAGCTGCGCGCCGAGAGTATTCCTGAAGAGGTGATTGCGGGTGCCTCTGCGCTGGTATTGACCTCCTATCTGGTACGCTGCAAGCCGGGCGAGCCGATGCCGGAAGCGACCATGAAAGCGATCGAGTACGCGAAAAAGTACGACGTGCCGGTGGTTCTCACGCTGGGCACCAAATTCGTGATTGCCGATAACCCCGAGTGGTGGCAGGCGTTCCTGAAAGAGCACGTCTCAATTCTGGCGATGAACGAAGAAGAGGCCGAAGCGCTCACCGGTGAGAGCGATCCGCTGCTGGCCTCTGACAAAGCGCTGGACTGGGTGGATCTGGTGCTTTGCACTGCCGGCCCCGTCGGGCTCTATATGGCGGGCTTTACGGAGGAAGAGAGCAAACGCAAAACCCAGCACCCGTTGCTCCCAGGCGCGATTGCCGAGTTCAACCAGTACGAGTTCAGCCGCGGTATGCGCCATAAAGATTGCCTCAACCCGCTGCGTATCTACTCCCACATTGCGCCTTATATGGGCGGACCGGAGAAGATCATGAACACCAACGGGGCGGGTGACGGCGCGCTGGCAGCACTGCTGCACGATATTACCGCCAATGCCTACCACAAAACCAACGTACCCAACTCCAGCAAACACAAGTTCAACTGGCTGACCTATTCGTCGCTGGCGCAGGTGTGTAAGTACGCGAACCGCGTGAGCTATCAGGTGCTGAACCAGCATTCACCGCGCTTAACGCGTGGCCTGCCGGAACGGGAAGACAGCCTCGAAGAGGCTTATTGGGAAAGGTAAAAGCAAAACGGCAACGCCCGTTGCCGTTTTTAGTGTTTGTTCCCTCTCCCCGTGGGAGAGGGTCAGGGTGAGGGCATCAGACCGCAAAAATCTTACCCCGTAGCAGCCTCTTCAACCGGCGGTTTCGCCAGCAGCGTCAGCATCGTGTTCGCAATCTCACGTTCGCCCATCACTACCTTATCCGCACCGCGCTCGGTGATGTACTCCACCTCATCGTCATAATGCGCCCGGGCGATAATCTCAATATTGGGGCATTTCTCACGCGCGGTGGCTACAATCTCGCCCGCTTCATAGCCATTCGGAATAGTCAGCAGCAGCCAGCGCGCGCAGTCCAGATGCGCCAGCGCCATAATCTCCTCGTTGGCCGCATTGCCCAGCACCGCACGAATACCACGCTCGCGCAGTTCATCAACGCGGGTGCGTGAGGTTTCAATCACCACCAGCGGAATGCCCTGCGCCATCAGCTTCTCACCGAGCAGGCTGCCCACGCGACCAAAGCCGACCAGCAGCGCATGGTTGCAGATATCCACCGGGATCTGCTTCTCCTCTTCGATGGCTTCTTCCAGCGTCTGCTCTTCCAGCGTTTCGGTTTTATCGAGGTATTTTTCCAGCAGGGCAAACAGGACCGGGTTCAGCATAATCGACAGAATTGCCCCCGCCAGCACCAGATTCTGCCCGGCCTGGGGCAGCAGGTTCAGAGCCATACCCAGACCCGCGAGGATAAAGGCGAACTCACCAATCTGCGCCAGGCTGGCGGCAATCGTCAGCGCCGTACGCGGGGAGTGGCCGAACATCCGCACCAGGAAGAAGGCGGCGAGCGACTTACCGAAGATAATGATCGCCAGCGTGCCCAGCACGGCCAGCGGCTGCTGAACCAGAATCATCGGATCAAACAGCATGCCGACGGAGACAAAGAACAGCACGGCGAAGGCATCACGCAGGGGCAGGGTGTCATGCGCGGCGCGGTGGCTCAGCTCAGACTCGTTCAGCACCATTCCGGCGAAGAACGCGCCCAGGGCAAAGGAGACGTCGAACAGTTCAACAGCGCCAAAAGCGATCCCCAGCGCCAGCGCCAGCACGGAAAGCGTAAACAGCTCGCGGGAGCCGGTCGCCGCGCTGCGGGACAGGATCCACGGCACCAGACGACGGCCCACCAGCATCATGATGGCGATAAACGCCACCACTTTACCGATGGTGATACTCATATCCAGCGCCAGCGAGGCGAAGCCGATGTTGTCTTTTTCCATCATTCCGGCGACGGCAGGCAACAGCACCAGCGTCAGCACCATCACCAGATCTTCCACAATCAGCCAGCCTATCGCGATTTGCCCGCGCTGGCTGTCTATCAGCTGTCTCTCTTCAAGCGCGCGCAGCAGCACCACGGTACTGGCGGTTGAGAGACACAGCCCAAATACGATACCGGTCATCAACGACCAGCCCAGCACGGCCGAAAGCGCCATCCCCAGCAGCGTCGCCACCCCTATCTGGGCGATCGCGCCAGGTATGGCGATCGACTTTACCGCCATCAGGTCCTTCAGGGAAAAGTGCAGGCCAACACCAAACATCAGCAGAATCACGCCTAATTCCGCCAGCTCAGGCGCCAGCTTGGCATCCGCGACAAAACCTGGCGTAAACGGTCCCGCCAGAACCCCCGCTAATAAATAGCCGACAAGAGGAGAAATACGCAGTTTATTGGCAATCATGCCAAGGATAAAAGCGAGCACAAGTCCACCAACAATGGTGGTGATAAGCGGTGTGGCGTGGTGCATTCCGTCTCCTTTCGCGGTGAGTGTTCCATTTTTGGCGTGAATACCAAAAGACCAGGTAATAGTTTATGACAATTTTTGCCCTTATGTTTATGAATAATTGTTGAAGTTTGAATAAAACGGCAATATGCGCGTAAAAAAGCGCATATTGATAAATTCAGGTCAGGGATGGAGAGGAAACCCTTATGGCACAAGGGGGGGCAGGTAGCCAAAGTTTTACTTTGGCTACCTGTAATTCACGCTTTGTGACGGTTATCAGGCAGGAATATGGTCAACATCCCCAGAAGTGGCAGGAAAGCGCAGATTTTGTAAACCAGGAAGATGCTGGTGTGATCCGCGACCATCCCCAACACCGCTGCACCAAGCCCACCCATACCGAAGGCGAAACCGAAAAAGAGTCCGGAAACCATACCGATACGGCCCGGTAACAGCTCCTGGGCATAGACCAGAATGGCGGAAAATGCCGAGGCGAGGATAAAACCAATGATCACGGTTAAAATGCCCGTCCACTCGAGGCTGGCATACGGCAAAATAAGGGTAAACGGCGCGACACCGAGGATAGAGCCCCAAATAACATATTTTCGGCCAATCTTATCACCCACCGGCCCGCCAATAACCGTTCCGGCAGCAACCGCGAACAGGAAGGCGAACAGGTGGATTTGCGCATTTTGTACCGATAATCCGAATTTTTGCATCAGATAAAAGGTGTAATAGCTGCTGATGCTTGCCATGTAGAAGTATTTCGAGAAAATCAGCACCAGCAGTACGGAAACCGCCAGAATGACCTTATTTCGGGGCAGGGGATTGATAACCTTCGCTTTAGGTTTCCCCTTATTTACGCGATGCTGAGCGGCATACCAGCGGCTGATCTGCGCCAGCACGATAATCGCCAGCAGTGCGGCCAGCACAAACCACGCCACGTTCCCTTTGCCATACGGGGCGATAATCACCGCCGCCAGCAAGGGGCCGAGGGAGCTGCCAAAGTTACCGCCGACCTGGAAAAGTGACTGCGCCAGCCCGTGACGGCCGCCGGAGGCCATGCGCGCCACGCGTGAGGACTCAGGGTGGAAGACGGACGACCCGGTACCCACCAGCGCGGCAGCAATCAACACCGCCTCAAAGCTGCCAGCCATCGCCAGCAATACCAGACCGCTCAGGGTAAAGCACATGCCAATCGGCAGCGACCACGGCATCGGGTATTTGTCCGTCCAGTAGCCCACCACCGGTTGCAGCAGCGAGGAAGCCAGCTGGAAGGTGAGGGTGATCATCCCGATCTGCACGAAAGTTAACGAAAACTCGGACTGCAGCAGCGGATAAATTGCCAGAATCAACGACTGGATCATGTCGTTGAGCAGGTGCGAAAGACTGATTGCGCCTAATACCTTAAAAGAGGTGCGCGATTTTGGCGGCGACGCCGGGGTTGATTCGCTGATTGCCATAAATACCACGTTGTTTTGTTATTAGAGATGCAGGGTGTAATTATTATCCGACTAACATACCCGCCCGGGACATTTGAAGAAAGTCGCAATTCTGAAAACTTATTTGTCTATTATTGTGAGTCACTGTAATTTTTGCCTTTGTCTATTGGTCAGGGAGAGAGAAGATGAAGTTAATGAAGCGGGGCGTCGCGCTGGCGCTCATCGCCGCATGGGGTCTGGTAAGCCTGCCCGCGCAGGCGTATGAAAAAGATAAAACCTATAAAATCACCATTCTGCATACCAACGATCATCATGGTCATTTCTGGCGCAGTGAATATGGCGAATATGGTCTGTCGGCGCAAAAAACGCTGGTGGACGGCATTCGCAAAGAGGTGGCAGCCCAGGGCGGCAGCGTGCTGTTGCTCTCAGGCGGTGATATTAATACCGGCGTGCCGGAATCTGATTTACAGGATGCCGAGCCGGATTTCCGTGGCATGAATCTGATTGGCTACGACGCGATGGCCGTCGGTAACCATGAGTTTGATAACCCGCTGACGGTGCTGCGTCAGCAGGAAAAATGGGCCAAATTCCCCTTCCTCTCCGCCAACATTTACCAGAAAAGCACCGGCGAACGGCTGTTCAAACCCTGGGCGCTGTTTAAGCGTCAGGATTTGAAGATCGCAGTCATTGGCTTAACCACCGACGATACGGCAAAAATCGGCAATCCCGAGTTCTTTACGGATATTGAATTCCGCAAACCGGCAGACGAAGCGAAGCTGGTGATTCAGGAACTGCAGCAGAACGAAAAGCCGGACGTGATTATCGCCACCACGCACATGGGGCACTACGACAACGGTGAGCACGGCTCCAATGCACCCGGCGACGTGGAGATGGCGCGCAGCCTGCCTGCAGGGTCACTGGCCATGATTGTGGGGGGTCACTCACAGGATCCGGTGTGCATGGCATCGGAGAATAAAAAACAGGTGGATTACGTGCCTGGCACGCCGTGTGCACCGGACCGTCAGAACGGTATCTGGATTGTGCAGGCCCACGAATGGGGTAAATACGTGGGCCGGGCGGACTTTGAGTTCCGTAACGGCGAGATGAAACTGGTGCACTACCAGCTCATTCCGGTCAACCTGAAGAAGAAAGTGACCTACCCGGACGGGAAAAGTGAGCGCGTACTTTACACGCCAGAGATCGCTGAGAACCCGCAGATGCTCTCCCTGCTGACACCGTTCCAGAACAAAGGCAAAGCGCAGCTGGATGTGAAAATCGGCACGCTGAATGGTCGTCTGGAGGGGGACCGCAGTAAAGTCCGCTTCGTGCAGACCAACATGGGACACCTGGTGCTGGCGGCGCAAATGGCGCGCACCGGTGCTGATTTTGGCGTGATGAGCGGGGGCGGCATTCGTGACTCTATTGAAGGCGGAAATATCACCTATAAGGATGTCCTGAAGGTGCAGCCGTTTGGTAACGTGGTGGTCTATGCCGACATGACCGGCAAAGAGGCGATTGACTACCTGACCGCCGTCGCGCAGATGAAGCCGGATTCCGGGGCCTATCCGCAGTTTGCCAACGTCAGCTTTGTGGCAAAAGACGGCAAGCTGAATGATCTGAAGATCAAAGGCGAACCGGTCGACCCGGCAAAAACCTACCGTCTGGCGACGTTGAGCTTTAACGCCACCGGCGGCGACGGTTATCCGCATATTGATAATAAACCGGGCTATGTGAATACCGGCTTTATTGATGCGGAAGTGCTGAAGCAGTACATCGAGCAGAATTCACCGATTGACGTGAACGCGTATGAGCCGAAGGGTGAGGTGAGCTGGCAGTAGTGTTGTGCGGCCTGATGCCCTCACCCCAACCCTCTCCCACCGGGAGAGGGCGCAAACACAAAAAACGGTAACGCATGTTACCGTTTTGCTTTTACCTCGTAGCCGCCACCCGGCTTTTTCTTTCACTCCCGGCGCGCAATATCCGCAAACTTCGCGTCCAGCATTTTCGCCAGATCGCCCGCCGCCAGCTCGATATCCAGCCCGCGTTTGCCGCCTGAAATATAGATCGTGTCAAATTCCTGCGAAGGGGCATCAATCAGCGTCGGCAGGCGTTTTTTCTGCCCCAGCGGGCTAATCCCGCCCACCAGGTAGCCGGTGGTGCGTTGCGCAACCATCGGATCTGCCATATCCACCTTTTTCGCCCCCAGCGCCTTCGCCACTTTCTTGAGATCGAGCTGTCCGGCGACGGGCGTGACCGCCACGGCGAGATGTTTCATATCGCCGTTCACCGCAACCAGCAGCGTTTTATAGACCTGGTCAGCGTTCAGCCCCAGTTTGCGCACCACTTCGTCGCCAAAGTTGGTTTCATTCGGATCGTGATCGTAAGTGTGGATCCGGAAAGAAATGTTGTTTTTTTCGAGTAATTTAACGGCGGGAGTCATAGCTATCCTTCTTACGACAGACAAATCATGCCAACAGCATACGCCTGACGTTTGTCTAAAAAATAGCACCATCTTGCGCAATAGTATTGGCAGTGATGGTCACTTTGAGCGACAATCGGCTCAACCGAAGGTCTCCTTCGGCATAATAAAAACGATGAAATTCCTCTTTGACGGGCCAATAGAGATATTGGCCATTTTTTTATTTCAGCAGCGACGGCAAATTCCCTTCTCCGTACAAATGTAACGCCCCGACCGCAACCACGTATTCCCCGGCAGGTAATGCATGCAGCGTCTCTCGCCAGGCATTGTTGCGCGCATTCATCAGCACATCATACAGCGATTCGCTGAACGTTGACGGCAGCGCCAGCTTTCCGTCTGCTGGCGGCGCATCCAGCCACCAGCCAATCATGGTTTGCAGCAGACGTGCGTTGGTGTGCCAGTGGGTCAGCGTATCATCCAGCAGCATGCGGCCGTCGTCCGGAAGCTGACGCAGGAGCGCAATCTGGCTGTCCGTTCCTTCCAGTTCAATGATGGGCAGATTGCGCGCTCTTGCCAGATTGAGCAGCTGGTAATCAATACCGTAGTCACCGCGCAGACCCAGTCGCTGCGCCTGCGTGGCCTGTAGCACCATCGCAATTTGCCACAGCGGCAGGGCGTCAATCATAGAGAGCGACACGCCGGTTTCATCGGCGACGCGCGTCAGTTCCGCCAGTTGGGCTTCGTCCAGACGTTCCGCCAGGGTCAGATCGCTTTCAAGCCCGGCAAACGGTGACTCCTGGCCCGAAATATCCGCCTCGACGACCAGCGCGTCGGCGCGCTTCAGCCGTTTTATCAGACCGGGGGGCAGAGGCGACATATCCTGCGTACCCATATGGATGCTGCCGACCAGATGCAGGTGCTGACCGCCGGGCAGGGAGATATCCAGGCCGGGCCACGCATAACGGCGGGGAAAGAGGGCGCGAAACGAGGTTTTTATACGATTAAACAGGCTCATACGCGCTCCATAAACGGAAAGGTTCATGCTAGCGCGTACGAGAACAAGGTTCAATCTTTCGGTTTAAAGCGCAACAGGCGGTTGGCATTACTCACCACGGTGATGGAGGAGAGCGCCATTGCCGCACCTGCAACCACCGGGTTAAGCAGCGTGCCGGTCAGCGGCCACAAAATGCCGGCGGCAATTGGAATACCGAGCGAGTTATAGATAAATGCCCCCAGCAGGTTCTGCTTCATGTTGCGCAACGTGGCTTTCGAAATGGCCAGCGCATCGGCAACGCCCATCAGGCTGTGGCGCATCAACGTGATGGCGGCGGTTTCAATGGCAACATCGCTCCCGCCCCCCATGGCGATACCGACGTCTGCCTGGGCCAGCGCCGGGGCATCGTTGATGCCGTCGCCCACCATCGCCACCTGACGTCCCTGGCGTTGCAGGTTCTTAATCGCATCCGCTTTGCCATCCGGCAGAACGCCTGCAATGACTTCATCAATACCGGCTTCTTTCGCAATAGCGTTTGCCGTCGTCGGGTTGTCCCCGGTCAGCATCACCAGGCGATAGCCCGCGCGGTGCAGACGCGCCAGGGCATCCACGCTGTCCTGGCGAAGTGGATCGCGCACGGCCAGCAGGGCAGCGGCTTTGCCATCCACCGCCAGCAGAACCGGGGTTGCCCCCTGAGATGCCTGCGCTTTCAGTTCGGTTTCCAGCGCCGCGGTATCAATACCATTATCATTGAGCAAGGCCTGGTTACCCAGCAGCAGCGTATGCCCCTCGGCTTCACCGCTGACACCGAGCCCGCGCAGCGTGCGGAAGTTACTGACCTGCGGCAGAGCCGCAGCATTCGCTTTCTCGAGAATGGCGCGCGCCAGCGGGTGGCTGGAGCCTTGCTCCAGCGCGGCGGCGAGACGCAGCGCGTCCTCCTGCGCGATGCCTGCGGTGTTCACGGCCACAACCTGCGGTTTCCCCTCGGTCAGCGTGCCGGTTTTATCAAACACCAGCGTATCCAGCGTACTGGCCCGCTGCAGTGCGTCCGCATCCCTGACCAGCACGCCAAATTCGGCGGCACGGCCTACGCCGGAGATAATGGACATCGGCGTGGCCAGGCCAAGCGCGCATGGGCAGGCAATAATCAGCACGGTGGTGGCAATCACCAGGGTGTAGACAATCTGTGGCGCAGGGCCGAAGAAATACCAGATCGCCGCGCTCAGCAGGGCAATACCAACCACCACCGGCACAAAAATGGCCGAGATTCGGTCAGCAAGCTGGCCAATCTCCGGCTTGCTGCTCTGAGCCTGGCGCACCATTCGGATAATACGCGACAGCGTAGTATGGCTACCAACCGCACTGGCGGTGAACAGCACGCTGCCGTCCTGAACGACCGTGCCGGCATGGACGGCATCGCCGTCGGATTTCTGCTGAGGGATGGGTTCCCCGGTCAGCATCGCTTCATCCAGCCAGGCTTCACCCTGGGTTATCGTGCCGTCAACGGGCACGCGATCGCCGGTGGTCAAACGCAGCGTCATGCCGGGCTGCACTTCCGCCAGCGGGACGCTTTTTTCCCCCTCATCCGTGACCACGCGGGCCGTCGGCGGGGTTAAATCGAGTAATCGTTCCAGCGCTTTGGAGGAGCGCTGACGGGCGCGGGCTTCCAGCATATGACCTAAGTTAATCAGGCCGATAATCATCGCGCTCGCTTCATAATAGAGATGGCGCGCTTCCATCGGGAACCACTGCGGCCAGACGTTAACGCTCATTGAATAGAGCCACGCCGCGCCGGTACCGAGTGCGACCAGCGTATCCATCGTCGCGGTGCGGTTTTTCAGGCTCTTCCAGGCGCTGGTATAGAAATGGCCGCCTGCAAACACCATGACCGCAAGGGTAATCAGACCAATCACCAGCCACAGCGTGCGGTTGTCGGCGGTGACCATCATATTGTCACCCATCATGCCCCACACCATCACCGGGATTCCCACCAGCAGGGCGACAATCGCCTGCCAGCGGAAGCGCTTCATGGTGGCGATAGCCGTTTCCTGCTGGCGCTCGCGGCGTTCGACATCATCTTCGATGGCCTCTGCGCCGTAGCCCGCTTTCTCCACGGCCTGCACTAACTCTGCGGCGGAGGCACTGCCCATCACCAGCGCAGTACGCTCCGCAAGGTTTACCCGTGCCTGTGCGACGCCCGGTACCGCCTGTAAGGCATTTTGTACCCGGGAGACGCAGCTGGCGCAGCTCATACCGTTGATCAGCAGCTGTTGGCTGTCATCAATATCATCCGCTGCCGGAAGCTCAGGAGTGGCCGCTGTCAGTGCTTCCGACGGGGATGATGACTCTGCCAGCGGTTTAGCCTTTGGGTGGCTCAGCTCCGCCCCATAACCCGCTTGTTTAATGGTATCGATCAGCGCATCCGCGCTGGCGCTGCCGGTCACGGCGGCATGGTCGATAGTCACCTCAGCGCTTTCAACATCAGGACGCTGTTCCAGGCTTTCTTTAACGCGTTTGACACAGTGGCCGCAGGAGAGGCCGTCCAGCGTCAGGTCAATAGTGTGAGACATAACAAAACTCCCGTATAATGAACTGGTCAGTTGTTGACCGGAGTAACGCTTTTCGCTAACTGTTATGAAGGTTAAACCTTCCATCAAGGGGAAGGTCAAGGGGGAAATGTGAATATCAGTGACGTGGCAAAAAAAACCGGCTTAACCAGCAAAGCCATTCGCTTTTATGAAGAGAAAGGGCTGGTAACGCCGCCGTTGCGCAGTGAAAACGGCTACCGCAGCTACACGCAACGGCATCTTGATGAACTGACGTTACTGCGCCAGGCAAGGCAGGTGGGGTTTAACCTGGAAGAGTGCGGCGAGCTGGTAAACCTGTTTAACGATCCGAAGCGCCACAGTGCCGACGTGAAAAAACGCACGCTGGAAAAAGTGGCGGAGATCGAACGCCATATCATCGAATTACAGTCGATGCGTGAACAGCTGTTACAGCTGGCGGATTCCTGTCCGGGTGATGACAGCGCCGACTGCCCGATTATCGACAATCTTGCCGGCTGCTGCCACCGCAAAACCCACGCTTAACAGGCTTTTACCCGCAGGGTAATGCCTTCTACCGCAATGACCTCGACCCGTGTTCCGGCGCTGAGGTCGTCGTCGGCCACCACCGGCCACGAGCTGTCACCTACGCGCATATGCCCGCGCCCGTTCACCAGCGGGGTGTCGAGCGTAAAACGCTTGCCGACGATCTGCTGCCCGCGCTGGTTAAGGTGGGCATCCAGCGGTTTCTGTTCGCTTACCTGTCGGTTCAGCCAGCGCCACCACAGCCAGGCGGCCACCAGCGTCAGCACGGCAAACAGCGCCCCCTGCCACGCCCAGTCAAGCGGCAGAAGCCAGACGACCAGGCCGGTAATGACCGCGGCAACACCGCTCCACAGCAGGTAACCGTTGCCGCCCAGCATCTCGGCGGCCAGCAGTAAGCCACCGAGGCTTAGCCAGAACGCATGAGGATGTGCGACGATCAGTTCAATCATTTTTTACGCTCGTTTCCGCTGTCTTTAATCAGTTCGGCAATCCCTGCGATAGAGCCCATCAGGCTGCTGGCATCCAGCGGCATCATCACCACTTTGCTGTTGTTCGCGGAGCCGATCTCTTTCAGTGCATCGGTATATTTTTGCGCGACGAAGTAGTTCACGGCCTGGATATCACCGGCGGCAATCGCCTCGGATACCATCTGGGTCGCGCGGGCTTCTGCCTCTGCAGAACGTTCACGCGCTTCTGCCTGTAAGAATGCGGACTGACGATCGCCTTCCGCTTTCAGGATCTGCGACTGTTTTTCCCCTTCCGCTTTGAGAATTTCGGCCTGACGCACCCCCTCGGCTTCCAGAATATAGGCACGCTTGGTTCGCTCAGCCTTCATCTGGGCGTTCATGGAGGCGATCAGTTCTGCCGGCGGGCGCACGTCGCGGATCTCGATACGGGTGACTTTGATCCCCCACGGGTTCGTGGCCTCATCGACAATGTGCAGCAGGCGGGTATTAATGCTGTCGCGCTGGGAGAGCATCTCGTCCAGCTCCATCGAGCCAAGCACGGTACGGATGTTGGTCATCGTCAGGTTAACGATCGCCAGCTCCAGGTTGCTCACCTCATAGGCCGCTTTCGGCGCATCAATCACCTGAATAAAGCAGACGGCATCAATGGTAACGTTGGCGTTATCCTTGGAGATCACTTCCTGAGAAGGGATATCCAGCACCTGTTCCATCATGTTGATCTTGCGACCGATGCGATCCATGAACGGGACAATCAGGCTCAAGCCAGGCTGTAGCGTGTTGGTATAGCGGCCGAAGCGCTCGACGGTCCACTGATAACCCTGAGGGACAATTTTGACGCCTGCGCCGACGATAACCAGCGCAACGAAGATAAGGACAGGAACAACGATGAGCATAAAAACCTCCTGTTTTGCATGCTATGGCAGAAATGAAATCACTTTTTGTTGATCCTAAGTATACGAGGAAAGTCGCTTTATTATCACTCATCGCCGTAAACTACTGCTCATTATTGGGATAAAGGCAGAAGATCACATGAAGGATAACAGCGCGGTATTAACCATCGAGGACATGGGCTACCGCACAGGCGGTACCACCATTCTGAATAATGTCAGTTTTAGCCTCTTGCCGGGCGAGTTTCGACTGATTACCGGCCCCTCAGGCTGCGGGAAAAGTACGCTGCTTAAAATCATTGCGTCGCTGCTCACGCCAACGTCGGGAAAGATCTTCTTTGAGGGGAAGGATATTTCAACGCTTTCACCCGAGGCTTACCGCCAGCAGGTCTCTTATTCGGTGCAAACCCCGAGCCTGTTCGACAGCACGGTGTACGATAACCTGCTTTTCCCCTGGCAGATCCGACATAAGACGCCCGATCCTGAACGGTTTTCCGCCGACCTGGCACGCTTCAATCTGCCGCCGGACACGCTGACAAAGTCCGTTTCCGAACTGTCGGGCGGCGAAAAGCAGCGCGTCTCGCTGATCCGTAATCTGCAGTTCTTACCGAAGGTGTTACTGCTCGATGAGATCACCAGCGCGCTCGATGATGCCAACAAGCGCAACGTCAATGAAATCATTCATCGTTACGTCCGCGAGCAGAATATTGCCGTGCTGTGGGTGACGCATGACGCTAACGAAATTACCCATGCGGATGACGTACTGACGCTCCAGCCGCATGGCGGAAAAATGCAGGAGGCAAACCGTGGGTGAGCACAATATTACGAACGAATCTCTGGCGTTTTCGATGGTGCTGGTGCTGATCGCGATTGTCGTCAGCTACCGTGAAAAGCTGGGGCTGGAAAAGGACATTGTGTGGAGTATCTGCCGCGCGGTGATTCAACTCATTATTGTCGGCTATGTGCTGAAGTATATTTTCAACGTCAACCACGCGGTGCTGACGCTGCTGATGGTGTTGTTTATCTGCTTCAATGCGGCGTGGAACGCGCAAAAGCGCAGTAAATACATCGATAAGGCGTTTATCTCGTCGTTTATCGCCATTACCACCGGAACCGCATTAACGCTGGCGGTACTAGTGCTTTCCGGCTCAATTGAGTTTACGCCGATGCAGGTTATCCCTATCTCAGGGATGATTGCCGGGAACGCCATGGTGGCCGTCGGGCTGTGTTATAACAATCTCGGCCAGCGCTTCAGTAGTGAACAGCAGCAGCTACAGGAGAAATTAAGCCTGGGAGCGACGCCTAAAGTGGCCTCCGCGCGGCTGATTCGTGAGAGCATTCGCTCATCGCTGATCCCCACGGTAGATTCAGCCAAAACGGTTGGGCTGGTGAGCCTGCCGGGCATGATGTCGGGGCTGATTTTTGCCGGTATCGATCCGGTAAAAGCGATTAAGTATCAGATTATGGTGACGTTTATGCTGCTCTCAACGGCAAGCCTGTCCACCATCATTGCCTGTTACCTGACCTATCGGAAGTTTTACAACGCGCGCCATCAGCTGGTGGTGACGCAGTTGAAAAACGTGCGGTGATTATGCCGGGCGGCACTGCCTTTGCCCGGCCTACGATCCGCACTTTTGTAAGCCTGGTAAGCGAAGCGCCACCGGGCATTTTTTTGTTAGTAGAGCAACGCGTACAGCTGACGACGATACTTCGACGCCAGCGCATCGCCGGTGCCCAGCGCGGCCAGGATCTCCTGGAACATTTTGCGCGCCTGACCGTCTGCGGCAGCGAGGTCTTTTTGCAGATGGCTAAACAGCAGCTCAAGCGCTTCTTCGTTACGCCCCACCTGATGCAGCTGCAGCGCCAGCTGGCTTGCCAGAGCCGCATCGGCCGGGTTGTCAGCGACCTGCTGCTGCAGTTGCTGAATTTCCGGCGTATCTGCCGCCTGTTTCAGCAGTTCAATCTGCGCGACCAGCCCCTGATAGCGGGTGTCCTGATCCTGCAGGGGAACCGTTTTGAGCACGGCTTCGGCGTCTTCTGAACGGTGCAGAGCAATCTGCGTTTCCGCCAGCAGCAGGCCAATCTGACTGTTCTGATTCGAGAGCTGCCACGCGTCTTTAAGCAGCGGCAGCGCCTCGTCGTATTTGCCTTCCTGCATCAGCGCCATGGCTTCCTGCGCTTTCAGCTCTTCTTCGCGCGGGAGGACTTTATCCAGCAGGGCGCGAATGGCCTCTTCCGGCTGTGGCCCCTGGAAGCCATCAACAGGCTGACCGTTCTGGAACAGGTAGACGGTAGGGATGGCGCGCAAACCAAACTGAGACGCCACCATCGGCTCTGCGTCACAGTCCAGTTTGGCAAGAATGAACTGACCGTTGTACTGCGCGGCAAGGCTTTCCAGCACCGGCGTCAGCTGTAAACAGTGCTGGCTGCGTTCAGACCAGAAGTAGAACAGCACGGGTTTTGCCATCGACTGTTCGAGGATCTGTTGCAGGTTTGCTTCAGTAATATTGACGATATTCTGTACGGACATGCGGCCTTCTCTTTTATCGGTTTGTTATTTACATGGGGGTGAGCGCTGTCGCTTCAACTCAACCGTGTAAAATTTTGTCCATCATCCGGCCCGGTAGCAGACGTTTTAACCAGCCAACGGCATGGGTGACCAGCGTTACCGGGTAGCGCATTTTGGGATATTCACTCTCAAAAGCATGGCGCACTTTAGCAACCACCGCTTCGGGCCCGAGCGTAAATCGTGCGGCAATGCCGGGGTTTTCGACCGGTTTATCCGCCTGCGTCTGGTTAACGTTTTCGGTAAAGCGGGTGCGGATCGGGCCGGGTTCAATCAGGCTGACCTTAATGCCGCTGTGACGTAACTCCATGCGCAGGGCGTCGGACCAGGCCTCCAGCGCATATTTGCTGGCGGCGTAGGCGCCGCGGCCGGGCGTTGATATCAGACCCATAACTGACGATGTCATCACGATGCGCCCCTCGCCGTGCGGCAGCATGGCGGGGAGCAGACGCATGGTGAGCTGGTGGACACCAAAGAAGTTGGTTGAAAACTGCTTTTCCAGCGTTTCGCGCGAGAGCGTATCCAGCGGGCCATACACGCCGTAACCGGCATTATTAAAAAGCCCGTACAGACGATTGTCGGTCAGGGCTATCACCTCATCGGCGGCGCGTTCGACGCTTTCCGGGGAGTCCATATCCAGCAGCACGCCGGTAAAGCCCAGCCCGTTCATGCGTTCGACATCGTCGGGTTTGCGGCAGGCCGCCAGCACCCGAAATCCCTGACGCTTTAATTCGAGCGCGCTTTCAAGACCGATTCCGCTGGAACATCCTGTAATTAAGACCGATTTTTGCATAACTTTACCTGTCAGGATCTCCGCTTAATCAGGAGTCATGTTTAACTAAAGGAGCCAGCCGCGTTGCCATCCAGTCGGCAATAAACGGCTGCGCATCGCGATTGGGGTGGATCCCGTCGTCTTGCATCCACTGGGGTTTGAGATAGACCTCTTCCATGAAAAATGGCAGCAGCGGAATATCAAACTCTTTGGCAAGCTTAGGGTAGATCGCGCTAAAGGCTTCATTATACCGACGACCGTAGTTAGCGGGCAGGCGAATTTGCATCAGCAGCGGCTGGGCGTTTGCCGCATTGATGTCCTGCAAAATGGTGCGCAGCGTCTGTTCCGTCTGCTGAGGCTGGAAACCGCGCAATCCATCGTTGCCGCCAAGCTCAACCAGCACCCAGCGCGGCTGATGCTGTTTGAGTAGCGCTGGCAGGCGCGACAGGCCCTGCTGCGAGGTATCGCCGCTGATGCTGCCGTTGATAACCGTCGTCTTGCTCTGCCATTTATCGTTGAGCAGAGCGGGCCAGGCTGCGCTGGCCGCCATGCGATAGCCCGCGCTCAGGCTGTCGCCGAGAATCAGTAACGTGTCCGCTGCCGCCGCGCGGAAGGTCATCAGAATCAAGAACAGGAAGGGCAAATGCCAGCGGAAAACAGTGTTGAAGTTCATCGTCTTAAGAAGTCCGTCGGTCAGGGGGAACACGAGCTTTCCATCCTTACTGGAGTTGAACTCGTTGTCAAACGCGCTGAAACCATCGCGCTGATTGGCGAATCCGGTTCCGGCAAGTCCACGCTGCTGGCGATTCTGGCCGGTCTGGACGACGGGAGCAGCGGCGAGGTCCATCTTGTCGGGCAGCCGCTGCACCAGCTTGATGAAGAGGCGCGTGCTGCGCTGCGTGCGCGCCACATCGGGTTTGTCTTTCAGTCTTTTATGCTGATCCCCACGCTGAACGCGCTGGAGAACGTCGAACTCCCGGCGCTGTTGCGCGGTGAAAAGAGTCGCGAAGGCCGCGCCCATGCGAAGGCGTTGCTGGAACAGCTCGGTCTGGGCAAGCGCCTCAGCCATCTTCCCGCACAGCTTTCCGGCGGGGAGCAACAGCGTGTGGCGCTGGCGCGCGCCTTTAATGGCCGCCCGGAAGTGCTGTTTGCTGATGAACCCACCGGCAACCTTGACCGTAAAACCGGCGACAAAATCGCGGATCTGTTGTTCTCGCTTAACCGTGAACACGGTACCACGCTGATCCTCGTGACCCACGATCCGCAGCTGGCCGCCCGCTGCGACCGACGTCTGCGGCTGGTCAACGGTACGCTTCAGGAGGAAGCATGATTGCCCGCTGGTTCTGGCGCGAGTGGCGCTCGCCCTCGCTGCTGATTGTCTGGCTGGCGTTAAGCCTGGCGGTGGCCTGCGTGCTGGCGCTCGGCAGCGTCAGCGACCGTATGGAAAAAGGGCTCAGCCAGCAGAGCCGGGAGTTTATGGCCGGGGACCGGGCGCTGCAAAGCTCGCGTCCTGTTCCGCCGGGCTGGATTGAGGAAGCGCACAAAGCAGGGCTGAAGGTGGGGGAGCAAATCACCTTCCAGACCATGACCTTTGCGGGGGACACGCCGCAGCTCGCCAGCGTGAAAGCCGTGGATGATGTCTACCCGATGTACGGTGACTTACAAACCAGTCCGCCGGGGTTAAAACCAACGCCCGGCACGGTGCTGCTGGCATCGCGTTTAATGGCGCTTCTGAACCTGAAAGCCGGTGACAGTATTGACGTGGGCGATGCCACGCTGAAAATTGCCGGGGAGGTGGTGCAGGAGCCCGACTCCGGCTTTAACCCCTTCCAGCTTGCGCCACGCCTGCTGATGAACACGGCGGATGTTCCGGCAACCCATGCTGTCCAGCCGGGCAGCCGCGTCACCTGGCGCTACAAGTTTGGCGGCACGCCAGCCCAGCTTGATGGGTATGAAAAATGGCTGCTCCCGCAGCTTAAACCGGAGCACCGCTGGTACGGGCTAGAGCAGGACGAGGGGGCGCTCGGTAAATCTCTGGAGCGCTCTCAGCAGTTCCTGCTGATTTCGGCGCTCTTAACCCTGCTGCTGGCGGTAGCGGCAGTGGCGGTGGCGATGGGGCATTACTGCCGCAGCCGCTACGATCGGGTGGCGATCCTTAAAACCCTCGGCGCGGGACGGGCGCAGCTACGCAAGCTGATCGTCGGCCAGTGGCTAATGCTGCTGGTTTTGTCAGTGTTCACTGGCGGAATCATAGGGCTGCTGTTTGAAAAACTGCTGATGGTGATGTTAAAACCGGTGCTTCCGTCCGCATTGCCACCGGCCAGCTTCTGGCCGTGGCTGTGGGCGATTGGCGCGATGGTCGTGATCTCGGTGCTGGTGGGGCTGCGGCCCTACCGGCTGCTGCTCGCGACGCAGCCGCTGCGCGTGCTGCGTAATGATGTGGTGGCGAACGTCTGGCCGCTGAAGTTCTACCTTCCGGTGATTATTGCGGTCGCGGTGGGGCTGCTGGCCTGGCTGATGGGCGGCAGCACGCTGCTGTGGGCGGTGCTGGCCGGTGCGGTTGTGCTGGCGCTGCTGTGCGGCGTACTGGGCTGGATACTGCTCAACGTTCTGAAGAGGCTGACGGTGAAATCGCTACCCGTGCGCCTGGCCGTTAATCGTCTGCTGCATCAGCCCTGGTCTACGCTCAGCCAGCTGTCGGCGTTTTCACTGTCGTTTATGCTGCTGGCCCTGTTGCTGGTGCTGCGAGGCGATCTGCTGGATCGCTGGCAGCAGCAGCTTCCCCCGGAAAGTCCGAACTATTTTCTGATCAATATCGCGCCTGAGCAGGTTACGCCGCTGAAGGGTTTCCTCTCTGAGCATCATATTGTCCCGGAGTCGTTTTATCCGATTGTTCGCGCCCGTCTGACGCAAATCAACGGGCGGTCGACGGAGGGGAACAAGGACGAGTCGCTGAACCGCGAGCTTAACCTGACCTGGCAGGAGAAACGGCCCGACCATAACCCGATCACGGCAGGCACCTGGCCGCCGAAAGTGGGGGAGGTATCAATGGAGGAAGGGCTGGCGGTGCGCCTGAACGTGAAGCTCGGGGACAGCGTGACCTTCACCGGCGATACCCAGGACTTTACCGCCAAAGTCACCAGCCTGCGAAAGGTGGACTGGGAAAGCCTGCGGCCCAACTTCTTCTTTATCTTCCCGCCGGGGGCGCTGGATGGACAGCCGCAAAGCTGGCTGACCAGCTTCCGCTGGGAAAATGGCAACGGCATGCTGACGCAGCTTAACCGGGAATTCCCGACGGTCAGCCTGCTGGATATTGGGGCGATCCTGAAGCAGGTGGGACAGGTGCTGGAGCAGGTGAGCCGCGCGCTGGAGGTCATGGTGGTGCTGGTGACCATCTGCGGCGTGCTGTTGCTGCTGGCCCAGGTGCAGGTGGGCATGCGTCAGCGCCATCAGGAGCTGGTGGTCTACCGCACGCTGGGGGCCGGGAAGCGGTTGCTGCGGATGACGCTCTGGAGCGAGTTTGCGCTGCTGGGGCTGGTTGCCGGTCTGGTGGCCGCGATTGGCGCCGAGACGGCGCTGGCGGTGTTGCAGACACGTGTCTTCGACTTCCCGTGGGAGCCTGACTGGCGTCTCTGGCTGATTCTGCCTCTCTGCGGCGCGGTGCTGCTCTCCCTCTGCGGGGGCTGGCTCGGAACGCGCCTGTTAAGGGGCAAAGCACTGTTCCGGCAGTTTATGGGGTAATCCAGTTCCGTGATAATTGCACACCGGTTTTTATGCCGGTGTGCAATATTTTAAAAGCACAAAGTGATAATACCCACGTATTTAGTAGCACAAAACATTAAAAACCCGTCCACACAGCCCGATTATTTCCAGTTAATATTCACCCGCTAAATATTTAGCAGCGTGTCTATTAAGGAAAAATAATGACTATAAAAAAATCAGCGCTGGCGGTAACGATTGGCGCGGCAGTGGCATTAACGACCTTCGCTTCTCAGGCGGAAATCACCGTTCTTAAACAGGATCCGCAGGCGGGTAACCCGCTGAGCCGTCTGAACTTTACCGTTGGCGGCAGCATTCGTCCTCAGTTCCAGAACATGACCGGCGACGACGGCAAAAACAGCTACAAACGTAACGGCTTTGACGGTGGTACCCGTTTCCGTTTCGCGGCTGATTACTACCTGTTTGATGATATTAGCTGGATAAGCTACTACGAACTGGGTGTGAACATCCCTGCCCAGTTTAACTGGGATCATCACTATGCAGACGGCGCACACGATACCACTCGCCGTATGCTCTACACCGGCCTGAAGAGCGATACCTGGGGTACGCTGACCTTCGGTCAACAGAACAGCGTTTACTATGATGTGGTGGGCGCGAAAACCGATATCTGGGACTACGACATGATTGCTCAGGCACCAGGTAACGGGATCAACGGCGACTACGACGGTTCTTACCGTTCACGCCAGATGCTGAAATACAAGAAAACCGTGGGTGATGCCGACATCTATGCATCTTACCTGTTTGAAGACAGCGAATACCTGCCGGGTAACGGCCTGCGCTATAAGCGTAAAGGCGGCGGTTCACTGGGCCTGGATTACCACCTGACCACCGACCTGACCTGGGGCGCAGCGTGGAACTACACCCGTGCGGACATGCGTAACCCGGACAACGGCGACAGCAAAACCTACGACCAGAACATCCTCGGTACCGCGCTGAGCTGGACGCCGGACAACTGGACCTTCTCCGCAGGCGGCGGCTGGTATCAGAACTTCCTGACCACCAAAAAAGTGTCTGTTAACGACTACTTTGCGGGCGACGCGTGGGGTATTGAATACTTCGCAGGGTATAAATTCCCGATCGGCCAGTATGCGGTGAAATCCATCCAGCCTTACTTCATGGGCGACCGCATTGAGTATGTGAATGGCCGTAACTACCAGCGCATCGACAATGGCGTGGGTATCAGCTTCCAGCTGGATTACGGTTTCCGCGTGGATTACGAACACGTGTTCACCTCCAGCACCGACAACCTGGGCGACATGAACCTGGTGCGTCTGCGTTACGACTTCTAAGTCGTCTGTTCCCCGGTGGCGCTGCGCTTACCGGGGCTACAAAAGCACGCGTAGGCCGGGTAAGGCGTAGCCGCCACCCGGCTTTTTTCAGCTATTAAGCCAGTCAGCGACCTCGTTATACGTCCCTCGGAAAACAATCGTCTCCGCTTTTTTCTCAAGCTGATAGCCGTACATCGGGTCGTAATACTCCTTCAGCAGCGGCACAAGCCAGCTGAAGTGCGCGTCAGTGCTGCCAGTACGCTGTTGTTCTACAAGCGCGGCGTCCAGTAAGGCGGTAAATTCCGCAAAACGCTGCAGCCCCAGGCGGCGGCGAATGGCGAACATTCCGTGGTGCAGATACGCGCTGTACTCTTTCCAGCCGGCCTCTTCACCATAAGCGGCAGAAAAATCCGCCCACATGTGGTCGAAGTACTCTTCGCGCAGACGCTCAAGACGAATATCAAACGGATCCTCGACAACCGCGATGGGCGCTTCATTCATGCGGTCGCGTAGGCACTCCGGCAGGTGGTTGGAGCCAATCATTCGACCTTCATCTTCCAGCACCCAGCGTGCGGCATCTTTTTTTAACAGCTCGACGGCAAGATGATTTTCAAAGCTGGCCTGGGACAGTTGCGGAGTGAGCGTGCGGCCAAAGGACGAACCGCGGTGGTGCGCCAGCCCTTCCAGATCGATACCCTGCGCATGCTGCTTCACCAACAGGGTTTTCCCGTTTCCGGTACAGCCGCCGATAAGCACCATCGGCTTTTGCGACTGCTCAATCGTCACCTGAATCGCCGTCTGGCGCAGGGCTTTATAGCCGCCGCGGATCAGCGGGTAATCGACACCGGCCTCTTTCAGCCAGGCCTGTGAGATATGTGAACGCTGGCCCCCGCGCGCGCAGCAGAGATAACCTTCAGGGTGAGCAAGGCTGGCTTCACGCCAGGCGTTAATGCGCGCCTCACGCGTCTCGCCGTTGACCAGACTGTGGCCGAGCGCCAGTGCGGCCTCGGGGCCCTGACGTTTATAGCAGGTGCCCACGGCGGCGCGTTCGTCGTCGTTCATCAGCGGCAGGTTAAGGGCGGCGGGCATCGCGCCCTGGGCAAATTCTATCGGCGCGCGAACGTCGATTAAAGGGGTATCAGACGCGAGGATCGCGCGATAGTCCGTTCCATCGTTCATGGGTATTCCAGAAATAAAACCAGCAATGGCGGGGATTTTACGCGCGAGAGGAGAGGCCGGGGAAGGGGAAGATCAACTCCCCGGCACTTATCGCTTATTTAAGCTTTGACTGAGCCCAGACAATGCCGCTCGCGTATTCCGGCGGCAGGAGAGGGATCATGGCTTCCAGGGTGGCGCTCAGACGGCCCGTGTCGCTATCGTTCAGGTTCAGGTGACCCACTTTACGACCCTGGCGGACCTCTTTGTCATACCAGTGCAGATGCACCAGCGGCAGCTTGAGCCAGTCGTAGTTCAGATCGGTCCCGATCAGGTTGATCATTACCGACGGGCTGTTCACGACCGGCTGCGGCAGTGGCAAATCGGTGATGGCACGCAGGTGGAGCTCGAACTGGCTGATGGAGGCACCATTTTGTGTCCAGTGGCCGCTGTTATGCACGCGCGGCGCCAGCTCGTTGATCAGCAGGCCGGATGGGGTAACAAAACACTCCATCGCCATCACGCCCACGTAACCCAGCTCGTGCATTATGGCTGAGAGCATGTCTTCCGCCTGCGCCTGCTGGTCGGCATTTGCCTGAGGGAAGGCGACGCTGGTGCGCAGAATGCCGTCCTGATGCAGGTTATGCGTCAGCGGATAAAAGACGGTGTGTCCGTCATGCCCGCGTGCGCCAACCAGGGACACTTCGCCGCTAAAGTTGATGCCCTGCTCAACGATACACTCGCCGTAGCAGTCGTCCGGCAGCTCCGCGGTTTCGTGCGCACGCAGACGCCACTGGCCGCGGCCGTCGTAGCCGCCGACGCGGCGCTTCACGATCGCCAGCTCGCCCAGCATCGCGAACACGTCATTCCACTCGCCTTTATCGGACAACAGCTGCCACGGCGCGGTCGCCAGACCGAGCTTGTCGAACAGCTGCTTTTGCGTCAGACGGTCGGCAATGATCGGAAACACGTCGCGGTTAACGAAGGCGTTATGGCGGGCCAGCTCGCGGGTCAGCGCGGTTTCCGGCCAGCGTTCGATCTCGGCGGTGATCACGCTCTGGTGGAACGGTACCGCTTCCGGTTCGGCATCCAGCCCGACAGGCCAGACGGCAATACCCAGCGGTTCACCGGCCTGGCGCAGCATGCGGCCTAACTGGCCGTTACCGAGGACGCAAACCTGCTTCATGCCGCACCCCGCGGGTCTGGATTATCCAGCACCTCATCGGTCTGGGCTTTACGCCACTCCGCCAGACGCTGGTGTAATGCTTTATCGTGCGTCGCAAGAATTTGCGCCGCCAGCAGGGCGGCATTAGCCGCACCCGCTTTACCAATCGCTAGCGTGCCGACAGGGATACCGCGCGGCATCTGGACGATGGAGTAGAGGCTATCCACACCGCTTAACGCGGCGCTTTGGACCGGAACACCGAGAACCGGTACCAGGGTTTTAGCGGCAATCATGCCGGGCAGATGTGCTGCGCCGCCCGCACCGGCAATGATCACCTCATAGCCATTCTCTTCGGCGCTTTCGGCGAAGCTGAACAGTTTGTCCGGTGTACGGTGCGCGGAGACCACTTCAACGTGGTGCGGAACATTCAGGATTTCAAAGATTTCGGCGGCGAACTGCATGGTAGCCCAGTCGCTTTTGGACCCCATCACGATGGCGACACGCGCCGGATTATTGCGGGAAGACATGCGTCTTAAAACTCCTGTGGTGCGAAACACACTGCTTTCGAGGGCACAGAGAATAGCATGTTATACGAGCAAGGAAAACGGTTGCGCGGTCGTAAACCAGGCGAAAAAACGTTAAAACGGAAACGCAATCAGCTCAACACCCTCAGGCGTCACTTTGACCATGGAACCTTCGCTGTGCCAGGCACCCAGTACGACGCGATGGGCCGGTTCGCCGTTGGCAAGAAGGGAATGAACGTCAGGGCGGTGGGTATGACCGTGGATTAACCACTGAACCCCATGTTTTTCCATTACGCTCACTACGGCCTGCGGATTGACGTCCATGATGGTCATGGATTTACTGCTGTTAGCGGCTTTACTGCCCGCACGCATTCTGGCTGCGATGCGTTTACGGATAAAGAGCGGCAGGGCAAGAAACAGCGTCTGGATCCAGGGGGTGTGAACTTTGGCGCGAAACGCCTGATAGCCGGTATCGTCCGTGCAGAGCGTATCGCCGTGCATAATCAGCAGCCTGCGGCCATAGAGGTCGAGCACCTGTTCTTCCGGCAACAGCGTCATGCCGCTTTCGCGGGCGTAGCGCTTGCCGAGCAGAAAATCACGGTTGCCGTGAATGAAATAGCAGGGGACTCCGGAATCAACCAGCGCCTTAATGGCGGAGGCGATTTCACGATGCAGCGGGTCAGGATCATCGTCGCCAATCCAGGCTTCAAACAGGTCGCCCAGGATGTACAGCGCATCGGCGCTTTTCGCTTCACCGCGTAAAAAACGCAGAAAACCGGCGGTGATCGCCGGTTCTTCTGTTTGCAGATGCAGATCCGCAATAAAGAGTGTCGCCACGAATTACTCGCTGACGGTCACGCTTGTAATCACAACGTCTTCTTTAGGAACGTCCTGGTGCATGCCGCTGCGGCCAGTAGAGACGGCTTTGATCTTATCGACCACGTCCATACCTTCAACCACTTCTGCGAACACGCAGTAGCCCCAACCCTGCAGGCTTTCGCCGGAGAAGTTCAGGAAGTCGTTATCAGCCACGTTGATGAAGAACTGCGCGGTCGCGGAGTGAGGCGCCTGGGTACGGGCCATTGCCAGCGTGCCACGGGTGTTTTTCAGGCCGTTGTTGGCTTCGTTTTTGATCGCTTCTTTCGTCGCTTTCTGCTTCATACCCGGTTCAAAACCGCCACCCTGGATCATAAAGCCGTTGATCACGCGGTGGAAAATGGTGTTGTCGTAGAAACCTTCGCGGCAGTAGTCCAGGAAGTTTTTAACTGTTTCAGGCGCTTTGTCATCAAAGGTTTTGATTACGATATCGCCATGATTAGTGTGGAAAGTAACCATTTTTGCATCCTGTTCCGTTATTGTGGTACGTCGACCCGCGTTTGGGTCACATATAGGGGCTTGTTATAGCATAACCACAGGACGCGATCACCTTGCATTGTGTGCTGATCCTATTCCGAATTATAGGTATTATAGGGAACAAACAACCCACACACGTGTTTACATGGAATCTTCGATGTTAAAAATCTTTAATACAATGACGCGCCAAAAAGAGGAATTTAAACCTATTCATGCCGGGGAAGTCGGCATGTACGTGTGTGGTATTACCGTTTACGATCTCTGTCACATCGGCCATGGGCGCACCTTCGTTGCCTTCGACGTGGTGTCACGTTACCTGCGTTTTTTAGGCTACAACCTGAAATACGTCCGCAATATCACCGACATCGACGACAAAATCATCAAACGCGCGAATGAAAACGGCGAGAGTTTTGTTGCGCTGGTGGATCGCATGATTGTCGAGATGCACAAAGATTTCGACGCTTTAAACATTCAGCGTCCGGACAGCGAGCCGCGTGCAACTCACCATATTCACGAAATCATTGAGATCACCGAGAAGCTGATCGCACGCGGTCACGCCTATGTGGCGGATAACGGCGACGTGATGTTCTCCGTGCCAACGGACCCGACCTACGGTGCGCTTTCCCGTCAGGATCTGGATCAGCTGCAGGCTGGGGCCCGCGTGGACGTGGTCGACGTGAAGCGTAATCCGATGGACTTCGTGCTGTGGAAGATGTCCAAAGAGGGTGAGCCAAGCTGGCCATCTCCGTGGGGTGAAGGGCGTCCGGGCTGGCACATTGAATGTTCCGCGATGAACTGCAAACAGCTGGGCAAACACTTCGACATTCACGGCGGCGGTTCGGATCTGATGTTCCCGCACCACGAAAACGAAATTGCGCAGTCCACCTGTGCCCACGGCGGCGAGTACGTGAACTACTGGATGCACTCCGGAATGGTGATGGTTGACCGCGAGAAGATGTCAAAATCGCTGGGCAACTTCTTTACCGTGCGCGACGTGCTCAAGTATTACGATGCGGAAACCGTGCGTTACTTCCTGATGTCCGGCCACTATCGCAGCCAGCTGAACTACAGCGAAGAGAACCTGAAGCAGGCGCGTTCGGCGCTGGAACGTCTGTATACCGCGCTGCGCGGTACCGACAAGTCTGTTCCTGCCGCAGGCGGCGACGCCTTCGAAGCTCGCTTTATTGAGGTGATGAACGACGACTTTAATACTCCGGAAGCCTACTCCGTGCTGTTCGATATGGCGCGCGAAGTGAACCGTCTGAAGTCAGAAGATATGGCGGCGGCGAATGCGCTGGCCTCTCATCTGCGTAAGCTCTCTTCCGTGCTCGGCCTGCTGGAGCAGGAGCCAGACGCCTTCCTGCAGAGCGGTGCGCAGGCGGACGACGGCGAAGTGGCGGAAATTGAAGCCTTGATCAAGGCACGTCTGGAAGCGCGTCAGGCGAAAGACTGGGCGGCGGCAGATGCGGCGCGTAACCGTCTGACAGAGATGGGGATTATTCTGGAAGACGGCCCGCAGGGCACCACCTGGCGTCGTAAGTAATTTTCCCCTCACCCTAACCCTCTCCCACAGGGAGAGGGAATTGTTAGGTTTTCTCCCTCTCCCTGTGGGAGAGGGCCGGGGTGAGGGCATCAGCGCGCACGTTTTCTCCACCACAGCAACCCCATCAGCACCACTCCCGGCAGCCAGACCCACAGCAACTCTGAAATGATCACCTGATGTCCGTACGGCGTGGTATAGCGCGACAGGGCAAACGGCGCGACTTTTATCACCTGCCACGGGGCAAAGAAGCGTTCATCTGACCACGGCCACAGCCAGCCGACCCCTTTTCCGCCGGTCGTCACGGAATCCAGCAGGCTGTGAGACAGCAGTGACACGGTCAAAAAAAGCCAGCAGCGCGTCAGAGGGGTTTTGAACCATCGTCGGCCAATCAGCACGCAAAGTATCGGCACCACAAAGGCAAACAGCAGGGAATGGGTAAAGCCGCGATGCCCGAAAACATTGCCGTAAGCGACGCCGAACTTAAACGCCAGCACGTCGGCGTCCGGCAGCATGGCGAGGACAATTCCGGCAAATAACAGGCGGGGAGGGATAACTTTACTTCCCAGGCCTAAGCCCAGGCAAAGGGGAACAGCTGCGTGAGTGATAACGGTAGGCATTGCATTTATCCATGGCAAATCATGGAAATATAGCAGGGTAATGGCGGAAAATACGCTGTGCTATATTCTGATTTTACGCCGACTCGCGTGCGATAAGCTGCCCGGAGAGGGTGATGCGTTGCGTTTGCAGATCTGGCTCTTTCAGCTTACGGATAATCAGCCCTGCCGCCTGACGCCCGGTTTCATCGCTCGCTGAGGAGACATAGGTCAACGACGGTGAGGTAAGGTTAACGTGAAGCATATCTTCAAAACCGACCAGCGCGACCTGCTGCGTCAGAAACACATCTTTACCCACCGTACGCCCCACCTGGTGAATGCCTGAGATGGAGCCGAGCATGGCATCCGGCGAGTGGCAGAGCAGGGCGGTGATGGTGTTGTTCTTCTCAAGCAACTGGCGCGTTGCCATCGCCGCCGCCTGGGTATCATCGGGGCAGGGGGGAGAATATTCGTCACGCCAGACCAGCCCGCTTTGCGTCATGGCACTGCGAAAACCGAGCAGGCGTTGCTCGCGGAGAAGACAGCCGTCGCGCCCGCCAATATAGGCAATATTGCGATGTCCGCGCTCGATAAGATAGCGCGCGGCCAGGTTCGCGGCCTGGCGGTTATCGCGCATGACCAGGTTACATTTTTCATCCAGCAACGACTGGGAAACGACCACCAACGGCAGCGGGCAGTGGCGAATGTGTTCCGGCAGCGTTGCGGTGCGGGTGTCGGACGCCAGATAGATGACACCCGCCACGCCCTGCTGCTTAAACGAGAGCAGGGTGCGTTCAAGATGTTCACGGTCATTCAGTGGCTGACCGAGAAACACCATATAGCCTTGCTTCTCCAGTTCCTGAACAATGCTCGCCATCACCTTGATGGAAAAGCTGTCGCTGAAGTCCCGCAGGATCAGGCCAATTAAATTAGAGGTGTTGGCGCGAAGGTTGGCAGCGGCGACGTTATGAACATAGCCCAGCGTCGTGATGGCGGCGTTGACCTTCCCGATCGTTGCCTCTGAGATTTTCCCTTTCTGGCGCAGCACCAGTGAGACGGTCGAGACCGAGACGCCCGCGTGCTTTGCGACATCAATAATGCTGACTTTCTTCAAAACCGCTCCCTGAAATTAACCGATTATCAGCCAGATAAAGTAATGCGTCCCCCAGCGTACAGGAGACGCATCACGCCGGCATCTTATTATTTGCCAATCATGGTGGACATGGTCTGGGCGATAAACTGTGCTCTGGCACCGAAAATCACCTGAATACCGTTGTCGCCAACGAAGACCACGCCGCGGGCGCCGAGTCCGTTCAGGCCGTCTTTATCCACTGCCTCGCTTTTCGCCACTTCCAGACGCAGGCGGGTAATGCAGGAGCCAACGGAATCAATATTCTGCGCGCCGCCCAGCAGGCTGATAATCTCTGTGGCAAGTTCGGAATCGGACTTGTCATTTGCATTGGCAGTGACATCGGTACGACCCGGGGTTTTGACGTCGAAGCGACGGATCACGAAGCGGAACGTAAAGTAGTAAATCAGCCCCATTGGAATGCCGATGATAATGGCATTCAGGAAGTTGGTCTTGTAACCGTTAAAGGACGGCAGGATCCCGAACGACAGGTAGTCGATAAAGCCCGCCGAGAACGATTTGGCGATATGCGCATGCAACAGGTACATGGTCATGTAGGCCAGGCCCGCCATGATGGCATTAAAGACGTAGAGAATCGGCGCCACGAAGATAAAGGTAAACTCTACCGGTTCGGTGATCCCCGTCAGGAAGCAGGTGAGCGCCGCCGAGAACAGAATACCGGCCGCAATCTTTTTGTTTTTCGTGTGGGCTTCGTGATACATCGCCAGGCACGCCGCAGGCAGCGCGAACAGCATCAGCGGGAATTCACCCTGCATGAATTTACCGGCGTTCTGGTAGGTGTCGCTGCTGAAGGATTTCACCCCTTCTTCCAGCATCTTGAACCAGATGGTCTGGTCGCCATGTATCACCTGGCCTGCCTGAGTTGTGTAATCCCCAAACGAATACCAGAACGACGGATACCAGATATGGTGCAGACCGAGGGGGATTAGCGCACGCTCCACCAGGCCGAAGATAAAGGTCGAGGCCGCCTGGTTATCGCCGTTAACAATCACCGAGAGTGCGTCGATACCGGCCTGAATATGCTGCCAGACGTACGGCAGCAACAGCCCCATCAGGAACGAGAGGAACGCGGTGGCAATCGCCACGAAGCGCTTACCGGAGAAGAAGCCAAGGAACTCCGGCAGCTGCATGGTGTGGAAGCGGTTAAAACACCAGGCCGCAAGGATACCGCAGATCAGGCCGCCGAAGACGCCCATCTGCAGCGTGGGTATGCCGACCACCATGGCGTATTTCCCGCCCTGCGAGGCCATTTCCGGCGTGATGCTCAGCACGGTGCTGATGGTGATGTTGGTGACAAACACCGAGACCGCCGCAGAGAGCGCCGCAATACCGGACTCTGACGCCAGGCCCACGGCGGAGCCAATGGCGAACAGCATCGGCAGGTTGTCAAAAATCACCCCGCCCGCGTTCATCATCAGCGGCAGATGGAACTTGTCGCCGAAGGCCAGCAGCAGGCCCGCAGCGGGAAGCAGTGAAATTGGCAGCATTAAGGCGCGACCAATCATCGATAACTTAGACAGCGATTTAACAAACCCTGATATCAGACCCATGCTGATTTCCCCCGAGTAGCGCTTTTTTTGGCGCTGTTATTGTAAGTAGAACGTTTTAGTAGAACGTTCTACTTATCGTGGAGAAAGCCTGAAATACGCGCAACTGAATTCTCACCTTTCAACAGATGAAATAGTGATTATTTGAAGTTGATCGATAATTAACCGTGATGATTGTGGGGGGATGGTGAGAGAAATCGCCGGGTGCGGCTTCGCCTTACCCGGCCTACAAATGGAGACAGTACGTAGGCCCGGTAAGCGCAGCGCCACCGGGCATCAGACGGCTCAGGCCGTAACCGTCACGCTCTGTCCTTCAAAACTCACGGTCTGGCCCGCGACAATTTTGCAGCGCTTACGGGTTTCCACCGCGCCGTCGACTTTTACCAGTCCATCGGCAATGGCGATTTTGGCCTGCGCGCCGCTTTCGCTCCAGCCTTCCAGCTTCAGCAGATCGCACAGCTCTACGTGCGGGTGTTTACCTAATGAAAATGTCGCCATCTTACGCGTCCTCTACGTCGTGATACTCTTCGCATGCCTGCAACGTATTCTGAATCAGTGTTGCTACGGTCATTGGGCCTACGCCGCCCGGTACTGGCGTGATGTAAGAGGCGCGTGCCGCCGCATCTTCATATACCACGTCGCCGACCACTTTGCCGTTTTCCAGACGGTTAATACCGACGTCCACGACAATTGCGCCTTCTTTGATCCACTCTCCAGGAATAAAGCCCGGCTTGCCAACCGCCACGATCAGCAGATCGGCGTTCTCGACGTGGTGACGCAGGTTTTTGGTGAAGCGGTGGGTCACGGTGGTCGTGCAGCCAGCCAGCAGCAGCTCCATGCTCATCGGGCGGCCCACGATGTTGGACGCACCGATGACAACGGCGTTAAGACCGTAAGTGTCGATGTTATAGCGCTCCAGCAGCGTCACGATACCACGCGGGGTACATGGGCGCAGACGCGGCGCGCGCTGGCACAGACGACCCACGTTGTACGGATGGAAACCGTCAACGTCTTTATCCGGGGCGATACGCTCCAGCACCTTCACGTTGTCGATGCCTGCTGGCAGCGGCAATTGAACCAGAATACCGTCGATCTCTTTATCGGCGTTCAGGGTGTCAATCAGTTCCAGCAGTTCCGCTTCGCTGGTGGTTTCAGGCAAATCGTAAGAGCGGGAGACGAACCCCACCTCTTCACACGCTTTGCGCTTGCTACCGACATAAATCTGCGATGCCGGGTTGCTACCAACCAGCACAACGGCGAGCCCGGGAGCGCGTTTTCCGGCAACTTTACGCGCCTTCACTTTTTCCGCGACCTCAGAGCGCACCTGCTGCGCAATCGTTTTACCGTCAATTATCTTTGCTGCCATCAGAGAGATGATTCCGTCTGTAACGTTTGAAAGGGGGGATTGCCTGTATTTTGTCAGAAGCGAGCGCCGCTGTCAGTCACCCTTTACGCGTTTTTATCAGCGAGACGCAAAAACCCTTCTTAGTGGGTGGTCAATTTCTTAGGCAGTATTAGGATGTGACCTGGCGAAATGGCAGCGTTTTGACATATTTAAAAACCTATTCCTGCGCTACTTTGTCTCCTCCGAAATAAGCTTTCAATTAATCAATTGAACGTATTTCTTATTCCCGATTTTCGCGGGAAGGGTTATTTACATTTTAAAGGAATAGACATGAAACTCAGCAACATTGCTTCTACTGTTATTGCTACACTGGCCCTGGTCGCGGGTGCCGCTCATGCTGAAGACCCAGCCACGCCGGTAACCGTAAATGGCGGTACCGTGCATTTTAAAGGTGAACTGGTTAATGCTGCTTGTTCAGTAAATACTGATTCTTCCGAGCAGACCGTTAATCTCGGTCAGTATCGTACCGCGAAATTCACCAAAGTGGGCGACACCACCTCTAATATTCCATTCAACATTGAGCTGAATGACTGCGATCCGCTGGTAGCTAAAACCGCTGCGGTTGCCTTCACCGGTCAGATCGACCCAACCGACAAAACCCTGCTGGCCGTGACGTCCGGTAACAACGACAACACCGCAAAAGGCGTGGGTATCGAGATCCTCGACAGCAAATCCAGCGTGCTGACTCCAGACGGTGCGACCTTCTCTGCCGCTCAGACGCTGATTGAAGGGACTAACACCCTGAAATTCACCGCGCGTTATAAATCAACGGCTGCGACCACCGAGCCAGGCCAGGCGAACGCTGACGCCACCTTCGTAATGAAATACGAATAATTCCCTCGCACAAGGATGTTCAGGCCTCAGGGATGAGGCCGTCATACGCAAATGCCAGGAATGAAGGATGACAAGGACTGGAACACTACTGCTGTTAACCCTTGCGATGGCTGGCCCGGCATCGGCACATACCGTGGTGATCGACGGTGGCAAAGTGCATCTTCGCGGGGAGCTGGTAAACGGCGGCTGCGCCGTGGCGCCCGACAGCCAGAATATGCGCATCGACATGGGGCAGTACCGAACCAATTCATTTTCCGGTGTGGGCAGTTTCTCAACGGTTAACGTGCCCTTCACCGTGCGACTGCTGGATTGCAGCGTGGATGTCTCGCGCACCGTAGGGATCCAGTTTCAGGGTGTTACACCAGAGGAAGATCCGCAGGTTTTTCTGGCGACATCGCGGCCAGGCGAAACACCTGTCAGCAGCGGCGTGGGGTTGGCGCTTTTTGATGAACAGCAGCATCAGATTATCCCAAATGCAACGGCCGTCAGCTGGTTGCCGGTGAATACCAGCGAGCTCGCATTTCATTTTAGCGCCCGCTATCGCGCTATTTCCGAACACCTCGTGCCAGGCAATATTCAGTCGGATGTCTGGTTTACGTTGATTTATCCATAACACCTGCGAACACATTATTAAAGGTACGGTTTTGATGAATATGCTAATTAAACCAGGACTGATGTTATCGTTTATTTTAATGATGGTTTCTACTTGCGCGAATGCTTCCGGCGGTATTGCGCTGGGGGCCACACGCGTTATTTACCCGGCGGATGCGAAGCAAACGTCGCTGGCGATCACCAACAGCAATAAACAAGAACGCTATTTAATTAACGCGTGGATCGAAAATGCAAACGGGCAGAAGGAGAAAACCTTTGCCGTCACGCCGCCGCTGTTTGTTAGCGAGCCGGACAGTGAAAACACGCTGCGTATTATTTACGCCGGGCCAGCGCTGCCCGCCGATCGCGAGTCGCTCTTTTACATGAACGTGAAGGCGATCCCGTCAGTGAACAAAGCAAAAACAGAAAACAATAACGTGCTGCAGCTGGCGATCCTTTCGCGTATCAAACTGTTTGTACGCCCGAATAATCTGGCGATGCAGCCAGAAGAGGCACTCTCTCAACTGCGTTTTGAGCGCGTTGGTAACCATCTCAAGGTCAGCAATGCGTCTCCTTACTACATCACCCTGGTCAACCTGAAGCTGGGCGGTCAGACGCTGGAAAACCTGATGGTGGCACCGAAAAACTCGGCTCAGCAGGTGCTGCCAGCCGGTGCCAGCGGTACGCTCTCATGGCAGAGCGTGAACGACTACGGTGCCATTACACCGGCGCGTAGCGTCAACCTGTGAGCAGAGACAGGGCGATGAAAAACCATCAGGGACGTTACTGCCCGGTTGCGCTGGCGCTGATGGCCGCGCTCTGGCCCCAGGCTGGCTGGAGCGAAAGCTACTTCAACCCGGCCTTCTTGTCTGACGATACTGCCAGCGTGGCGGATTTGTCGCGTTTTGAACAAGGACACCAGCAGGCACCCGGCGTTTATCGCGTGGATATCTGGCGTAACGATGAGTTTATCGGCACTCAGGACGTGCGTTTTGAGCAGGCTGAGAATATGCCACCGGTGGCGGGCGGTCTGACCCCGTGCATTACGCGCGCGATGCTCGATCGCTTTGGCGTCAACGTTGCGGCGTTTCCCGAACTGGCTAACGTGCAGGGCGAAACCTGCGTTCCGTTGACCACGGCCATTCCCGGCAGCGAAACGGTATTTAACTTTGCCTCACAGCGTCTGAACGTCAGCCTGCCGCAGGTGGCGATGCAAAACAGTGCGCGCGGCTACATCCCGCCCGAACAGTGGGATGAAGGTATTCCCGCCGCCCTGGTGAACTACAGCTTCACGGGCAACCGGGGAAGCGAAGACGACAGCTACTATCTCAACCTGCAGAGCGGGCTGAACTATGGTGCCTGGCGTTTACGTAACAACGGCGCATGGCGTTACACCCAGAATAACGGGCAGCGGCACAGTGAGTGGGAGAATATTGGCACCTGGGCGCAGCGCACCGTTATCCCGCTCAAAAGCGAACTGGTGCTGGGCGACAGCAATACCGGGAATGATGTTTTCGACAGCGTCGGTTTTCGCGGCGGACGACTTTACTCGTCCGACAGCATGTACCCGGACAGCCTGCAGGGCTACGCCCCAACCGTGCGCGGTATTGCCAGGACGCCAGCCAAAGTCGTGGTGCGTCAAAACGGCTACGTTATCTATCAAAGCTACGTTCAGCCTGGTGCCTTTGCTATCACCGATCTTAACCCGACCTCCTCAAGCGGTGACCTGGAGGTGACGGTGGAAGAGAAAGACGGCAGCCAGCAGCGCTACACCGTGCCGTATTCCACCGTCCCGCTGCTGCAGCGAGAAGGGCGCTGGAAATACGATCTCGTGGCGGGGGACTATCGCAGCGGTAACAGCGACCAGGATACGCCGTTCTTCACCCAGGGCACTCTGGTGACCGGTCTTGCCAACGGCTTTACCCTGTATGGCGGTACGCAGCTGGCGTCACGCTATACCGCGCTTGCCGTCGGGGCCGGGAAAAACCTCGGTGACTGGGGCGCGGTATCGGTCGATATCACTCATGCCCGCAGCCAGCTCGCGGACGACAGCAAGCACGAAGGGCAGTCGCTGCGTTTTCTTTATGCCAAATCGCTCAACGGCTTCGGCACCAACTTCCAGCTGCTGGGCTACCGCTACTCCACCAAAGGGTTTTACACCCTGGACGATGTCGCCTGGCGCTCAATGGAGGGCTATCAGTATGCCGATAATCAGGACGGTAACGATGTGCCTGACGTACAGAGTTATCACAACCTGACGTGGAACAAAAAAGGCCGCTTTCAGCTCAACGTCTCTCAGTCACTGGGGGATTACGGCTCGGTCTATATTTCCGGGAGTGAGCAAACCTACTGGGGGACGGACGAAACGAACCTCTGGTATCAACTGGGTTACGCGGGGGCGTGAAGGGGATCAACTATTCCGTCTCGTGGTCGTGGAACAAATCCGTCGGTATCGACGGGACTGACCGGATCGCGTCGTTCAACGTCTCCGTGCCGTTTAGCTTGTTTACCCGTCATGGCTATCGCCGGGACAGCGCGATTGACCGCGCCTACGCCACGGCATCCGCCAGCCGAAACAGTGAGGGTGATACCAGCTGGCAAACCGGCGTCAGCGGCACGCTGCTGGAGGACCGCAACCTGAACTACAGCGTGACCCAGGGACACGCCAGCACCAACGGCTCAAGCGGAAGCGCCAGCGCCAACTGGCAGGCAACCTACGGCACGCTGGGGGGGGGCTACAACTATTCCCGCGATCAGCACGATTTCAACTGGCAGCTCTCCGGCGGGGTGGTCGGCCATGCTGATGGCGTGACCTTTAGCCAGCCGCTGGGCGACACCAACGTGCTGATCAAAGCCCCGGGGGCTTCAGGCGTCAGCGTGGAAAACCAGACCGGCGTGAAGACCGACTGGCGCGGCTATGCGGTGATGCCGTATGCCACCGTCTATCGCTATAACCGCGTGGCGCTGGATACCAATACCATGAGCAACAACACCGATATCGAAAATAACGTGAGCAGCGTGGTGCCGACCAAAGGCGCACTGGTGCGCGCCAGCTTTGACACCCGTATTGGCGTGCGTGCCCTGCTGACCGTCACACGTGGTAACCAGCCCGTGCCGTTCGGCGCCGTGGTGCGTGAAACCCAGAGTGGCGTGACCAGCATGGTGGGGGATGACGGGCAAATTTACCTGAGTGGGCTGCCGATCGAAGGCGAACTGCTGATTCAGTGGGGGAACGGGGCACAGTCCCAGTGCCGTGCGCCTTACAGCTTGCCTGAAAAGAGCCTGCAACAGGCAATCACACTTAAGGGGATCCGCTGTGATTAAAATCCACATTTTTGCTTTATCACTTCTGGCTTTACTGCCCGCGTCACACGCACTGGCGACCGTGTGCGTCAACGAAAATGGCGTGCCGACAGAGGTGTACTACGACCTGACGGATAAATTCAACAGCTCGAATAACCAGGTGGGTCAGATTGTGACCCTCAGCGAAAAATCGCAATGGGTGGGGGTGAATGCCGTCTGCCCGAAGGGCACGACCGGCAATACCACCAGACGCAGCTACGTCACGGATTACCCGATCACCGGGACCAGCGATCGCTACCAGTATCTGAAGCTTAACGACTATCTGGATGGGGCCATGAAAATCACGGACAGCTATGCTGGCGAGTTTTACCCCCCGCAAAACTATATCCAGATGGGGAGCCATCCGAACGTCTCAAAAAACAAACCGTTTGGCGTTAAGGATTCCAACCTGGTTTTCCGTCTTAAGGTGACCCGGCGTTTTATCAACATGGTGGTGATCCCGCGTGCCACGATGTTCCGTGTTTACGTGACTACGACCGCCTCTGACCCGTTAACCACGCCGGTCTATACCATCAGCTACAGCGGAACCATTCAGGTACCGCAAAGCTGCGCAATCAATGCCGGTAATGTGGTTGAGTTTGATTTCGGGGACATTGGCGCCTCCTTGTTCAGCAAAGCGGGCGCGGGTAACAAGCCGGAAGGGGTTTCATCGCAGAGTAAAACCATCGCGATTAAATGCACCAACGTAGAGGCGAATGCCATGCTGACGATGCGCGTTGAGGCTGAAAAGGTCTCCAGTAACGCACTGGTATCGGATAACCCGGATGTGGGGTTCATCATTGCCAACGAGAGTGGTACGCCGTTAACGCCTAACAACCTGACGAGCAAAATTCCGTTCCGTCTGGACGACAGCGCGCAGGCGCAGGTGGGGATCCGGGTCTGGCCAGTGAGCGTGACGGGCAATAAGCCCGCGGAAGGGCGCTTTACCTCGCGCGGGTATTTGCGTGTGGATTACGACTAAGGAGCCGATATGCGAAACGGGATCCGTTTTATCACCGTAGCGCTCTTTGCGCTTTGCACACAGGCTCAGGCGGAAACCGCGTTGGGCGAAATTAACATTCAGCTCTACGGCAATATCGTCGATTTTACCTGCGTGGCCGAGGGGAACGACAGTGACAAAACCGTCACGCTGGGCACCTGGCCCACGAAGCAGCTCAGCACTACCGGGAGCCGCACGCAGCCCATGCCTTTTACGCTGAAACTGACCGGCTGTCCGCCAGGGGCCGCGTCCATTACGTTTTCCGGTAAAGCTGACGGGAGCAACAACGGGTTGCTGGCACTGAACGACGCCAGCACGGCAAGCCGCGTCGCCGTCGAGATCAGGGATGCGGATAAATCGCGTCTGGATCTCCAGCAGGCCAGCCAGCCGGTCACGGTCGATGCGCAGGGGAATGCGACACTGTCATTTTATGCCAATTATATTGCTACTGCCGATAACCCTCAGCCCGGAAAGGCTGATGCTGATGCGACCTTCATGATTAATTATAATTAGCACTGACCGCACTCCCTGCAGCTCAGATAAACTGCAGGGAGTGAATTCAGGTTATAGCAGTTCGTGTGCTTTAGCGTAATCAATTAATTCCACGATGCTTTGCACCCCCAGCTTGGAATAAATATTGGATTTGTGCGCGCTAATGGTCTTGTTGCTTAATAGCAATTGCTCCGCAATTTCCTTATTGGACAGCCCATTCGCCAGATAACGTAATACCGTAACCTCGCGATTCGATAACGGCATATCTGCCAGCTCTCCCTTTCCCGACCCCATATGATTTATAAAATTCAGCGTCTCCGACGGGAAAAAAGAATAGCCCATCAGGATCATCTCTACGGCGTTGTAGATCTCACCCAAATCTTTTCGTTTACTGACAAAGCCGTTGGCCCCGGCGCGAATGGCACGTCCGGCGTAAAACAGTTCTGATTTAGATGATAAGAAAAGAACCTTAATCTCTTTATTTAAGTTTTTGATTCTCTTAAGTAAAGCAAAGGCATCTGTGCCCGTAAGTTCAATGTCAAGGATCACCAAATCGATAGGGTGATTGCGGATGCAGTCAAGAACTTCATGGCTATCGCCAGACTTAAGCTTGACGATGATATTCTTATTTTTCTGTAGCAGGACTTCTATCGACATTCTGACGATAGGATGTTCGTCCATAATGATAACGGATGCCGGTTTCATTTTTAATGCCTCAGATTGTTAAAAGCGTTATGTAGAGTTTTGTAAAACTCTCGAAATGCCGGAAGGATATAATGAGCAGATCCCTATACCGTAGTATTTCCCTGGAAAGAGCGAAAGCATCCCTGTTTACGTAATGAAAAGAACCCTGCCTCAGCGCGGTCGTCTCATTTGGCTGGTGTTGGCAAAAAGGTTTTTCTTATTCAATTTTGATACGCATCTTATTATACAGGGTAAGTTTTTTCCGAAAACCCTGTAAATTACGTTCCGCTTATTGGTTTGTATTATCTTCTGGATCTGAATGGCCTCCTTTTTAAATATAGCGGAATTATCCTGGTATCCCATTTACCGCATCTTTTCATCTTTATGTAATAACAAAAAATAACAGATGTCTCTTTATGTTGCAAAAATGTTAATGAAATGGCGTCTCGATTTCAGGCAGGATCTTGAGAAGAGGAGGCGAAAAAGTGCCCTCTCAGGGCCTCAGACCTTCATCTGAAAGTCCTTAAGCGATATCAACGTCGCTCCATCATCGTACAGGAGAACGTGCTGCCAGCTTCGCTTCCCGCTCCTGGTGAGTAAAGGGAAGCTGCTTGTTTTTACATCATTATCATCTCGTTAACGCCTTCTGCATTCACTTAACGGATGGAGGAAAGTGCTGCAGTTGATTCAATCTGTGACATTTCACATGGTTCAAGGCCATAAATTAGGAATAGTTATAAAATCGACTTTATTGTTAATATTTAACATTAAATTAACATAATGGGTAAGTAAATTCTTAAAGCGCTTTAGGAAATAAGGGGTTAGGACGTGAGTTAAAACGAGCAGTCTGAGAGGTTATTAAGAAGGTGTAACAATTCCTGGCGATGGCTCAGCCCGAGCTTCATCAGGATGCAGCTGAGGCGATAGATAATGCGGCTATAGGGACGATTCTGCAGAAGGGCAATCTGTCGTAACGTCTTGCCACGGGCAAGCTCCTGCAAAATGGGCCATTCGTTGCGCGAGAACCAGTCTCTATCGGAGCCCTGTAGGGGGCGGGGTTCCATCAGGCTGTGCTGAAGCCCTGCTGCGTTCATCTGACGTTCGAGCACATGAAAAGGACCTGCCGCTTTGCAGAAGAGACGTGCGTCATAATTATCAGCCCGGATCAGCAGCCACGGCGTCAGGAAGGGGGGATACAGGCTATGTCTTCTTAACTGATCCAGCTGATCAATCAGCCCCGTGGAACGGCTTTCAATATCCACTACCAGACGGGCCGAGGGCCATTGGCTCTGCGCACCCAGCGCATCGTCCAGCGAAGTGAAGTCGCAACAGCTGCTTAGCGGAAACTGCCCATTGAGAAAACCGGAGCGCAAAAAATTGTCCTCCGTTACCAGGATGATAAACGGGGCATCGGTTTTTCGGGGCTGGTTGATGGACTGGCTCAAAAACTCGAGTCGGTCGAAAAAGGGGGGGGCAAAAGGTGAGTGCGTAAATCCCAGTGCATCACTTCCTGTACGCCGCCGCCGGTAACGGCGCACTGTCATTCGCATGGCCTCCCTCCTGGAAATGGCGTGTTAATCCTCCGGCCATGTCCAGGACGGCCAGTAATATCCCTGGCCGAGATCGGCACCTGCCTGCAGTGCCCAGATACGATCGCGTTCAGTCTCAATACCTTCGATGAGTACGCTTCCGGCCAGCTGAAAGCAAAGTGAAACCAGTTTCCTCAGTGCAGGTGTGGCGCGTAAACGCCAGAATGCGTTCTTATCGATTTTGATGCCGTTCAACGGTAATCGACAAAATAAAAACGGCTGAATGATAGTTTCGTCGATATCATCCAGCCAGATAGTGTGTCCCCGTTCCTGAAGTTGCCGCAGGTTGTTAACGACGCTCTGCTTCTGTGCGGCGGAGAACGCCAGAAAGAGAGGGAGGTCGACAATCTCAATATTCAGCGGCGCGGTTTTCATATTGATGAGCCGCGCAAAAGGCGCAGGTGCTGTCAACACGGTTATCGGCAGATTAATAAAAAGATTATTGCCATGCGGGGTATTTTTTAATGCGGCCAGCTGCGCTTCAAGCAGCGTCAAAGAGGCGTCTGCCGACTGATGGCGGAAGAAGTCCTCGCTATGCTCGGTGTCGGACAAGACGCTCAGGACCTCCACGCCGACCCGGCGCCGGGCGTTGAGGGCGACGATAGGCTCCAGTTTGATGCCGACGATGTCCTGAGAAATAGACTGTAATCGGGGGGGCGTATCGAACGGGTTTTGCGCTGTCACTCCATTGTCCTGTTGTCTGTCAGCCTCCAGGCGGCCGGGATACCTCGCTCTAGTGTGACGAGCTGACGTTCAGGAAAACAGCAGGCGTTACTTAAATGCAACTAAGCCTTTTCGCAGCGCTAAATTTTAAAGTGAAACAGCGAGAAATGTTGAGAAAATAGCCGTATTTACAATCGGCTAGCGGTAATTGCCTCTGAAAGCGGAAAAGGCATTGACTCACCTGCCATTGACCGTATAATTCTTCGCGTTTCACCGCCGCGAAGTTCACTCTTCTCAGTGCGCCCTTAGCTCAGTTGGATAGAGCAACGGCCTTCTAAGCCGTAGGTCGTAGGTTCGAATCCTACAGGGCGTGCCATTCGATATTAGTAAGCTAAGCCAGTTTCGAGCCAGCCTGATTTTCTCCTTGTGTCGTATTTGTGTCATGGTCGCTAAAATTGGCAGCTATTTTCCGTGCATGTTCGCATAAATGGTTAGGTGCAAGGTGGGCATTTCGAGGGACCATTTCGATCGACCCCCAGCCCCCCATTTCCTGAAAAAGGACAGCGGCACGCTGGGCTGAATTAACCCGCTCGCCCAGGTATGCCGCAGATCGTGAAATCGCAAGTCCTCAATGCCCGCTTTATCCAGCCAATGCGCTAGGCGCTATTGTCGTCCACTGGCATTTTGCGTATTACCGGAGTCAAATTTTTAATGCCGCGTTGATAGCTTGGGGTGAACTAAGGAAGGTGCGAATAAGCAGGTCATTTCTTCCCAAGCTGACTCGCTGATTAAAATTTCGCGGATCTGGGCCGATTTTTTTCCCGCAAACACATCGAATCAGCCTATTTAGGCTATTTTTTCCACCATTTCTGGCGTTATTTCCGGTTTTTACTGAGATCTCTCCCACTGACGTATCATTTGGTCCACCCGAAACAGGTTGGCCAGGGTGAATAACATCGCCAGTTGGTTATCGTTTTTCAGCAGCCCTTTGTATCTGGCTTTCACGAAGCCGAACTGCCGCTTGATGATGCGAAACGGGTGCTCCACCCTGGCACGGATGCTGGCTTTCATGTATTCGATGTTGATGGCCGTTTTGTTCTTGCGCGGATGCTGCTTCAAGGTTTTTACCTTGCCGGGACGCTCGGCGATCAGCCAGTCCACATCCACCTCGGCCAGCTCCTCGCGCTGTGGCGCTCCTTGGTAGCCGGCATCGGCTGAGACAAATTGCTCCTCTCCATGAAGCAGATTACCCAGCTGATTGAGGTCATGCTCGTTGGCCGCGGTGGTGACCAGGCTGTGGGTCAGGCCACTCTTGGCATCGACACCAATGTGGGCCTTCATGCCAAAGTGCCACTGATTGCCTTTCTTGGTCTGATGCATCTCCGGATCGCGTTGCTGCTCTTTGTTCCTGGTAGAGCTGGGTGCCTCAATGATGGTGGCATCCACCAAAGTGCCTTGGGTCATCATGACGCCTGCTTCGGCCAGCCAGCGATTGATGGTCTTGAACAATTGACGGGCCAGTTGATGCTGCTCGAGCAGGTGGCGGAAATTCATGATGGTGGTGCGATCCGGCAGGGCGCTATCCAGGGATAATCGGGCAAACAGGCGCATGGAGGCGATTTCGTACAGGGCATCTTCCATGGCACCGTCGCTCAGGTTGTACCAATGCTGCATGCAGTGAATACGCAGCATGGTCTCCAGCGGATAGGGCCGTCGGCCATTGCCCGCCTTGGGATAAAACGGCTCGATGACAGCGGTCATATTCTGCCATGGCAGAATCTGCTCCATGCGGGAGAGGAAAATCTCTTTTCGGGTCTGACGGCGCTTAGTGCTGAATTCACTATCGGCGAAGGTGAGTTGATGGCTCATGATGTCCCTCTGGGATGCGCTCCGGATGAATATGATGATCTCATATCAGGAACTTGTTCGCACCTTCCCTAATACCTACCTTGAGCTTGGTAATGACTCCAACTTACTGATAGTGTTTTATGTTCAGATAATGCCCGATGACCTTGTCATGCAGCTCCACCGATTTTGAGAACGACAGTGACTTCCGTCCCAGCCTTGCCAGATGTTGTCTCAGATTCAGGTTATGCCGCTCAATTCGCTGAGTGTAACGCTTGCTGATTACGTGCAGCTTTCCCTTCAGGCGGGATTCATACAGCGGCCAGCCATCCGTCATCCATACCACGACCTCAAAGGCCGACAGCAGGCTCAGAAGACGCTCCAGTGTGGCCAGAGTGCGTTCACCGAAGACGTGCGCCACAACCGTCCTCCGTATCCTGTCATACGCGTAAAACAGCCAGCGCTGACGTGATTTAGCACCGACGTAGCCCCACTGTTCGTCCATTTCAGCGCAGACAATCACATCACTGCCCGGCTGTATGCGCGAGGTTACCGACTGCGGCCTGAGTTTTTTAAGTGACGTAAAATCGTGTTGAGGCCAACGCCCATAATGCGGGCGGTTGCCCGGCATCCAACACCATTCATGGCCATATCAATGATTTTCTGGTGTGTACCGGGCTGAGAGGCGGTGTAAGTGAACTGTAGCTGCCATGTTTTACGGCAGTGAGAGCAGAGATAGCGCTGATGTCCGGCAGTACTTTTACCGTTACGCACCACGCCTTCAGTAGCTGAGCAGGAGGGACAACTGATGGAGATGGAAGCCACGGGAGCACCTCAAAAACACCATCGTACACTAAATCAGTAAGTTGGCACCATTACCCGAAAACAAATGTGAATAGCATCCATTCAAAATGAGTTTTTTTTTCCTAAGCATGACTAATCATTTATCGTCCTTCCGATTATCCTTAAGTTCGTTTTTGATGATGTAACGAGGTCTTCCCTTAACTTCAACATATATCCTGCCGATATACTCGCCAAGTACGCCTATACCTATCAACTGAATTCCGCCCAGGAAAAGTATTGAAACCAGCATTGATGGATAGCCGCGAACCGGATTGCCGAATGCTAACGTGTCGACGATCATACATGCGCCATAGATGAAGGCCATACCAGCAACGAATAAACCAATGTAAGTCCACATGCGCAGAGGGAAAGTTGAGAAACTGGTTATACCCTCCAATGCAAGATTCCACAGCTTCCAACCATTGAACTTAGAATCCCCAGCAACACGTTCAGCACGAGCATATTCAACAACATCAGTGCGGCCGCCAACCCAGCTCAAAATGCCTTTCATGAAAAGATTGCGTTCTTGCATTTGCTTAATGTTTTCAACTACATCTCGAGACATCAGACGGTAGTCGCCAACGTTTTCCTCGATCTGCGGATTGCTTATTTTGTTGTGCAGTTTATAGAACCATTCAGCAGTCTTGCGCTTGAGTCGTCCATCCGCAGAGCGGTCTGTTCTCTTAGGGAAGGTGCGAACAAGTTCCTGATATGAGATCATCATATTCATCCGGAGCGCATCCCAGAGGGACATCATGAGCCATCAACTCACCTTCGCCGATAGTGAATTCAGCACTAAGCGCCGTCAGACCCGAAAAGAGATTTTCCTCTCCCGCATGGAGCAGATTCTGCCATGGCAGAATATGACCGCTGTCATCGAGCCGTTTTATCCCAAGGCGGGCAATGGCCGACGGCCCTATCCGCTGGAGACCATGCTGCGTATTCACTGCATGCAGCATTGGTACAACCTGAGCGACGGTGCCATGGAAGATGCCCTGTACGAAATCGCCTCCATGCGCCTGTTTGCCCGATTATCCCTGGATAGCGCCCTGCCGGATCGCACCACCATCATGAATTTCCGCCACCTGCTCGAGCAGCATCAACTGGCCCGTCAATTGTTCAAGACCATCAATCGCTGGCTGGCCGAAGCAGGCGTCATGATGACCCAAGGCACTTTGGTGGATGCCACCATCATTGAGGCACCCAGCTCTACCAAGAACAAAGAGCAGCAACGCGATCCGGAGATGCATCAGACCAAGAAAGGCAATCAGTGGCACTTTGGCATGAAGGCCCACATTGGTGTCGATGCCAAGAGTGGCCTGACCCACAGCCTGGTCACCACCGCGGCCAACGAGCATGACCTCAATCAGCTGGGTAATCTGCTTCATGGAGAGGAGCAATTTGTCTCAGCCGATGCCGGCTACCAAGGAGCGCCACAGCGCGAGGAGCTGGCCGAGGTGGATGTGGACTGGCTGATCGCCGAGCGTCCCGGCAAGGTAAAAACCTTGAAGCAGCATCCGCGCAAGAACAAAACGGCCATCAACATCGAATACATGAAAGCCAGCATCCGTGCCAGGGTGGAGCACCCGTTTCGCATCATCAAGCGGCAGTTCGGCTTCGTGAAAGCCAGATACAAAGGGCTGCTGAAAAACGATAACCAACTGGCGATGTTATTCACCCTGGCCAACCTGTTTCGGGTGGACCAAATGATACGTCAGTGGGAGAGATCTCAGTAAAAACCGGAAATAACGCCAGAAATGGTGGAAAAAATAGCCTAAATAGGCTGATTCGATGTGTTTGCGGGAAAAAAATCGGCCCAGATCCGCGAAATTTTAATCAGCGAGTCAGCTTGGGAAGAAATGACCTGCTTATTCGCACCTTCCTTAGCCAAAACCATATCTGCCCCTGCTTGCCATTTCTCTATCAGGTATGGAATAACCTCAATCGGGTCTTGCAAGTCCACGTCAATCGGGATAATCGCGTCACCGGTCGCATGGTCAAGACCCGCAAATAACGCAGGCTCTTTTCCAAAGTTGCGGGTGAAGGAAAGTGGTATTACAAGCGGGTCAGCTACAGCAAGCGCGTTTATGATTGATTCTGTGGCGTCTTTACTGCCGTCATTGATAAAGACTATCTCGACTTCGTGTTGTTGCAGATCTTCAAATTCGCGCACTGTTTTATAGAAGATCGGAATTGCTTCCTCTTCATTAAATACAGGAACGACCAGAGAAATTTTCATTTCGCATCCCTAAAGACAATGAACCGTGAGTATAAAAAACCGGCTACAAGACTGAATCCGGAAAAGGCGACAAGGGTAACGACAGGTGGAGCGCCGATTAAATCCGCGATATATCCTGTCACGCCAGCCATAACGCCCATGAAAACGATGAACGCGATGTAACGCGCAGAAGTGGCCTGAGCCTTGAACGTCCATTTTGCATTCGCAAAAAAACTGAAAGTTACCGCAATACAGAAAGCAACGACGTTCGCAACGGTCTGGTTAGCATCGAGGAAATGCATAAGCGCACCGAAACACAACCAGTGAAGAGCAGTGTTGACCACGCCCACTGAAACATAGCGAGTAAACAGTTTTACCATTTTAGAAATCAGTTAATTCTGAAAGGCGAGGATTTTAACACCACTGCGAAGCATGATCGACCCTATTATTTAGTGAGGCTGTGTATGGATACAGTTGTTTGTATGATATTCATGCCACGCACAGCAGAGGTGAGCACCTCTTTCGTTGCGCGCATTCATCTCACCCATAGTTACTTGAGTTCAGACCGCGTCATTGAACAGTTACGGGAGTTCAACTGGCATTTTACCTGCAGCGGAGCTAAGTCTTGGATAGAGCGTTACCCCCTCTCCCGACTTGGCCGATAAGACAACAGACTAAAGCGATAACAGTTACTGGATCATGCATAACATGGTGAGGTTTTTCTGAAGGGGCTTTTCCTCACCAGTCATGGAGTATCAGGAACAGGGGGTTAACTATCGATCTTCTATGCGGGATTGATGGCAACTACCGGTTATTTGGAACGTCAAAGGTTGGGCTGTCAATATGGCAATGTCTGCAGATAGAGCGAGTTTGGCATTACGAGAGAATAAAAAAGGCGACCGCATCAGGTCGCCATAAATTATGAAGCAGTATTAGTTTTGTATAATGATGCTTTTTTCGATTTGATGAATGGCCTCTCCACAAAATGGTAGGTGAAAGAGGATAGCAGGCAAATTGATATGTATGCTGAAACAAATAATGTGATGACCTTGTAGTCAGTATGCGAAACATCATCCTTACTAATTACTTGACTTAAAGGGAAAAGTATCAATCCCTGGGTTAAGTACAGGCTATAGCTAACAGCACCAAGTCTCTTTGCAGCCTTAGTTGCCAGTAACCCGAATATGTCGGCACCGGAGATTACAGAGAAAAATATTACGCATAAAAAAAACTTTTCCGGAGACCTGAACAGGTCTGGCTGTGCAAAGCCAGTAATCAGAACTGTAGCCACTAAAAGTATGTTTGCATGCAGTCTGGAGATAATTATTTTGTCCTTAAGTTCCCTGCAAAGCATCCCGGCGAAAAAATATGACCATAGATATGCATCTCTTGTAAAGCCAGGCAATAAATATACAGAAAACGCAAAAAGGACTATGGTTAACTCCATAGACCACTTTTTAAGAATAAAAAGTAAAGGCAGTGAAAAGTAGAACATCCATTCCCACCTCAACGTCCACGTTACACCAGCCAGTGCCATCCATGATTTATTAAAGTCAGTCACATTAGGCTTGCTATTCCAGAGGCCACCATCGAACCATGACATTGTTTTTGAAACTGTATCCAATGTAATAGGGTCATGATCTGTTAATGAAAACAACAAAACCAATCCAGCAAAAGAGCATGCAGTTGCTAGCGGAACGATTCTTAAAAATCTCTTCTTATAAAGGTCTACCCAGTCTACGGTTTCCTTATTTCTCACCTTTCCCCAAAAGAGATATGCCGTAGTCATGAAAAAAAGCGCAACGCCGTATTTACCCATGTATGTGAGCCATAAAGAACTTGGTGACCACATGCCCTTTGTAATATAAGAATGCAAACAATCAAGATGATGGAGAATAACAAATGATGCCAATAAAAACCGCATGCCATCAAGACTATTGGAACGAACCGCTTCGGTTTCTTCATCAATAAACCTGAAAACAGGGAGACTGAAAATTAAAAGCGCAATAATAAGGCTAAAAAGCGCCATGCTAATTGTGTAAGTGACGTCCATTATTTATATACCTTTATAATATCAACTATTAATCTATTATTCGCCATGTCACTTCAAAGTCATTTGAACTTTAGAATGGCGAAGAGTCTAGCATTGAGAGAGTCTGAAATCGACGGTCATGGCGTTTTCTTGCTGTCTAGTTGGTGACATCGATTAAGGTGGAGCTTAAAAACTAAATTTTTTTGAATCTAGCATGACTTGGGGATTCCTCTCATCTCAACGCTTGCTCAACTGCATCAATCATTCATTCTGTTCATGCATCCAGTAATTATTGGAGGCGTATCATGGGGCTTCCACCGCCAGCGCAAGACTATGCAGAGAAGCGCATGTCGTTCGACAAGCGCATCATAACCAGATCGTCATCGACATATCTGATGAGAGCTGGTGCAACGCATCACTGCGAAGGAGGCTTGAGCGGAGTTGTTCTGGAAGTGGATATCTCATTGAGTGTGCGACGGATCATTGTTGGTACAAAGCATGGCAGGTGAGTTGAGGATAAAGCGATACCGCAAATCGCCAAAACCGCACCTGGAGGATTTGCAGGCGGGTAGACGTGATGAGATTCCGGTTCACGATGACGGAACGAGTCTGGATGGGGTATTCGGAGTGATAACGTATCTCACCAACGATACACGAACAGGTGAGTTTGAAGGTTACCCGGTGATGCAGGAATCAAATTACACAGCCATGCCATGAGGCATACTGTGTACCCTCTGTTTAATAAATGTGTCATGCATTGATGAACCATAACGCAACGCAGAAACATGTAACGACACTTAATGACAAAAAAACGGCGCGAATGCAGCAAAGATAATTATATAACATTGAGTTAAATCGAACCGTGCGTTCTTCTAAACCATATGTAGTAGGCTAGAATCCTACAGGGCGTGCCAATGATCCCCCCTTTTTTCTATATTTGAACTGCAACATATCCCTGCTTTACTGAAAGGTGATTAATCCTGCGATGAGGGCTCACCCGTGGCATATGTTGAAAAAGCACTTCGGTTTAATCCTGCCTCACCTGTCTTTCAGGAAAATCTTCATAACGTCTACCACCACATGCGAAACCACCAGCCTGTAGCGCGAATCGGCAAAACGTGGGTGCTTACCCGCTATCAGGATGTTTATCAGACGCTTAAAGAGCGAGCATTCGTCTCCTCGGGTATACCTGAAGATGTGCATAGCGAAATGGAAAAAGAGTGCTTCAGCCTCTCGCCCCCCATACGCGATCTTCTCTACGGCATTGTGCTGTTTGAAGACGGGAATGTGCATCGCGCGCACCGTCAGGCGCTGCAAGCTCTGTTTACCGGCGAATCCTGGGCTGCGTTAACCCAGTTGATTTCTGACGAGTCACATACGTTGGTGGCAGAGTTAACCACCACCGGCACGTTTGACGGCATTCGCCAGATTGCTGCCCCGCTCTGGGGGAAGCTGTTCACCGCCTGGCTCAACCTGCCGGAAGCGCAGCAGGAGGTGGTTGAACAAGAGAAAAGTGCCATCAGGCTGTTGCTGGACCCCAGCGCAATTGATCGAGAGGGATTACAGCGGCTGATCGTGGCGCTTTCCCGTCTGGATGACAGTTTTCGCCAACTCGCGCAGGCACACAGCCAGGGTTACGACTCGCTTTTTTATCGCAGCCTCCTGAAAGGATATGGCGGCGATCGGGATGCGCTTGCAACGCGGTTTAGCACAGACTGCGTCACTATGCTGATCGGCGGGAGTGAAACCAGCGAAGCGTTAACCGGAAACCTGGTGTATATGCTGGCACAACATCCTGAATTACAGGCGTGCGTCAGAAATAACACGCTGCGGATGAAAGATGTCGTCAGTGAAACCATGCGCTTTGAGTCTCCGTTGCAGATGGGCAGGCGAAAGGTAGTGGCTCCCGTGCAATTTCTGGGACGCGAACTTAAAGCGGGGGATAACATCTTAGTATGCCTTGGTTCTGCAAATCGCGATGAAAGCGTATTTGAAGAGGCGTGGCGTTTTATTCCTGGCCGCAAGAATGCCCAACGTCAGCTGGGATTTGGCGCAGGCGTGCACCAGTGTATTGGACAACTGCTGGCGCAGTGTCAGGCTGAAACCCTTGCCATGGCTTTATGCGAGCGCGGGACGCTCTCTCTCGACGGTGAGGCTAAATGGTCGACGCGAAGCCTGATTCTGAGAACGCTGGAGACGCTGCCGGTAAAAATTACCTGAGGTAATAATAAGGACAACGCTAAGAAGGGAATCATATTTTCACGGCGGAAGTGGTGAACGTTTTTTATTCTTAAATTGTCAGATAAATAACGACGTAATAAATAGAAGGCTAATGATATTTTGTAGTGTGTTGTCTTAAGGTTTTCTTAATCTTTAATTAATCCGTTTTTTAAATCTGGATTTTTATCACTTCACTCCCCGCAAAAAAGAAATTTTACACTTTTACGCTTAAACTGGATTGATACTAATTATCATTAGCGTTTTTGTATGCTTTAATCCTGTCCCACAACGCTATGCGTCATTATTCCCGTTGCTCTATTAAGGATATGTTCATGAATTCTCGCCTGCTGTCCTGCTTCTCGCTTGCCTTGTTGTCATCATCGCTTTTCCTTTCCACACAATCCGTTGCCGCCGATAACAGCGAAGGCATTGTGGTATACAACGCGCAGCATGAAAACCTGGTGAAGTCGTGGGTTGACGGTTTTACCAAAGAGACCGGCATTAAGGTCACGCTGCGTAACGGCGATGACAGCGAGCTGGGTAACCAGCTGGTTCAGGAAGGCAGCGCATCACCTGCAGACGTATTTCTGACGGAAAACTCGCCGTCCATGGTACTGGTGGATAACGCTAACCTGTTTGCCCCGCTGGATGCAGACACCCTGAAGCAGGTACCGGCAGAGTACCGCCCGGCGCATGGCCGCTGGATCGGCATTGCCGCCCGCAGCACCGTATTCGTCTATAACCCGGCAAAACTGAGCGAACAGCAGCTGCCTAAGTCGCTGATGGATCTGGCCAAACCCGAGTGGAAAGGCCGCTGGGCGGCATCACCGTCAGGCGCGGATTTCCAGGCCATCGTGAGCGCAATGCTGGCGCTTAAAGGCGAAAAAGCCACGCTGGAATGGCTGAAGGCGATGAAAGCTAATTTCGTGGCCTATAAAGGCAACAGCACCGTGATGAAAGCCGTCAACGCCGGCCAGATTGATGGCGGGGTGATTTATCACTACTACCGTTTTGTCGATCAGTCCAAAACGGGTGAGAACAGCAAAAACACCAAACTCTACTACTTCAAACACCAGGATCCGGGCGCGTTCGTCAGCCTTTCCGGTGGTGGCGTGCTGGCGTCCAGTAAACACAAAGCGCAGGCCCAGGCGTTCATCAAATACATTACCGGTAAAGAGGGCCAGGAAAGCCTGCGCACCAACAATGCCTTTGAATATGCGGTGGGCGTGAACGCGGCCTCTAACCCGAAACTGGTCCCGCTGAACGATCTGGATGCACCGAAAGTTGAACCTTCAACGCTCAACAGTAAAAAAGTTATCGAGCTGATGACGCAAGCCGGTCTGCTGTGATCCTGAGAGTGAAGTGAAGGTCTTATGTCTGGTCTGAGTCTCGACCTCGGCAAAAACAGCGTGCGGGAGCCTGGCCGCAGGCGTCCTGCACTGCCGATGGTAGCGTTAGCTGTCCTTTTTTCTTTACTGGCACTTCTGCCCCTGGGTTTTATCATTGCCATAGGCGTTGAGACGGGCTGGGAAACGATTAGGGCGCTGGTATTTCGCCCACGTGTTGCTGAGCTGCTCAGCAACACGCTGTGGCTGACGGCGCTGGCGGTACCGCTGTGTATCGTGACGGGCGTGGCGATCGCCTGGCTCACGGAGCGCACGCAGCTTGCCGGGCGAGGGATCTGGTCCGCGCTGGCGGTCGCCCCACTGGCGATCCCCGCGTTTGTGCAAAGCTATGCCTGGGTGAGCGTGGTTCCCTCGATGCATGGCCTTTCCGCGGGCGTGTTCCTCTCCGTTTTAGCTTACTATCCGTTTATTTATATGCCGGTTGCGGCGGTGCTGCGTCGTCTTGACCCGACGCTGGAAGATGTGGCCGCCTCGCTCGGCACCCCGCCGTGGCGGGTCTTTTTCCGCGTGGTGCTGCCGCAGCTAAAACTGGCTATCTGCGGCGGCGCGCTGCTGGTGGCGCTGCACCTGCTGGCGGAATACGGTCTGTACGTGATGATCCGTTTTGATACCTTCACAACGGCCATCTATGACCAGTTTCAGTCCACCTTCAGCGGCCCGGCAGCGAACATGCTGGCGGGCGTATTGGCCTTATGCTGCCTGGCGATCTTAGTGCTGGAAGGCGTGACGCGCGGGAAAGCGCGCTATGCACGCATTGGCGCGGGCGCGGCACGTGAACAGAAACGCTGGCCGCTGAAGCCTGCGGCGGCTGCGCTGGGACAGCTGTTTTTCCTCGCGCTGGTCATTCTGGCGCTGGGCGTGCCGTTACTTGTCCTGTGCCGCTGGATTTGGCTCGGCGGCGTACAAAACTGGATGAACGCCGACCTCTGGCACTCCCTGCGCCAGACGCTGATGCTCGGCGTGGGTGGGGCACTGCTGACGACGGCGTGCGTGATCCCCATCGCGTGGCTTGGGATCCGCTACCCGCACCGTATTTTCCGGATGCTGGAAGGGTGCATCTATATCACCAGTTCGCTGCCGGGCATTGTCACCGCGCTGGCGCTGGTCACGGTCACTATTCATTACGCTCGCCCCATTTATCAGACGGAAATCACCCTGTTCCTGGCCTATCTGCTGATGTTTATGCCCCGCGCGCTCATTAACCTGCGGGCAGGGATTGCCCAAGCGCCGGTGGAGCTGGAAAACGTGGCGCGCAGCCTGGGCAGCACGCCTGCGAAAGCGCTCTGGAGCGTTACCCTGCGGCTGGCCGCACCGGGCGCTGCGGCAGGCGCCGCGCTGGTATTCCTTGGCGTCAGCAACGAATTGACCGCCACGCTGCTGCTCTCGCCGCTGGGAACCCGCACGCTCTCCACCGGATTTTGGGCGCTGACCAGTGAAATTGATTATGTGGCCGCCGCGCCCTACGCAATGCTGATGATTCTGATCTCACTCCCGCTGACCGCCATTCTCTATATGCAGTCGAAAAAAATTGCAGGGCTATGACATGCTTGAATTAACCGCCATTTCAAAATCGTTTTCGGACGTGCAGGTGCTCGACAGCTTAAACCTGAGCGTTGCGCCGGGGAGCCGCACGGCGATTGTCGGCCCCTCCGGGTCGGGGAAAACCACGCTGCTGCGTATTCTCGCCGGGTTTGAGACGCCGGATACCGGCCGCATTGTCATGCAGGGAAAAACGCTGTTTGATGAAAATCATATTGTTCCTGCTCACCTGCGCGGGATCGGTTTTGTGCCCCAGGAGGGCGCGCTGTTCCCCCATCTCAACGTGGCAGATAACATTGCCTGGGGGCTGAACGGTACCCGCCATGAGAAGCGCCAGCGCGTTGAGGTGCTGATGGAGATGGTCTCTCTCGACAGGCAGCTGGCGACGCACTGGCCCCATGAGATTTCCGGCGGACAGCAGCAGCGCGTGGCGCTTGCCCGTGCGCTGGCGCAACGTCCTTCGCTGATGCTGCTGGATGAACCGTTCTCGGCGCTGGATACCGGCTTGCGCGCCATGACGCGTAAAGCAACGGCCGATCTGCTGGCGGAAGCGGGCGTGGCCTCAATTCTGGTCACCCACGATCAGAACGAAGCGTTGTCTTTTGCCACGCAGGTTGCCGTGATGCGTTCTGGCCGCTTCACGCAGGTGGGAACGCCTTATGACGTCTACACCCGTCCCGTTGACGAAGAGACGGCGCTGTTTCTTGGCGATGCCGTGATCCTGCCTGCTCAGCTCGCTGGCGGTTACGCCGTGTGTGCACTGGGCGAGGTGCCGACGGACAATCCGCATGCAACAGGAGAGGGCCGGGTAATGATGCGTCCTGAACAATTGCGCGTGACGGCATGTGCGCCTCATGAAAGCCCGGTCTCCATTCTTGATGTCGACTTCACCGGTCAGCTGTCTACGCTGACGCTGGGATTAGCGGGGCATGAACAGCCCGTTATCCTCAGGACCGTCAGTCAGCCGGGCTGGCACCCGGGCGCGGCGGTACGCATTGATGTGACGGGCACTGCGCGCGTTTTATAATCGTAACCACCCCTAAAGGGGGTGGTTGTTCCCCATCGTCCTCATTACCTCCCTTCATGAACGCGTGACGCTTGCCAATGCATACATAATGCGTATAGTTCTCATTTGCATTGCTGTTAATACATTCTAAGGCCCGACAACGGGTCATTTTTTCGCGCACTTTCAAATGAGTTAACGATGGACAACACCAAAATACACAAAACGCTGCTGGCGCTCGCCATTGGGGCGGTGACACATTCCGTCCAGGCGGCGGATGATAAAAAAGAAGATACCCTTGTTGTGCAGGCTGCACCTGCCAGCGACTTTAAACCCGGCGGCGACCAGCTGGTACCGGCCTTTCTTGACGGGCAGGTGGCGAACGGCGGGCGCATGGGGATGCTGGGCCAGCAGAACGCCATGGACGTGCCGTTTAACATCATCAGCTACACCTCGAAGCTGGTGGAAGATCAGCAGGCGAAAACCATCGCTGACGTGGTCGCCAACGATGCGGGCGTGCAGTACGTTCAGGGGTACGGTAACAGCGCGGAAACCTACCGCATTCGCGGCCTGAAGTTTGACGGCGACGACATGACGTTTGGCGGGCTGTCCGGCGTACTGCCGCGTCAGGTGGTGGATGCGCAGATGGTTGACCGTATTGAGATCTTCAAAGGCGCCAACGCGCTGATGAATGGCGCGGCAAGCTCTGGCGTGGGCGGGATGATCAATCTTGAGCCGAAACATGCGGGCGATACCCCGCAGGCAAAAGTGGGCGTGGATTACACCTCAGATTCGCAGTTTGGCACCACCCTAGATGCAGGCCGTCGCTTTGGCGACAGCGACCAGTTCGGCGCGCGCGTGAACCTGGTCCACCGTGAAGGGGAAACCGGCGTACCAAACGACCGTCGCCGCACCACGCTGCTCTCCACCGGTCTTGATTACAACGGCGACAACGTCCGCACCTCGCTGGATCTGGGCTATCAAAAGAAAACCTTCCACGGCAGCCCGACCAGCGTCAACATCTCGGCGGTGGATTTCGTGCCTGAACCGCCGAAAAACGATCGTAACTTCTCGCAGAAGTGGGCCTACAGCGACATCGAAAACGAATTTGGGATGTGGCGCAGCGAATACGACATCACCGATAACTGGACCGCCTATACCGGCCTGGGCGCGCAGCATGCGCACGAAGAAGGGATCTACAGCGCGCCGAAGCTGCTGGACAAAAGCGGCAAAGCCACGGTCAGCCGTCTGGATACTAACCGCATTAGCGATTCCGTTAGCGGGATGGCGGGCATTCGCGGGAATTTCAATACCGGCTTTGTGTCGCACAAGGTGAACGTCGGCTACTCGGCGACGACCAAAAACGAAAAAATCGCGTGGAAAATGTCGGCGACGAAGGATAACCCGACCACCAACATCTACCACAACACCGGCGTTGATATGCCGGACAGCTCCAACTTCAATGGATCAGGTGGCAAATACAGCGATCCGCTAACCAGCGGGCGCACCCGTACTCAGGGCTGGCTGCTGAGCGATACGCTGGGCGTCCTGGACGACAAGCTGCTGTTCACCGCGGGGGCGCGTCATCAGAAAGTGGTCATCCGCGGGTATAACAAAATTACCGGTGCGGAAAACGACGCGGACGGCTTCGACGGTAGCCGCTGGATGCCAACCTACGGCGTGGTTTATAAACCGTGGGAGCAGATTTCCCTTTACGCCAACCACACCGAAGCGCTGCAGCCGGGAAAAACCGCGCCGGACACCGCCACCAACTACGGTCAAAGCACCGGTATTGTTCACTCTAAACAGAATGAAGTCGGCTTGAAGGCAGACTTTGGACGCGTGGGCGGCTCTCTGGCGCTGTTTGAGATCAAAATGCCATCGGCGATCCTCGACGATGACAATCACTACGGCCTGGACGCTGAACAGCGTAACCGTGGCGTAGAGCTCAACGTTTTTGGCGAGCCCATGCTCGGGATGCGCCTGAACGCCAGCGCCACCTGGCTGCAGGCCGAGCTGACCAAAACCAAAAACGGCGTGAATCAAGGCAACGATGCGATTGGCGTGCCGAACTTCTATGCCGTGCTGGGGGCAGAGTACGACATCAAGCCAGTTGACGGCCTGACCGCCACCGCACGCGTGAACCACTCGGGCACGCAGTATGCCGATCTCGCGAACAGCAAAAAGCTGGACAGCTATACCACGCTGGATCTGGGCATGCGCTACCGCTTTGCGCTGAACCACAATGCAAACCAGATGACCGTGCGCGCAGGCATCGACAACGTGACCAATGAAAACTACTGGGCCAGCGTGGACGATTCCGGTACCTACATCACTCAGGGCGAACCGCGAACCTTTAAGGTCTCGGTGGGCTACGAGTTCTAAGCGTTCCACCTCGTTATCCGGGGCAGGGACGCCCCAATCCCGCCGTTATCCTGTTATAAAATTGTAACAAAAGCTTCTTACACTGTTCGCCAACTCCTTACCTCTTGGCCAATGACAGGAAGCCGCTATGGGCAGACCCCTCAAATCCGTTTTTAAAAAAGAACATCGCGACGACATCACTAACCGCAGCGCTAATCCGGTTTTCTCCGAGGTTGCAGAGGTTTTCCTCTCCCGCCGTCGTTTTCTCCAGATGGGCGCCGTGGCGGGTGCTGCCGTTTCCTTTCCCTTTTTGATCAAACCTGATAGCGCCATTGCCGCGGTATCGAAGCCGTCCGCGCTGGCAAAAGCGGTGTCGCTTGGGTTTACCAGTATTCCCGTTTCCACGGACGATACGGTGAGGGTGCCGGAAGGTTATATTGCCCGCCCGTTTTATCGCTGGGGTGACCCGACGGGCATCAAAGACCACATGCCGGCATTTAAGCCGGATGCCAGCAACACGACCGACGAACAGGCCGTGCAGGCGGGGATGCACCACGACGGTATGGCGTGGTTTAGCCTGCCGCAGGGGGAGCAAAACCCGGAACATGGTCTGCTGGCGCTGAACCATGAATACATCGATAACGGGATGCTGTTTACGGACGGTATGGCGAACTGGAACCTCGACAAAGCCCGTAAGGGGCAGAACGCGATGGGCGTGTCGGTGGTGGAAGTGAAAAAAACGGGCAGCGGCTGGGAGGTGGTTCGCCCGTCTTCTTATGCCCGCCGTATCACCGTCAATACGCCGATGCAGCTTACCGGCCCGGCGCGGCATCAGCCCCTGATGAAAACCGCCGCCGACCCGCAGGGGGAGCGCGTGCTGGGCACCATGCAAAACTGCGCCAACGGCCATACGCCGTGGGGCACCTATCTCACCTGCGAGGAGAACTGGTCGGATATTTTCGTGAAAAAAACCGATCTCAATCCGCTGGAAAAGCGCTATGGCATCAGCGACAGCGACGAATCTTACCGCTGGAACGAGGTGGATGAGCGGTTTAGCGTCGATAAAACGCCTAACGAGCCTAACCGATTCGGCTGGGTGGTAGAGATTGACCCCTACGACCCGACCTCCACACCGCGCAAGCACACCGCACTTGGCCGCTTCAAGCACGAGGGGGCCGCCGTTACGCTCTCCGCCGATAATCGCGTGGTGGTCTATATGGGGGACGATCAGAAGTTTGAGTACATTTATAAATTCGTCTCTGACAAAAAATACGATCCTGCGAACCGTGAGGCCAATATGCAACTGCTGACCTCGGGCACGCTGTATGTTGCCAGGTTCAACGAAGAGGGAAGCGGCGACTGGCTGCCGCTGATCTTCGGGCAGAATGGCCTGGATAAAAGCCACGGTTTTGAAAACCAGGGCGATCTGCTGATTAAAACCCGCCTGGCGGCTGACGTGGTGGGGGCGACGAAAATGGATCGCCCGGAGTGGATAGCCGTGGATCCGCACGCCAGCGGCAGCGTCTACTGTACGCTCACCAACAACAGCGATCGCGGTAAAGAGGGGAAAGCCCCGGTCGATGCCGCCAACCCGCGTGCTAATAACGTGTTTGGTCATATTATGCATTGGCACGAAGAGGGGGCCGATCCTGCCGCCGCACGCTTTAAATGGGATATTCTGGTCATGGGCGGGCGCACAGACAGCGACGATCCGAAGGCCAAAGGCTCTATGCAGGGGGCGGCATTCGGCAGCCCGGATGGTCTGTCGTTCGATCATCAGGGCGTTCTGTGGATCCAGACCGACGTCTCTTCCAGCACGATCAACAAAAAAGCGTATGAGGGGATGGGCAATAACCAGATGGTGGCCACCATTCCGGGCAGCAATGAGTTTCGTCGTTTCCTGACGGGCCCGCGTGGGTGTGAAATCACCGGTATTGCGTTTACGCCGGACAACCGGACGCTGTTTATCAATATTCAGCATCCGGGAGAGGGCGGGGATGACATTACCGACCCGGCCAATCCGCGTGCCGTCTCTAACTGGCCGGACGCCAGCCCGAACGGACGCCCGCGTTCGTCAACGGTGGTGATCGTCAAAGCGGACGGCGGGATCATCGGGTCGTGACGTTAATCCGCCGGGCGCATGCGCTGGCCCGGCGTTAAACTTGCTACCACCAGCATGAAGTGTTAAAACGTGCCCCTTCTAAAAAAGAGACAGGGGTAGGGCGTGAAAGACGCGTCATCCGCTTCAGGCCATGGTAGCGCTGAAGCCTCGTCGGATCAGAATCCGACGCTGCAACGTGGTTTGCAAAATCGACATATTCAGTTAATTGCCCTCGGCGGCGCGATTGGTACCGGGTTGTTTCTCGGCATCGGCCCCGCCATTCAAATGGCTGGCCCTGCAGTACTGCTGGGATACGGCATCGCCGGGATTATCGCCTTCCTGATCATGCGCCAGCTCGGCGAAATGGTCGTTGAAGAGCCGGTGTCAGGCTCCTTCGCACACTTTGCTTACAAATACTGGGGCCCGTTTGCAGGCTTCCTCTCCGGCTGGAACTACTGGGTGATGTTCGTGCTGGTGGGGATGGCCGAACTGACCGCCGCAGGCATCTACATGCAGTACTGGCTCCCGGATGTCCCGACGTGGATCTGGGCGGCGGCCTTTTTCATCATCATTAATGCCGTTAACCTCATCAATGTGCGCCTGTATGGCGAAACCGAGTTCTGGTTTGCGCTGATCAAGGTACTGGCGATTATCGGGATGATCGGCTTTGGCCTGTGGCTGCTGTTCTCCGGTCATGGCGGCGAGCGGGCAACCATTGATAACCTCTGGCAGCACGGCGGCTTTCTGGCAACCGGCTGGAAAGGACTGGTTCTCTCTCTGGCGGTGATCATGTTCTCCTTCGGCGGGCTGGAGCTGATTGGTATTACTGCTGCCGAAGCGCGCGACCCGCATAAAAGTATCCCAAAAGCGGTCAACCAGGTGGTGTACCGTATTCTGCTGTTTTACATCGGCTCGCTGGTGGTTCTGCTGGCGCTCTATCCATGGGTGGAAGTGAAATCTGACAGCAGTCCGTTCGTGATGATTTTCCACGATCTGAACAGCAATGTGGTGGCGTCGGCGCTGAACTTCGTCATTCTGGTGGCGTCGCTTTCGGTCTATAACAGTGGCGTTTACTCCAACAGCCGTATGCTGTTTGGCCTTTCCGTACAGGGGAACGCGCCGAAGTTCCTGACCCGCGTCAGCCGTCGCGGTGTGCCGATTAATTCCTTGTTCCTTTCCGGCGCGATTACGTCATTAGTGGTGCTGATCAACTACCTGCTGCCGAAAGCGGCATTTGGCCTGCTGATGGCGCTGGTTGTCGCCACGCTGCTGCTGAACTGGATCATGATCTGCCTGGCGCACCTGCGCTTTCGTGCGGCGATGCGACGCAAGGGACGCGAGACGCAGTTTAAAGCGCTGCTCTACCCGGCAGGGAACTATATCTGTATCGCGTTCCTGGGGCTGATTCTGGTGCTGATGTGCACGATGGATGAGATGCGTCTCTCAGCGATGCTGCTGCCAGTGTGGGTGGTGTTCCTGTTTATTGCGTTTAAATTATCCCGTAAAAAGTAGCACGTTTTTCGCCCGGTGGCGCTGCGCTTACCGGGCCTACATGTTCTGGGCCGTTATTATTTTGTAGGCCGGGTCAGGCGAAGCCGCTACCCGGCTTTGAATGTGCAATATCAAATCTGAAACGCTATTCGTTTCCCATTCGGTAACGTCACATCAATGCTCATTTCACCGCCGAGCGCACTGACATAGCGTTTGAGTGTTGAAAGCCGGGGATCGTTTCCCAGCTGTTCGATTTTTGCCACAGTGGGTTGTTTTACCCCCATTGCCGCGGCCAGTTCTGTCTGCGAAATATTGAGCTCTTCCCGCAGTTGGTTCAGGGCAACAATTCTTCGTATTACATCAACTTTAGCCGCAATACGCTCCTGACTTTCCGCGCTCTGTTGTGCCATGAGTTCTTTTAGCGTTGCCATATGGCCTCCTTATCCGCCAGATGTCTGCTGTACTCAACGTCAGCCAGCGTAATCATTTCGTTATAAAACCGTTTTTGATTGCAACCGGTTTTGTCTCCAGCACAGAGCACAATTGCCTTACGGTCAGGATCAAAAGCAAAAAAAGCTCTGATGGGATTTCCCGCATGTTGAATCCGTAATTCCTTCATGTTCGCATAGGCTGAAGCCTTCACGGTATCTACGTATGGCCGCCCAAGCGTTGGGCCAAACTCAGCAAGAATATGCATCATCGCTAGCACATCTTCTTTTAATGCTGTTGTTTGTTCGAAGTACCATTGATCAAATCTGTCCGTTGTCTCGACATTCCACATCGTTTCTCCTTTAGCTTCCTCGCTATATTATTTTATAGCCTGTAGGCTATAGTGACAATCAGAACGCCTCGTTTTGTCATACATCGACCTTTATCGTGACCCCCCTCCCAATTCTGTTTCGATCCACAGGATCTTTATTTTGTAATCGATTACTTTTTATTTGCTGTCATTTGTAATCGATTACTTTTTCCGGGTGAGGCTTATCATGGTGTCAACTGAAAGTAGTGAAAAGGCGATAACACAGCACCGGCTGCTGGTGCCGCGTCTGTCGTTGATGATGTTTCTGCAGTTTTTCATCTGGGGTAGCTGGTCAGTCACGCTTGGCCTGGTGATGACCCGGCACAACATGTCTCTGTTAATTGGCGATGCGTTCTCCGCCGGGCCCATCGCCTCCATTCTCTCGCCGTTTGTGCTCGGCATGCTGGTGGATCGTTTCTTTGCCTCGCAGAAGGTGATGGCGGTGATGCACCTGGCGGGCGCGGCAATCCTTTGGTTTGTGCCGGGGGCGCTGATTGCCGAAAACGGCGCGCTGCTGATTGGCCTGCTGTTTGGTTACACGCTCTGCTATATGCCAACGCTGGCGCTGACCAACAACATCGCATTTCACAGCCTGGCGAACGTGGATAAAACTTTCCCGGTGGTGCGCGTGTTCGGCACCATCGGCTGGATCGTGGCGGGAATTTTCATCGGCGTGACCGGCGTGGCGTCCAGCGTCACCATTTTTCAGGTGGCGGCAGCCAGCTCCCTGCTTCTCGCACTCTACAGCCTGACGCTGCCGCACACGCCAGCGCCAGCGAAAGGGCTACCGGTGCAGGTGCGCGATCTCTTTTGTGCCGATGCCTTTGCGCTACTCAAAACCCGCCATTTCTTTGTCTTCTCCGTCTGCGCGATGCTGATCTCCGTCCCGCTTGGCACCTATTACGCCTATACCGCCTCGTATCTGGCGGATGCCGGTATTGCAGACGTCAGCACCGCCATGTCCTTCGGGCAGATGTCAGAGATCTTCTTCATGCTGGTCATTCCGCTGCTGTTCCGCCGTCTGGGGGTGAAAGTCATGCTGCTGATCGGCATGCTGGCGTGGTTCGTGCGTTATGCCATGTTCGCGCTGGGCGTCAGCGAGGAAGGACGCATCCTGTTGTACCTGGGGATTCTGCTGCACGGCGTCTGCTACGATTTCTTCTTCGTCGTCGGCTTTATCTACACCGACCGCGTGGCGGGTGAAAAGGTGAAAGGACAGGCGCAAAGCATGATTGTCATGTTCACCTACGGCATCGGCATGCTGCTGGGCTCTCAGATTTCCGGCGCGCTTTATAACCGTCTGGTGGCCGGGCAGACCGTGCCGCAGGCATGGGTGACATTCTGGTGGATCCCGGCGGTGGCTGCCGCGGCGATCGCGCTGATTTTCCTTCTCACGTTCAGGTATGACGATGACAAGGCGTAATGTTCAGGAGGGGCTATGAGGACGATGAAAGGACCGGGCATTTTTCTGTCGCAATTTATTGGCGAGAAAGCGCCGTTCAACACGCTCGACGGACTGGCAGGCTGGGCGGCGGCGAAGGGTTACAAAGCGGTGCAGATCCCCTGCAATCATCCGCACATTTTTGATGTCGAAAAAGCGGCAGAGAGCCAGGCCTACTGCGATGACATTACCGGCAAGCTGGGCGCGCACGGGCTGGTCATCAGCGAGCTGTCGACCCATCTGGAGGGGCAGCTTGTGGCGGTAAACGAGGTCTACAGCGACGCGTTTGACCACTTCGCCCCCGCCGCCGTGCGCGGTAATGATGCAGCTCGCCGGGCATGGGCAACGGAAAAGCTAAAGCAGGCGGCAGTCGCCTCAGCCAGACTCGGCCTGAAAGCGCACGCCACCTTCTCCGGCTCGCTGGCGTGGCCGTTTTTCTATCCATGGCCGCCGCATAACGAGCAGCGTTTTCAGGCGGCATTCGAGGAGCTGGCAAATCGCTGGCGACCGATTCTGGATACCTTTGACGAACAGGGCGTGGACGTCTGTTTTGAGTTGCATCCGGGCGAAGACTTGCACGACGGCGTGAGCTTCGAGCGTTTTCTGGCGCTTCTGGATAATCACCCGCGCTGCAATATCCTTTACGACCCGAGCCACATGCTGTTACAGCAGATGGATTACCTGACCTTCATCGACATTTACCACGCGCGCATCAAAGCCTTCCACGTCAAAGATGCCGAGTTCCGTCCTAATGGGCGCAGCGGCGTGTACGGTGGTTACCAGCCGTGGATCAACCGCGCCGGGCGCTTCCGTTCGCTCGGCGACGGACAGATCGGCTTCAAAGGCATTTTCAGCAAGCTGACCCAGTACGATTATGACGGCTGGGCGGTGCTGGAGTGGGAGTGCTGCCTGAAAGATGGTGATACCGGCGCAAGTGAGGGAAGCGAGTTTATCCGCCGCCACATCATCCCCGTATCCGGGCGTGCGTTTGATGACTTCGCGGCAGGGGGCAGCCATGATTAACGTCGGGATTGTCGGCAGCGGGTTTATCGGCCCGGCGCATATCGAGGCGCTGCGGCGTCTCGGGTTTGTGCAGGTGGTGGCGCTCTGCGACGGCACGCTTGCCAACGCGCAGGAAAAAGCACGCCAGCTTAACGTGCCCCACGCCTGCGCCAGCGTGGCGGAACTCCTCGCACTTCCTGACCTGCACGTGGTGCACAACTGCATGCCCAATCATCTGCATGCGGAGATTAACCGTCAGATCCTGCGCGCGGGAAAACATGTCTTTTCTGAAAAACCGCTCTGCATGACGTCGGACGAGGCGCGTGACCTGGTGGCGCGGGCGGAGCAGGCTGGCGTGGTGCACGGCGTGAGCTTTGTCTATCGCCAGTTTGCGATGGTGCGCCAGGCGGAAAGCATGATGCGCGCGGGTAGCCTCGGGCGGCTATTCGCCTCACACGGCAGTTATTTACAGGACTGGATGCTGCTGGAAACCGACTACAACTGGCGGGTGGATGCCGCGCTTGGCGGGGCTTCGCGCGCGGTGGCGGATATCGGCTCCCACTGGTGCGATACGGTGCAATTTGTGACCGGCAGGCGCATTACCGAGGTCATGGCCGATCTCTCCATCGTCTGGCCGACGCGTAAGGCCAGCATGGGCGGTCATCAGACTTTCTCCCACGATGAGGCGGCGGCGTATACCAACACACCGGTCAGTACCGAAGACTTTGGCTCAGTGCTGTTCCGCTTTGACGATGGCAGCAAAGGTTGCTTTAGCGTCTCGCAGGTGAGCGCCGGGCGTAAAAATCGCCTGACGTTTGAGATTAACGGCAGCGAGCAGTCAGTGGCGTGGGATCAGGAGGTGCCGCAACAGCTGTGGATCGGCCATCGCGCGCTGGCAAATCAGACGCTCACCGATGATCCAGGCCTGATGAACCCTGACGTGGCCAGCAGCGCACACTTCCCCGGCGGGCACATCGAAGGCTGGCCTGACGCCTTTAAAAATATGATGATGCAGTTCTACCGCGCCGTGCGGGCGGGAGCGATGCCGGAGGCGCCGCAGTTTGCGACCTTCCACGATGGCGCAAACGTGATGTATATCATTGATGCCATAGTGAAAAGCCATCAGCAGCAGCGTTGGGTACGCGTGGCGCAATGACGTGTTGCCCGGTTCGCCGGGCAACAAATTTATGGTAGCCTGCACAAAACGCTAACCGCAGGATGTGTCGTCGCTATGTCAATTCAGAAAATCGCTCAGCTGGCCGGGGTCTCCGTGGCAACGGTCTCCCGCGTGCTCAATAACAGCGACACCGTGAAGGCAAAAAACCGCGAGCGCGTCCTGCAGGCCATCAAAGAGAGCAACTACCAGCCTAATTTACTGGCCCGTCAGTTACGTACTGCCCGGAGCTATATGATCCTGGTGATGGTCTCAAACATTGCCAACCCGTTCTGCGCCGAAGTGGTGAAGGGCATTGAAGAAGAGGCGGAGATAAACGGCTATCGGATCCTGCTGTGTAACTCCGGGTCGGACATCGAACGTTCCCGTTCGGGCTTAAGCCTGCTGTCGGGCAAAATCGTCGACGGCATTATCACCATGGACGCTTTCTCAAAGCTGCCGGAACTGGCCGCGCTGATTGGCTCCGCACCGTGGGTGCAGTGTGCCGAATATGCCGATGCCGGCGCGGTTTCCTGCGTGGGGATTAACGACGTTGATGCGTCGCAGCATGCCGTCAGCCAGCTTGCCGACGGTGGACGCAAACGCATCGCGATGATCAACCACGACCTGAGCTATAAATATGCCCGTCTGCGCGAGCGCGGCTATAAGAGCGTGATCCACCTCAAAGATCTGGAGTATCAGGCGGTTGAATACGCCAGCGATCTTAGCTTCCGCGCCGGGATGGTGGCGATGCAAAATCTGTTGCAGGATAATCCACCGGATGCGGTGTTTGCCGTCTCCGATACGCTGGCGGCGGGCGCGCTGCGCGCCATTCAGCAGGCCGGGCTGCGGGTGCCGGAGGATATTGCTGTTGTGGGATTTGACGGCACCGAGCTGGCGGACATGATTTCGCTGACCACCATCGAACAGCCGTCGCGGGATATCGGGCGCAAGGCGGTCGACCTGCTCTTAAATAAAATCGACAACCCCGAGGCGCCCACGGAAAGAGTGATGATGGACTGGCGCTTTATTTCCCGCGCCAGTACCTGATTATTGCGCTATAACCCCTGCCAGGGAGCGAATATCGTTCCCGGTAGGTGACTGATGAATACGCAAACCAAACTCCTCCACCACCGCAAAAATATGATCGAAGATGTCAGCCTGAATCTCCTCATATTCTGCCCAGATCACCGTGTTGGTGAAAGCGTATATTTCAATCGGCAGGCCGTTGGCATCCGGTGCCAGCTGACGCACCATTAACGTCATATCTTTGCGAATGCGCGGGTGGTTACGCAGATATTCATTCAGGTAGGCGCGGAAGGTACCAATATTTGTCATTTTGCGCAGGTCTAATACCGATTCACCTTCGCCATTTTTCTGATTCCACAGGCTAATTTCCTCATGTCGCGCGGCCAGATAGGGCTTGAGCAGTTTCGCCTGAATCAGCTTCTGCTGCTCCTGCTCGTCCAGGAAGTGAATGCTGGTGGTATCGATATTCAGGCTGCGCTTAATGCGTCGGCCGCCGGAGGCCGACATGCCGCTCCAGTTGATAAAGGCGTCAGAGACCAGCGCCCACGTTGGGATCGTGGTGATGGTGTTATCGAAGTTGCGCACTTTAACGGTGGTCAGGCCGATGTCCGTAACCGTGCCGTTGGCACCGTATTTCGGCATCTCCAGCCAGTCGCCAAGCTTGAGCATGTCGTTGGCGGAAAGCTGGATCCCGGCGACCAGTCCCAGTATCGGGTCTTTAAAGACCAGCATCAGAACGGCGGCCATAGCACCCAGGCCGCTAATCAAAATGGCCGGTGACTGACCGATCAGCAGAGAGATAATTAAGATCCCCACCAGAATCGCGCTCACCAGCTTGATGCCCTGGAAGATCCCTTTCAGCGGCAGCTGTGAGGCGGTCGCCATTTTCTGCGAAAGATTGAATATGACGTCCAGCAGCGAGAAGAAGGAGAGCAGGGCATACACCATCACCCACAGCTTCGCGCAGGTGGTGAGCATTTCTGCCGCTTCGCTCCCTTTTTGCAGCCAGAGAACGGCCTGAACGTTGACGATTATCCCCTGAAGGGTAAATGCCAGACGGTGAAATAATTTATTCTGGGTAATAATCTGCAACCATAAATGGCTGCTGGCCCGGGCGCGTTTCTCGAATGCGCGCAGCACGACTTTGTGCAGAATAAAATGAACGATGATGGCAGTAAGAAAAATAATACCAAAGATAATCACTAAAGAGGTGGTGTGATTAATTTCAATGCCTAACTCTTCAACCTGAGCAATTAATTCCTGCATAACGTCTCCTGTATTGATGCAGCCCCATAATGGCGGCTGCGGATCTATTATGCAAATACCTCAGGCTTATTTGCTGGCCTGGCAGACCTTCACGACGGGTAAACACAGCCGATGGCGGATGCGCAGCGTTGCCAGCGCCAGGATGACCATCAGGCCGGTTTCCACCGTCAGGAAAAGGTTAATCGCCTGGGCGTAATCCCCGTGATGATGTTGCAGCCCGTGCAGCAAAATCGCCCCGAAAATGGCCGGGCCAAGCCCCAGCGCGGCCTGCTGCAGGGTGCTTAAGATGGCGCTGGCGGCCCCTGCGTCCTCAGGCTGAATATCGCGCATCCCGATGCGGTAGAAGCTGTTCACAATCAGCGCCTGACCGTAGCCTACCAGCCCGGTGGCTGGCGCCAGCGTCAGCGCCGTATTTTGCACTCCCCAGTAGCGGAACGTGGCGATCAGCGCCAGCAGGCCGATTATCTGGATTGCCAGGCCGGTGAGCAGAATCGTGCTGGTGCTGTAGCGCGCAATCAGCCGCGGCGCGAACCACGCGGAGATAAAATAGGTCACCCCGAGGGCGATAAAACTGTTCCCGGACTGCCACGGCGCCATTCCCAGACCCGTTTGCATGGTCAGCGCCATACAGAACATAAACCCGGACCAGACGCTGAAAAAGAGCAGCGCAATTACGATGCCAAAGCGAACGCTGCGGAGCTGAAGCAGACGCGGTGGGATCAGCGGATGGGCATTTCCACGCTCTTTTTTGCGCGCATTCTGTGCCATCAGCCAGGCCAGCGGAATAATGGCGAGAAGCATAACCTTTAGCGACCACGGCCAGTGCCACTGTGGGCCGAGCGCCATCGGGAACAGCAGACAGCAGAGCATGATGGCCAGCAAGACGGTCCCTGTCCAGTCGATGCGCGACGGCGTTTCACGGTGGGTTTCCGGCACGTAGCGACGGCTCAGCGCCAGCACCACCAGGCAGATGGGGACGTTAATAAAGAAGGCGTTACGCCAGCCCAGTCCGGCGATATCCGCCGATACCAGCCAGCCGCCGCCCATCTGGCCGACGATAAACGCAATCCCCCCAATGCCGCCGAACAGGCTAATCGCCTTCGCGTGGGCGGTGCCTTTTAACGTGACGTGCAGCGTGGCAAGAATTTGCGGCATGATCAGGGCGGCACCCGCCCCCTGAACAATACGCGCGGCCAGCAGTTGTTCAATGTTCCCCGCCATTCCGCACAGCAGCGAGGCCAGGCCAAAGATTGCCACACCCCACATAAACAGGCGACGGCGGCCAAGATTATCTCCCAGCTTGCTGCCGAGCGCGAGGCAGACGGCAAACGCCACGCCATAAAGCGCGACAATCAGCTCCAGCTCGGTGGCGGTAGCGTGCAGTGAATGGGTAATGGCGTCCAGCGCCACGTTAGTGATTGAGGTATCAATCATGGGTAGCATCTGGCCGGTTAACAGCAATATCAGGCCTGCGCGACCCGGTGAAACAACTGACGTATTCATGGTAACTCCATTGCGTCATTCATCAGATGGTCGTAGCATCAACTATCTGATAAACGGGTACCAGTTCTTGCTTATACTGGTACTGGCACTACCATGCAGGGGGATTTATGGCGTTGATGTCTGAACCCGTCGCCTCACTTCAGGATGACACGCGAAAACAGCTGGGCGCATTTTTACGCGCCCGGCGTGAAAGCCTCGATCCGCAGCGTCTCGGTTTGCCGCGCAGCGGACGCCGCCGCACGCCGGGTCTGCGCCGCGAAGAGGTGGCGATGCTCGCCGACGTGGGTGTGACCTGGTATACCTGGCTTGAGCAGGGCAGGGACGTCAATCCGTCCAGCGCGGTGATGGCAGCCTTAGCGAAAGCCCTGCAGTGTACTCCGACCGAAGCCCGGCATCTTTTCGTGCTCGCCGGTTTGCCGCCGGGCGAAGCACCGCAGGCGGTCTGCTGCGAGGGGATCAGCGAAGGCACGCGTCGCCTGCTGGATACGCTGATGCCAAAACCTGCCAGCATCCAGAAACCCAATTTCGATATCGTGGCGTGGAACGACAGTTTTGGGCATCTGATGGGCGTTGATTTCAATGCAATCCCGCCGGAGGACCGCAACTGTATTTACCTGTTTCTCACCCATCCCGCGTGGCGCGCGCGGCTCGGCAGACGCGACGATGTACTGCCGATTTTTGTCTCCTATTTCCGCGCGGCGATGGCCGAGCACCGGGGCGACCCGCTGTGGGAAGCCAAACTGGCGCGCTTCTTTGCGGTGTCTGAGGAGTTCAAAACGCTGTGGCACCAGCGCAACGACGTGCGCGGCGTGGAGAACCAGCTCAAGCTGTTTACCCATCCCGAGCTGGGGGATTTTACGCTGCAGCAGATGTACTGGTACTCCGCACCGCGAAACGGGTCGCGGCTGCTGGTCTATTTACCGGTGGACGAGGCGGGGGAGAGGGCGATGGCATGGCTGGCGGAACAGGCTAAATAATTTTTTTGCGAGACGTTTTCAAGGAATCAGCACGGATCCTGCCGTGTCGGTTCACATTGCGTAAGATAAGGTCTGAATGAGACCAACCTGCTGAATCTACATCATTTAGATGAGTAGTGAAGTGGACTATACTTACGCGATGAGAAACCACCGATGTCGCCACTGATGATTGATTCCGCAGAATTTAGCCAAAAACTTGGGCTTATCACTCAAAACGTTGAACATACTGAAGCGTTTCTGTTGCGGGGCACGGTGGATTTTCATCTGCCAGGTTTTTTGTTGCCTGTGGGGTATCGGCTTCTGAAGTCGCGCTATAGCGATGAATACCGTCTCGTGACTACCGACGACGGTAAGCCTTATACGGCATATGCCGTGAAGCTGACGTTTCATAAAGAAATTACCTCTCCTCACGGTGCCGCCACGCAAGTGATGGTCTGGCGTACGCCCCGCGCGGTCCATCAATCCGTTATCAGCGGGTTGCCACAACTTTTCTTTCAGTGGGTGCTCAGCGAATACGATATCGTGGTCTCAGACAGCGAGCAAACGGGAGACGGGCAGCGGTTTTGGTTGCGGATGATAGACTGGGCGTTCAGCATGAATTACCAGATAAGCGTGGCGGACGGTACGGTAGGCGCAGAGTGGGAATTAACACCAGTGAGTTCATACGCTGAACTGGAAGAACGCTGGATTGCTTTTGCCTGGGGAAACGATCGTGATGTCCATCCTCATCGCAGACTGGTCATCAGTAAAACGTAACGGGCCGCGCGCGGCGGCCCGTCGGGATTAGCACTCGGTCACAATCGTGCTCAGCGGCAGGCGAGACTTCGGCAGCGTGGCGTTGAAATCTTCCACGCTGTGATGGCCAACCGGCACCACCACTACGCTGGTGAAGCCTTTCTCTTTCAGGCCAAACTCTTCGTCGAGGATCGCGGCATCGAAACCTTCGATTGGCACTGCATCCAGACCCATGGCACCCACGCCCAGCAGGAAATTACCGACGTTCAGGTAAACCTGTTTCGCCATCCACTGGTCATCATCTTTCAGATCCACACGGTGCATATCGGCGAAGTAAGTCCGGCCCTTATGGTTCGCGGCTTTGGCTTCTGGCGTGTTAAAACGACCATCGGCTTCTTCCTGATCCACGACGCGCTCAAGCCAGGCATCGTCCATCGCGGTTTTCGCGCAGAACACCACCACGTGAGAGGCGTCCAGCATTTTGCGTTCGTTGAACACATAGGTCCCTGCGGCGGATTTCGCCACGCGCGCTTTACCTTCCTCGGTGCTGGCCACAATAAAGTGCCACGGCTGGGAGTTGGTGCTGGACGGGCTGTACTGCAGCAGGGTTTTGATTTTTTCTGCTTCTTCAGCGGTCAGTTTTTTAGTCGGGTCGAACGCCTTGGTGGAGTGGCGTTTCAGGGCGACAGAAATGATATCCATAACTACTCCTGGTAATGAAATTCGCCCGTACGCGGGCGCGAAAGGAGAGCAGATTACCGCGCAAAGCGGCAAAAGATAAGTGCATTTCGAGCGCTTAATCTGTTCGTCTCAGACGAACAATCAGGCAGGGCGTATCCACTTCTGGTCTTTCTTCGGCAGTTTATCAACGACCAGATTCCAGGAATCTGCAATCAGGTCGGCAACCAGTTCCGGGGTGATGTCCTCGGTGCCGTAAAGGGAAATCCAGTGTTTTTTATTCAGATGGTAACCAGGCTCAACGCCCCGGTAGATCTGCTGATTTAACAGCGACGTTTCCGGATCGGATTTCAGGCTAACGTGCGGCCGTCCGTGTGCGGTTGCCATCAGCATGAAAATTTTCCCGCCGACCTTGAAGACGTCGTACTCCGGGCCGAACGGCCAGCAGTGTTCGGTAAAAGGCATCTCCAGCGCGACGCGCTTCGCGTGTTCCTGCAAGGATTTACTGTCCATCGCTCTCCTCCTGAGCCAGTCCGCGCCACATGACTTCAAAACCCAGGGCTTTAAAATCGACGGCGCGGGACGGATCGCGGGTGGCAAACTCCATCGTGCTTTCGGCCAGCGATAAAAACAGCGCATCGCCAAACGTTTTGAATTCATCCGACATAAACACCGGGCGCACCGAACGACGGCATAGTTCATGCAGTTCCGGGAACATCTCTTTCACCGCCATTTCCGTTTCGGCGCTCAGCTTTTCACTGACCCCAATCTGGCGAATAGCCGCATGCGCCACGGGGTTACGAATCCCCCAGTCCACATAGCTGTTCCAGATATTGCGGGTATGTTCTTTCGGCAGCGTGATGGTGCGATCGAGGTTCGCCAGCATGGTCTGGCAGAGATCCTGCTTCAGGTGCAGATAGAGGGCATTCAGCAGATCGTCTTTGGTAGCAAAGTAGCGGAACAGGGTGCCTTCGGCGACACCCGCCTTACGGGCAATGAGCGCCGTTGAGGCGGCAATACCTGACTGTGCAAATGCCGCCGTTGCGGCGTCCAGTAAGGCCTGTTTTTTATCTTCACTCTTCGGACGTGCCACTAAATTTTTCCCCCTTTCACTGATAAAAACCCCGATTGAAACACGTGCTTTGACACGCTGCAACGCGGAATGTCAAAGATCGAAAACGTCTTGACGACTTTCTCATCATATCTATAATGAGTGCTTACTCACTCATAATCAAGTTTACCCCACGCAAACCATCGGATGGCTCGCGTTTTCGGGTCAGGATATGAAAAAAACTCTCTTCATCTGCGTGGTGTTCGTCATGATTATTGCTTCAGCTGCGAGTTTACCGTTTGTTCTGAATGCCGGTTTTGGCCAGCCACCGCAGGGTGCGCAGCTCACGGAAGTGGAAGCGTCTCCGCACTACTACGAGGGGAAATTCCACAATACGCTCCCGACGCCTGGCTTTACCGGCCAACAAAATATGCTGGTGGCGTGGTGGCAATTTCTGACCCGTAAAACCGAAAACGCCCGCCCGGCTCAGCCGCTGCCGCTGGTGAAAACCGATCTGGCGAGCCTGCCGCTGGAGCAGGACACGCTGGTGTGGCTCGGCCACTCCTCCTGGTATCTGCAGCTGGCGGGAAAACGCATCCTGATCGACCCGGTCCTTGGTAACTATGCCGCGCCGTTTTCGTTTCTCAATAAAGCCTTTGCGGGGGAGTATCCGTGGCGCGCGGCGAGCATGCCGGAGATCGACCTGCTGATTATCTCTCACGATCACTACGACCACCTGGATTACGCCACCATCAGGGCGTTATTGCCGAAGGTGAAACGCGTGGTGACGCCGCTTGGGGTAGGGTCACACCTGCGCTACTGGGGGATGAAGCCAGAGATTATCGACGAACGCGACTGGAACCAGTCGGTACACATCAGCGATGCGCTGACGGTTCACCTGTTGCCCGCGCGTCACTTCTCCGGGCGAGGCATTAAACGTGACCAGACGCTGTGGGGCAGCTTTATGTTTGTCACCCCAGAGCAGAAGATCTACTACAGCGGAGATTCTGGCTACGGCCCGCACTTTAAGGCAATCGGCGAGCAGTTTGGTGATGTGGATTTAGCCATCATGGAAAACGGCCAGTATGACCAGGACTGGAAGTACATCCACATGCTGCCAGAGGAGACGGCTCAGGCGTCGGTCGACCTGAATGCAAAGGCGGTGGTGCCGGGGCATAACGGTCGTTTTGTGCTGGCAAAACACACCTGGAACGACCCACTGATCCAGCTGGCAAAAGCCAGCAAGGATAAAAACTATCGACTGCTCACGCCGGAACTGGGCGAGCCCGTTCGGGTGAGTGATACCACACAAACTTTTCGTCAGTGGTGGGAATAATGTTTAAGCAAGAAGCAGAAGGGGAGAGCAGTATGACCATTTCCGCTCAAGTCATTGATACGATCGTCGAATGGATCGACGACAACCTGCACCAGCCGTTACGCATTGAAGACATTGCCCGCCATGCGGGTTACTCCAAATGGCATTTGCAGCGGCTGTTTATGCAGTATAAAGGTGAAAGCCTGGGGCGCTATATTCGCGAACGCAAGCTGCTGCTGGCGGCGCGGGATCTGCGTGAATCGGACGAGCGCGTTTATGAGATCTGCCTGCGCTACGGGTTTGAATCGCAGCAGACGTTCACGCGCATCTTTACCCGCACCTTCCATCAGCCGCCAGGGGCGTACCGCAAGGAAAACCATAGTCGGACGCACTGAAACTGACAACACACAGGCCGGGTAAGGCGAAGCTGCTACCCGGCTTTTTTTATGCATTCATGACGCCAGTGAAAACCAGCGGCGCCAGACGAAACGCAGCACGACGAATTCGATAGCGCCAAGCAGTAAAAACCACACGCAAAACAAAATGGTGTAAAGCTGGTTCAGATCGACCATGTGAAAGGTCGTCATCAGCTTTTGCGCCAGCACCAGGCCCAGCGACGGCGCGGGTAACAGCAGGCAAGAGATCAGCGCCAGTAATAAAATGCCCCCGGCAGTCAGCAGCGATTCTAACGGGTGTTTCATCGTAATGTTAATCGTCAGTTAAAAATGTCATTGTCCGGCATCCTTTAACGTAAAGCAATATCAACCTGCCTGGGCTTTTTTAATGAAATAATCACCTTCTCCGGCAAATAAAGCGCGTAAGGAGAATGATTTAATCGTGGTGATTAAATTAATATTATGCCATGTAAATAAATGTCTGCATCATGAAAATAATTTTACAAAACTATATGTGCTATATCCAATTAACGTCGCAATAACAATGGCTGCGACAATGTATAACGCCAGGCGTCGTCCACGATAAATACCAAACATGCTTCCCCCTCGTTTAGCGTTGGTTTAGGGAAGGTGCGAATAAGCAGGTCATTTCTTCCCAAGCTGACTCGCTGATTAAAATTTCGCGGATCTGGGCCGATTTTTTTCCCGCAAACACATCGAATCAGCCTATTTAGGCTATTTTTTCCACCATTTCTGGCGTTATTTCCGGTTTTTACTGAGATCTCTCCCACTGACGTATCATTTGGTCCACCCGAAACAGGTTGGCCAGGGTGAATAACATCGCCAGTTGGTTATCGTTTTTCAGCAGCCCTTTGTATCTGGCTTTCACGAAGCCGAACTGCCGCTTGATGATGCGAAACGGGTGCTCCACCCTGGCACGGATGCTGGCTTTCATGTATTCGATGTTGATGGCCGTTTTGTTCTTGCGCGGATGCTGCTTCAAGGTTTTTACCTTGCCGGGACGCTCGGCGATCAGCCAGTCCACATCCACCTCGGCCAGCTCCTCGCGCTGTGGCGCTCCTTGGTAGCCGGCATCGGCTGAGACAAATTGCTCCTCTCCATGAAGCAGATTACCCAGCTGATTGAGGTCATGCTCGTTGGCCGCGGTGGTGACCAGGCTGTGGGTCAGGCCACTCTTGGCATCGACACCAATGTGGGCCTTCATGCCAAAGTGCCACTGATTGCCTTTCTTGGTCTGATGCATCTCCGGATCGCGTTGCTGCTCTTTGTTCCTGGTAGAGCTGGGTGCCTCAATGATGGTGGCATCCACCAAAGTGCCTTGGGTCATCATGACGCCTGCTTCGGCCAGCCAGCGATTGATGGTCTTGAACAATTGACGGGCCAGTTGATGCTGCTCGAGCAGGTGGCGGAAATTCATGATGGTGGTGCGATCCGGCAGGGCGCTATCCAGGGATAATCGGGCAAACAGGCGCATGGAGGCGATTTCGTACAGGGCATCTTCCATGGCACCGTCGCTCAGGTTGTACCAATGCTGCATGCAGTGAATACGCAGCATGGTCTCCAGCGGATAGGGCCGTCGGCCATTGCCCGCCTTGGGATAAAACGGCTCGATGACAGCGGTCATATTCTGCCATGGCAGAATCTGCTCCATGCGGGAGAGGAAAATCTCTTTTCGGGTCTGACGGCGCTTAGTGCTGAATTCACTATCGGCGAAGGTGAGTTGATGGCTCATGATGTCCCTCTGGGATGCGCTCCGGATGAATATGATGATCTCATATCAGGAACTTGTTCGCACCTTCCCTAATAAGCTCTGACATGAGTTTTCCCCTGCCCCCGTGCAGGGGCTTTTTTTTGTCTCCTTAGCCATTGTGCATTACACTGCGCGCTGCAAAACTTTAGTCATTACGATCTGACAGGCGGTAACAGCGATGAACGGAACAATCACAACGTGGTTTAAAGATAAAGGCTTTGGATTTATCAAAGATGAAAACGGCGATAACCGCTATTTTCATGTGATTAAGGTCGCCAACCCTGATCTGATTAAGAAAGATGCGGCGGTGACGTTCGAACCGACGACGAATAACAAAGGCCTTTCCGCCTATGCGGTGAAGGTGATCCCCGAGAGTAAACACCTCTATATTGCGGGCGAGCGCGTGAAGCTCACCTCGATCAAATCCTTCGTGGTGTTCAGCGAAGAAGAGCCGGTTGAAACCAAAATCGACAAAGAAAACGCGGTGCTGTCGGTGGGTCTGCTGATGAACAGCATTAAACCGAAATCCGAGGTAAAATCGGGTGAAATGCGCACCGTGAAGAAGCTGGCGATCACGACCTTCCAGAACACGACGCTGATCTTTACCGAAGATGAAATTGACATTGACGCTACGGTCAAGCTGCTGAAGTGATTTGTTGCCGGGTGGCGGCGATGCCTTACCCGGCCTACGAAAAACCCTCAACGCGGCACGAAACGTAGGCCCGGTAAGCATCGCGCCACCGGGCACAGCCGCACCCGTTTACCCCATCCTGTGCTCGCCCCGTAACATCGCCTCCCGATCAAACACCTTCTGGATCTCCCCGTGTGCCATAAATGCCGCCCGGTCGGACATATGGGCAATCACGTCCGCATCGTGGCTCACCAGCAGATAGGTCATGTCGTGGGCTGCTTTCAGGCGGTTGAGCAGGTTCAGAATTTCCGCCTGCACGGACATATCCAGTGCCGAGGTCGGTTCATCCAGCAGCAGAAGCTGCGGGCGCAACAGCAGCGCACGGGCAATCGCCACGCGCTGACGCTGGCCGCCGGAAAGCTGGTGCGGATAACGTTTCCCCGCATCGGCAGACAGGCCCACCTGTTTAAGCGCATCCGCCACCTTTTCCGCAATCTGCGTTTCGCCATGGATGTTCAACGGCTCCGACAGCGTGCGTGCAATGGTGTGGTTCGGGTGCAAAGACGCCCACGGATCCTGAAACACCATCTGCACGTTGCGACGCAGCGTGCCTTGAAAACGTCGCCCGGGCGTTAACGTCTCTCCCAGTAGCGTAATGTTCCCGCGCCACTCGCGCTGCAGCCCCGCCAGCACGCGCAGAAGGGTCGATTTCCCGCAGCCGGATTCCCCGATCAGGCTGAAGGTTTCGCCTTTCGCGATGGTAAAGCTGGCGGCAGAGACCGCCGTCTTTTCCCCGAAGGTGACCTGAACCTGGTTAACCTCAACGAGCGCCATCGTTCGCCTCCTTCCACGGCTGCGAACGGTCGAGCGTCGGCAGCATCTGCCCAAAGGTATTGGCATTTGGCCTGCAGGTCCACAGGGTGCGCGTATACGGATGCGTTGCCTGAGGGAGTTGGCTTGCCGCCATCTCATCTACCTTTTCGCCCTGATACATCACCAGCACGCGGTCGCAGTGTTCCGCCACCAGCGGCAGGTCATGGCTGATTAACAGCATCGCCATCTGGCGCGCTTCACACTGCTGCACCAGCAGTTCGAGGATCTGCTTGCGCAGGCGAGCGTCCAGCGCTGAGGTCGGTTCGTCGGCAATCAGCACCTGCGGGTTGTTGATGAGCGCAATCGCAATCATCACCCGCTGGCCCATGCCGCCGGAAAGTTCGCCGGGATAACGCTGAAGCACATGTTCGCTCAGTCCGACAGCACGAATGATGTCGTGAATGCGCGCCACGCGTTCTGAACGGGGCAGGCGGTGATGCAGCGTGAGCGCCTCGTCAAGCTGGGCGGCAACGCTTTTCACCGGATTGAGCGCGTAGCGCGGGTCCTGCAAAACCATCGCAATCCCGTTGCCGCGCAGCGCTTGCCAGCGGCGGGCGTTCAGAGTCAGCAGATCGTTGCCCAGCACGTTAAGTTGCCGGGCGCTCACCATGCCGGGCTTACGTACCAGCCCCATCAGGGCGCGGGCAGACATCGATTTACCCGAGCCGGATTCACCCACCAGCGCCAGACGCTCGTTGCCAAGCGTAAAGCTCAGGTTGTTGACCACGCGTGCGGCGGGGTAGTCGATATTCAGCGCATCGACGATAACGCGGTGTTCAGTCATGTTGCGGCTCCAGTACGTCACGCAGGCCATCGCCTAGCAGGTTAAAGGCCAGGCTGGCAAACAGAATGGCTCCGCCGGGAATGGCGGCGATCCACCACTGGTCGAAAATCACCTGCATGCCGTCAGCAATCATTGCCCCCCATTCAGCCATTGGCGGACGGGCGCCAAGGCCGAGGAAACCGAGTCCGGCGGCGGCCAGAATAATGCCGGCCAGATCCAGCGCCAGCCGCACAATCGCAGACGGCAGACACAGCGGCAGAATATGGCCGACCAGCAGGCGCGGGCCGCGAATTCCCATCATCTCGGCAGCGGCCAGATAATCACTGTGGCGCAGACGCTGAATTTCACTTCGCGCCTGACGTGCATAAGCAGGCCAGGTGGTTAAGGCCAGCGCCAGCGCGCCGTTGACCAGCCCCGGACCCAGCATCGCCACAAACGCGAACGCAAGGATGAGGCGCGGCATCGACATCACCACGTCGGTAAAGCGCATCAGGAGGCGCTCCATCCAGCCGCCGTAGTAGCCGGACAGGATCCCCACCAGCAGCCCGGTGGGCAGGGTAATGACCGTCACTAAGGCCACCAGCCCGAGCGCCGGACGGGTGCCGTAAATCAGGCGCGAGAGCAGGTCGCGCCCGTAGCTGTCGGTGCCGAGCCAGTGCTGGCTATTCGGTGCCTGCAGGCGCGAGGCGGTGTCCTGCCAGTTCGGGTCAACCGGTGCAAGCCAGGGGGCGAACAGGGCGATCACCATCAGCAGCACGATGGCAATCAACCCGCAAAAGGCGGCAGGCGAACGGCGCAGGCGACGTATAAAGAGATAAAACGGCATCAGCGCACCCTGGGATCGGTTGCCTGCACAAGCAGGTCGGTAAGGTTATTGATCAGCACAAAACAGATGCCAATCAGCAGCGTGCCGCCCATGACGGCGGTAGTGTCTCCGGCGAACAGGGCGGTGGTGAGGTAGCGTCCGATGCCTGGCCAGGAGAAGACGGTTTCCGTTAATACCGCACCTTCCAGCATGCTGGTGTAGGCCAGCGCAATCACCGTCAGCAGGGTGCTGCGAATGTTCGGCAGCACGTGGCGCAGCAGAATAGTCATCTCCCCGGCCCCCTTGGCGCGAGCGAGCAGGATGTACTCTTTGTTCATTTCGCTCAGACAGGCGGAGCGCGTCAGGCGGGTAATGATTGCGAGCGAGTAATAGGCCAGCAGCAGCACCGGCAGCACAAGGTGGCTGAGGGCGTTGCGAAACGCCTCGCGATCGCCAGAAAGCCAGGTATCCACCAGCGCAAAGCCGGTGCGTGGTTCGACGGTGAACTGCCAGATGTCATCCAGCCTGCCGGGACCCGAGCTCCACTGCAGCTTCGCGTAGAACAGGGCCAGCATCAGCAGGCCAAGCCAGAAAATCGGCACCGAGTTGCCGAGCAGGGTGAGCGTTCTGAGCGATAAATCAAGCGGCGAACCGGCATAGCGGGCGCACAGCACCCCGGCAATCACGCCGAGCACGGCGCCGATGATTAAGGCCAGCGTAGCCAGTTCGAGCGTGGCGGGAAAAGCGTGCAGCAAGTCCTGCAACACCGGCTGGCCGGTGGCGCTGGCAGTGCCCAGATCACCGTGGGCAAGGTCTTGCAGGTAGTGCCAGAACTGCACGGGCAGGGGGCGATCTAACCCGAGCTGGTGGCGAACCTGATCGTAGGTGGACTGGCTGGCGTGATCGCCGACGATCTGCAGCACGCGATCGACCGGAGAAAATGCCGAGAGCGCAAACGTGACGAGCAGCAGCCCGAAAAGCGTGAGCAGCAGAGTCAGCAGAGCCTGAAGCACGCGGGTGGAAAGATGTGGCATGGGAAATCTCTTCATGCCGGGTGGCGGCTTCGCCTTACCCGGCCTACAAAACCGAGAACACAGGCCGGGTAAGCGCAGCGCCACCCGGCAACAAAGGCTACTTCGTGACGCGATCGTACCAGACCATGTCCGCGTTCAAACCCTGCTGATATCCCTTCACGTTATCGCGCACCACGATCTGGGTTTTGCCCTGATCGACGAACACATACGGCGAGCTATGTTGCAGCTGTTCCTGCATTTTCTTGTACAGATCCAGACGTTTCGCCGGATCCGGCTCGGCAACCGCCGCCAGTGTGGCTTTGTTAAGCTCGGGAATTTTCCAGCTGTTCAGACCGGCTACGGTACTGGATTTGCCATCGTTCCACGCAAAGGCGCTGGCATTAGAGTGCGCATCAAAGTAGTCCGGGATCCACAGACGAATCGCCGCCTGATGCTGCTTTGCGCGCACGCGGGCATAGACCTGACTCCCGGCAGCGGGCAGCAGATCGACCTTCACGCCCCCCTGAGCAAAGCTCGCCTGCATGGACTGGGCGATGGTGATAAACGGCGGCTTGTTCTCCACGTCCAGCGTGAAGTGCGCGTCTTTAATGCCCGCTTTGGCGAGAATTTCTTTCGCCTTAGCCGGGTCAAACGTGAATGGATTCGCTTCCAGCGCGCCCGGCAGACCGACCGGCAGGAAGCTCTGATGAACAAAATACTGGCCTTTCAGCAGGTTTTTGGTAATGCCTTCATAATCAACCAGCCAGCGTGAAGCCTCCCAGAACGCCGGGTTGTTGAGCAGTGGGTTAGCGCTGTTGCCGGTGTTAAACACCAGATAATTTTGCTCGGCGGACGGAATGCTCAGCACCTTCACGCCCGGCTTGCCCTCCAGGGCGCTAATCTGGTCTGCCCCCAGATCGCGCGCCACGTCGGCATCACCCTGCTGGATCAGCAGGCGGCGGGAAGCCGGATCGGGAACGTTTTTAATGATGATGCTTTTAAGCTTCGGCGCGCCGCCGGGAGCCGATTCGTTGGCTTCCAGCACGATAGCCTGATGCGGCTGATAAACGCGCATTTTGAACGCGCCGCTGCCTGCCGAGTGCATTTTCAGCCAGGCGTTGCCGAAGTCGTTGTCCTTCACGTTCGCCACCACCTGCTTTTCATCGACGATGGAGGCAATCGGCGTGGAGAGAATATTCAGCGCCACCGACGGGCTAACGTCCGCCGTCCAGTGAAGCTGGAGGGTATGGTCATCCACTTTTTTCAGCTGGCTGGCGATGTTGCTCGCGTCCCAGCCCAGCACGTTGAGGATAAACGCCGGGGATTTGTTCAGCGTCACGGCGCGGGTATACGAGAAGATCACGTCTTCCGGGCGCAGTGGGTTTCCGGAAGCGAATTTCGCATCGGGCTTAAGCTTGATGGTCAAGGTTTTTGCTGCCGCGTCGGCTTCCCAGCTTTCCGCCAGAATCGGCGTGATTTTTTCCGGGTTATCGCGGTCCGGTTGCACCAGACGCTGATACAGGCTCGGTACGGTCTGGATGCTGGAGAGCTCGTTGGCTTCGGCCGGGTCGAGGCTTACGATGTCATCAAGCCCCTGGGCAACCACCAGCGTATTCGGCGGAGTAGCGGCGTGGACTGCGTTTGAGAGCGCGGCCAGCACCAGTAACGGCAACAGTTTTTTGTCATAGCGATCCCTGAAATAACTCTATTGTGATTGTTTTATGCTCCGCTACGTTAGGTCGACTAAGACATTCCGCAAAGTCGAAATTCAGCTTTGCTTATGCCTTCCGGGAATAACGCATACGCTAAGGCTATTAGAATGCGCTGCTTTTCGTCCGCTTTTTAACCTGCTATAACAAACTCCTTACCTTTCAGGGAGTCACCGCCGTGCCCGAAATCAATCAACATGGTCAAACCGTTAACGATATTGTTCCAGACTGGAAATGCGCCCAGATCTTAACCCGCACCCCACTTACCGGTCAGTATTGCCGACTGGAGCCGCTGGATACCGATCGCCATTCGGCTGATTTATACGAAGCCTACGCGCTGGGTGATGACAGTGACTGGACGTGGCTTGCCAGCACTCAGCCGGAAAGCGTTGAGGCCACTGCGCACTGGGTGCTGGGAAAGGTGATGGATGACGATCTGGTGCCCTTTGCCGTAATCGATTTACGCACTGAACAGGCGGTAGGGCTGGTGAGTTACATGGCGATTGAGCGGTTTCTCGGCTCGGTGGAAATCGGGCATGTCACCTGGTCGCGCAAAATGAAGGGCACGCGTCTGGGTACCGAGGCGGTGTGGCTGCTGCTGAAAAATGCCTTTGAGCATAAGTACCGTCGACTGGAATGGAAATGCGATTCAATGAACATTGCCTCGCGCAATGCGGCGGAGCGGCTGGGTTTTGTCTGGGAAGGTCGCCTGCGTCAGAAACTTGTGCGCAAAGGGCGTAACCGCGACAGCGATATGCTCTCCATTATTGATGGCGAATGGCCGCAAAGAAACGCGGAGCTGTGCGCCTGGCTGGCTGCGGAGAATTTTGACGCAGAAGGGCGGCAGATTCAGCGGCTTGAGGCATTTAGGTTATAAGTCTTGTATGTAGGGTACAGCTGGAACGGATAATTACTCTGAGGAAATGGCAATTTCAATCAGGTTGGTTTCTCCGGACTGGACGCCCTTTGTCACCGCTGCGGCGATATCTGCGGCATCGGTGATCCGGCAGCAGTGAACGCCCATGGCGTTGGCCAGCGACTGAAAATCGATATGCGGGTTAACCAGGTCCATCCCGATAAAACGCCCGAGCTGCGTTGAGCTGTAGTCAGCCTGGCTCTTCATAAAGTTTTTCAGGATGTTGTACTCCCGGTTGTTCATGACGATAAAGGTGACCGGCAGGTTTTCGTGCGCCGCCGTCCAGAGCGCCTGCGGGGAGTACAGGGAGGCACCGTCGCCCAGCAGACAGACCACCGGCTCGCGGCCGAGCCCCAGCGAGTGGCCTACTGCCGCAGGCATACCCCAGCCCAGCCCGCCGCCGCGCATGAAGAAGTAGCGTTGATGCTGCTGGTCGGAGATAAACCGACGGACATGTCTCGCTGTTGCAATGGCTTCATCGACGATGGTGGTGCCTGGTGGAACGGCCTTAATGACTTCATATGCCGCCACCATCGGTGAGATCGCCGGGCGCAGCCGCTCGGCCGACAGGCGCTCTTCCTGCTGCTGCCACTCTTTTTCACGTTCACTGCGCGCGGTTTTCAGCAACTGCTGGTGGATCAGTTTGCCCGCCACCAGACGCTGCTCAAGCATCGGTAACAGCGCCTGCAACGAGAGTTTGATATCCCCCATCACCGAGAGGCGGGTGGCATAGGTGCGACCCAGCTCGTTCATGTCGGCGGAGAGCTGATAGACCGCGCATGAACCCGGAATCGCGTCCCCTTCGCTGTATAAAATGGTAATCAGGCTTCTGCCGCCGATGATAAAAACGGCGTCGTAGGCATTGACAATGCCCGCGATTTCACTGGCGGTGGTGGGCATATTGCCGCGCCAGAGGGCATGCTGCGTGGGGAAGGGTAAATTCAGCGGCCAGGACGAACCGTAGACATGAGCGCCGAGGTTTTCCGCCAGCTGGACAATCTCCGGCGTCGAGCCGCTGGAGTGCACTTCATCTCCGGCCACGATCATGATCCTGCCAGCTGCAACCTGGCTTAACTCTTCCGCCAGCTCATCCAGCGAGCCCGCAACGGTGTGATAATTCACTTTGGAGGCCGTTTGTATCCCGACATCGCTGAGTTCTTCCATGACATTCATTGGCAATGAGAGTAAGACGGGACCGGCGGGAGGGTAGCTGGCGGCATGAAACGCACGACGCACCAGCACCGGGAGTTGCTCGGCATGGGTGACCTCCTGCGCCCATTTCATGACCGGGGAACCAATGGAAACAATGTCATCATACAGAAGCGGATCACGCACGTAGTGGCGCGTATCCTGCTGTCCGACGGTGACCACCAGCGGGGTTTTCATGATCCGCGAGTTAATGAGATTCCCCATACCGTGACCAAGACCGCTGGCGGTATGCAAATTGATAAAGCCCGTTTTGCCGGAGGCTTTGGCATAGCCGTCGGCAATGGCAACCACGCTGCTCTCCTGGAGTGCCAGAATATAGTGAATATTTTCATGGCGAAGCAGCGCATCAATGAGCGGCAGTTCGGTGGTGCCAGGATTGCCAAATATATATTCCACGCCTTCGCTTTCCAGAAGTTCAAGGAGAATATCGGCACCCGTTCGCATATTTAAATCTGATATAGACGTTAATGATTTAATCATGATGACACCTCGGTTAGTGTTATTTAAGGCATGCTAAAATTCTTCCTGCGTCGGACGAACCACAATTTCATTAATATCAACGTCGCCAGGCTGTTCAATGGCAAATAAAACGGCTCGGGCAATGGCGTCAGCCGGAATAGCCTGCTTATAGAATTCGTGCAAAAACGCCAGGCTGTCTTTATCAGAACTGCCGAACTGCAATTCGCTTTCGACGGCGCCGGGGGAAATAAGCGTCGTGCGGATAGTTTTCCCCACCTCCTGACGTAACCCTTCGCTCAGGGCGCGAACGGCAAATTTAGTGGCGCTGTAAACGACGCCGCCGGGGGCAAGCACTTTGATACCCGCAACGGAAGCCACGTTAATAAAGTGTCCGCTACCCTGACGCTGGAACACCGGTAACGCCGCGGCAATGCCGTACAGCACGCCCTTCAGGTTAGTATCAATCATCTTGTCCCACTCGTCGGTTTTGCGCTCGCTGATGGGGGCTATCGCCATGTAACCGGCGTTATTGATCAATACGTCCACGCGCTGGTAGGCCGTCACAGCGGCATCGATGGCGGCCTGAACCTCTTCCTGACGGGTGACATCGGCCTTCACGGCAATCGCCTTGCCGCCCTGCTGGATAATCTGATCCACCAGGGCATTAATCCTGTCGAGGCGGCGCGCCACCAGCACCAGCGAAAAGGCCTTATTCGCTAAATACAGGGCAATGGCCTGACCGATGCCGCTGCTGGCGCCGGTGATAACGACAACGTTGTATGCACTGTTATTCATGATCTTATCTCGCTGTTGAGTAATGCAAAAAATAAAAGGCAGGGAGGTGTTAATGAATAATGACAAATTCATTAACGCGGATTTTTGATATATTGTGTATCGGAAATAAAATGATGGCTATTTAAAACTTAATGGAGTGTGGAAGAGTCTGTCAATATCATATTTTTAATATTTAAACGGATTGCATGCCTAACGTTTATTTCTTATATGTAAGCGAGAATAGTATAAAAAGAAATGGGGTGACGCTGGAGGCCCTGCGAACAAGGCCTAAGGATTAGATTTTGCCACTATAAAGCACCGGCCCTGTTGGCAAGCCAGTGGGTGATCCGCCCTCTGGTTCAAGGCTTATCGCTATCGTGGCGCCAGGAGGAAGCGTTGTGTTCCTGAGGGTCACCTTCGTCGGTATGCTGCTATGCAGCAATCCCAGCGAGACAGGGTTCTGTCCGGTCGGAATCAGCCAAAGCTGCAGGCTGTGCTGCGCCGGGACGGCGGCAGGTCCGAGAGGAGCAATACTCAGCTGCTGACGGCGGCTGTCCGCACTCACGACCCACTGCCCGTGCTGTTGGGCATCGTTGAGCACCATCAGCGGTGCGAGCGTCGGCGCGCGGGTGGAATACCACGTCACGACGCTAAAGGCGGCAAGACCGGCTGCCACCATCCAGCCGAGGTAAGGTCGATGGTTGCGCAACGGCTGTTTAGACGGCAGTTCGAGGGCAATTTTTTTCCACACCGACTCAGGGGGAGGAATGGGGACAAGATGGCTATCGAGCGTGCTGAGCATTTCCTGCCAGTACGCTACGCGGGCGGCCAGAGCGGGCTCATTGGCAAGCCTTTTCTGGAACTGAAGCCGCGCGCCTCCCCGCAGGGTGCCGAGGGCATATTCTGCTGCCAGCATGTCGTCGCGTTTTTCTGCGTTATTCATAGCCCCACACACTCCCGGAGATGATCCATTGCGCGACGTATCCAGCTTTTCACTGAGCCTACAGGCTGCTGGAGCCAGTCGGCAATATCGCTGTGAGACATCCCTTGATAGTAGGCGAGCGTAATGCTCTGGCGCTGCTCGCTACTCAAATGTTCGAGACAATGCCTGAGCCGTTCTGCCTGCACATCGTCGTGCCAGTTGTTCTGCTCGTCATTCTCGCTCGGCAGAAGCGCGTCGGTATACGGCGTCTCGCGGTCGGCTGCCCGGGTTTGCCCGCAACGCAGCCAGTCAATACAGCGGTTGCGAACAATATGCGTAAGCCAGGTCATCGGGGAACTGAGGGCGGCGTTATAGGTTTCGGCTTTACTCCAGACCGTGAGAAAACAGTCGTGAAGGATCTCTTCTGCCCATGCCCGGTCACGCAACATACGCAGCGCGACGGCAAACAGATGCGGCGAGGTGAGTCGGTAGAGTTGTTCAAATGCACGGCGATCGCCTTTCGCGACCGCCTGCATTAATTTCTGCTGCTGTTCAGCCAGCGCGTTATCCATGTTTTTCCCGAAAGGCAACGGCACACTTCCGAAGTATAGACAACTACTTAGGCATCAGAACGGTATCAATGACATCGATAACGCCATTTTTTTGATGAACGTCGTAGGTGCTGATGTTTGCCACATTGCCCTGACCATCCTTAAGCTGAATATTGTGCAGGCCGTTGCTCATGATCCACAGCGGCTGACCGTTAACGGTCTTCAGCTCCGCGCGACCACCACCCTGTTTAATTTTCTGCTCCAGCGCTTTCATATCGTAATTACCGGCAACCACGTGATAGGTCAGGATGCTGGTTAGCAGTGCTTTGTTTTCGGGTTTGACCAGGTTATCGACCGTACCGGCGGGTAATTTCGCAAACGCCGCATTGGTCGGCGCAAACACGGTGAACGGTCCTTTGCTCTGTAGCGTATCCACCAGTCCGGCAGCTTTGACAGCGGCCACCAGAGTCGTGTGATCTTTCGAGTTCACGGCGTTTTCAACAATATTTTTGCTCGGGAACATTGCCGCTCCGCCCACCATCACGGTGTCAGACGTCATGGCTGCTAATGCGCCTGCACAGAAGAGTAAAGCGCTGGTTACGAATGCAACATGGGTTAGCTTTTTCATCATCATTCCTCGGATTGGGGAGCAAAGGGGTTGCTCACATACCCATATACGAAGGCAGGGTGGAAACTGGATGCAGGGAAATGAAAATAAATTTAGGAGACGTTTATTCCCTCTCCCCTGTGGGGAGAGGGTAAGGGTGAGGGGGCACCCTCAGCGGCGAACCGGCGCCCCGTTCGCGACATAATACGCGGCCGTGCTCTTCGCCAGCGGTTCGTGCCCGCGAATGGCGTCTGCAATCTTCTCGCCAATCATGATGGTGGTGGCGTTCAGGTTACCGGTGATGATCTGCGGCATGATCGACGCATCCACCACGCGCAGCCCTTCCAGCCCGTGAACGCGGCCTTCGCCGTCGACAACTGCCATCTCGTCATAGCCCATCTTACAGGTACCGCACGGGTGGAAGGCGGTTTCGGCGTGGTTGCGCACGAACTCGTCCAGCTGTTCGTCAGTCTGGCACTCCACGCCCGGGCTGATCTCGCGACCGCGGTACTTGTCCAGCGCAGGCTGGTGCATGATCTCGCGGGTGATACGGATCGCGTCGCGGAACTCCTGCCAGTCCTGCTCGTGGGACATATAGTTGAACAGGATCGCCGGATGCTGATGCGGATCGCGCGACTTGATGCGCACGTGGCCGCGGCTCGGCGAGCGCATGGAGCCGACGTGGCACTGGAAGCCGTGCTCTTTTACCGCATTCGAACCGTTGTAGTTAATCGCCACCGGCAGGAAGTGGTACTGAATGTTCGGCCACGCGAACTCCTCGCGGCTGCGAATAAACCCGCCCGCTTCGAAGTGGTTGCTCGCGCCCACGCCGGTGCCGCCAAACAGCCACTCGGCGCCAATCTTCGGCTGGTTCCACCACTGCAGGGCTGGGTAGAGGGAGACCGGCTCTTTGCATTCGTACTGGAGGTACATCTCCAGGTGATCCTGCAGGTTTTCGCCCACGCCGGGCAGGTCGTGCACCAGCGGGATATCGAACTGCTTCAGCAGCTCCGCGCTGCCCACGCCGGAACGCTGGAGGATCTGCGGAGAGGCAATGGCGCCTGCGCTCAGCAGCACCTCTTTGTTCGCCGTCGCTTTCGACGGAATCGTGCTTTCGCCCTCCAGCCACTCGACGCCCACCGCGCGCTTGCCTTCAAAGAGGATGCGGTCGGTCATGGCGTGGGTACGGATGGTCAGGTTCGGGCGTTGCTTTGCCTGGTCCAGATAGCCGCGCGCGGTGCTGGCGCGTCGGCCCTTCGGCGTGACCGTGCGGTCCATCGGGCCGAAGCCTTCCTGCTGATAGCCGTTGAGATCGTCCGTGCGCGGGTAGCCCGCCTGCACGCCCGCTTCCACCATCGCTTCAAACAGCGGGTTCACGCCCGGTTTGGAGGTGGTAACGCTCACCGGACCGTCACCGCCGTGGTAGTCGTTCGGGCCCACGTCGCGCGTCTCTGCCTTGCGGTAGTACGGCAGGCAGTTGAGATAGCTCCAGTGCTCCAGACCCGGCTCTTTCGCCCAGTGGTCGAGATCCATCGCGTTACCGCGGATGTAGCACATGCCGTTGATCAGCGACGAACCGCCCAGCCCTTTACCGCGCCCGCACTCCATGCGGCGGTTGTTCATAAACGGCTCTGGCTCGGTTTCATACGCCCAGTTGTAGCGCTTGCCCTGCAGCGGGAACGCCAGCGCGGCAGGCATCTGGGTGCGGAAGTCAAAGCGGTAATCCGGTCCGCCCGCCTCAAGCAGCAGCACGGTGGTATTCGGATCTTCAGTCAGTCGTGTTGCCAGTACGTTGCCGGCAGAGCCGGCGCCGATAATGATGTAGTCAAATTGCAAATAAACCTCCCGGTTAAAATATGGACTGGAATTTACCCATCTCAACCTGGATGGACTTCACCTGGGTGTAGCTCTGCAGCGTCATAACGCCGTTCTCGCGGCCAATGCCGGAGTGTTTATAACCGCCCACCGGCATCTCTGCGGCGGATTCACCCCAGGTGTTGATCCAGCAGATGCCCGCTTCGAGCTGATGAATCGCGCCGTGGGCGCGGTTCAGATCGGCAGTGACGATACCCGCCGCCAGTCCGTAGTCGGTATCGTTGGCGCGGCGAATCGCTTCTTCATCGGTTTCATAGGTGAGGATGGACATCACCGGGCCGAAGATCTCTTCGCGCACGATGGTCATCTCGTCGGTGCAGTCGGTGAACACGGTCGGGGCCACCCACGCGCCGTTATCAAACCCTTCGCCCTTCAGCACGTCGCCGCCGCACAGCACGCGCGCGCCTTCTTCTTTACCTTTGGCGATGTAGCGCAGCACGCTGTCGCGGTGCGGGAAGCTGACCATCGGGCCAAAGTTGGTTTTCACATCGAACAGATCGCCCGCGCGGATGCGGCCCACGCGCTCAACGATTTTCTGCTCAAACGCGGCCTTAAATTTCGCGGGCACGAACACGCGGGTGCCGTTGGTGCAGACCTGACCGGAGCTGAAGAAGTTGGCCATCATGGCGATGTCTGCCGCCAGATCCAGATCCGCATCGTCGAAAACAATCAGCGGCGATTTGCCGCCCAGCTCCATCGTCACCTCTTTTAGGGACGAGGCCGCCGAGTTGGCCATCACCTTTTTGCCGCTGGCAACGCCGCCGGTAAAGGAGACCTTCGCGATGCCCGGATGCTCGGTCAGGTACTGGCCGGTCTCCGCGCCTACGCCTGGCAGGACGTTAAACACGCCGTCCGGCAGACCCGCTTCGGTATAGATTTCGGCAAGCTTGAGGGCGGTGAGCGGCGTCACTTCGCTCGGCTTGAAGATCATCGCGTTGCCCGCCGCCAGCGCCGGGGCCGATTTCCACAGGGCGATCTGGATCGGGTAGTTCCACGCGCCGATGCCCGCCACCACGCCCAGTGGCTCGCGGCGGGTGTAGACGAATGAGGTTTCGCGCAGCGGGATCTGGCTGCCTTCCAGCGCCGGGATCAGCCCTGCGTAATACTCCAGCACGTCCGCGCCGGTGACGATGTCCACTGTCGAGGTTTCGGAATACGCTTTACCGGTATCGAGGGTTTCCAGCTTCGCCAGCGCGTCGTTACGCTCGCGCAGGATATCCACGGCGCGACGCAGGATGCGTGAGCGCTCCATGGCGGTCATCGCCGCCCAGATTTTTTGCCCGCGTGTTGCGCTTTCCACGGCGCGGTCGACGTCTTCACGCCCGGCGGCCTGAACGCTCGCCAGGACTTCACCGTTGGCCGGGTTGATGGTCTCGAAGGTGCGACCGCTGGTGGCGGGTGTATAACCACCATTGATATAAAGCTGCTGTTCTGCCATTCGGGACATACTTTCTCCTCGGTTATTCGGTCGGTAAATGCTGGCTGATAAAGTGGCTGGTGAGCGACTGGGCCAGCGTTTTATCCAGCGGTTTGCCGCTCAGTGCGGCACGCAGCCAAAGCCCGTCGATCAGTGCCGCCAGCCCGTAGCCCGCTTCCTGCGCCTGCTCGCGCGGCAGTTCGCGGCGGAACTCGTACACCAGGTTCGACAGCAGGCGGCGGCTGCTGACCTGCTGCAGACGGTAGAGCATCGGCTGGTGCATGCTGCTCGCCCAGAAGGCCAGCCAGGCTTTCATTGCCGCGCTGCTGATCTGGGTTTCATCAAAATTGCCGCCGACAATCGCCTGTAATCGCTGCTCCGCGCTGCCGTCCGGCAGGGCGTGCAAGCGGCTTAATACCGCATCGCGCAACTGCCCGGTGATGTCGCGCATGGTCGCTTCCAGCAGACCGTTTTTGTCTTTGAAATAGTGACTGATGATCCCCGTGGAAACGCCCGCCCGGCGGGCGATCTGCGCGATGGTTGCGTCGTGCATTCCCACTTCATTTATTGCTTCCAGCGTGGCGTTAATAAGCTGCCTGCGCCGGATCGGCTGCATCCCCACTTTGGGCATTGTTGCCACTCCATTCATCAGCGTTGGTAATACATTAAAGCGTTTTTTGATTGGACGTTCAATATAAAATGTGTCTTAATTGTTGCGGATTTGGATTTTGATAGTTACAAAAACAGTGGGGATACTGGATGACAGACCTTTCACAAGACAGAGAAAAAGACAAAATCAACCCGGTCGTTTTTTATACTTCCGCCGGGCTGATTTTGTTGTTTTCCCTGACGACAATCTTCTTTCGTGATTTTTCCGCCGAGTGGATTGGGCACACGTTGAACTGGGTGTCGAAGACCTTTGGCTGGTACTATCTTCTGGCGGCGACGCTCTATATTGTCTTCGTGGTTTGCATCGCCTGCTCGCGCTTCGGTTCGGTGAAGCTTGGGCCAGAGCAGTCCAAGCCCGAGTTCAGCCTGCTGAGCTGGGCCGCAATGCTGTTTGCTGCGGGTATCGGCATCGACCTGATGTTCTTCTCCGTGGCCGAACCGGTCACGCAGTATATGCAGCCGCCGGAAGGGGCAGGGCAGACGATGGAGGCCGCGCGCCAGGCGATGGTCTGGACGCTGTTCCACTACGGCCTGACAGGCTGGTCGATGTATGCCCTGATGGGGATGGCGCTCGGATACTTTAGCTATCGTTATAATTTGCCCCTCACTATCCGCTCTGCGCTGTACCCGATTTTTGGCAAAAAAATTAACGGGCCGATTGGTCACACCGTTGATATCGCAGCGGTGATTGGCACCATCTTCGGCATCGCGACCACGCTCGGTATCGGCGTGGTGCAGCTCAACTACGGGCTAAGCGTGCTGTTTGATATTCCGGATTCAATGGCGGCAAAAGCGGCGCTGATTGCGCTCTCCGTGATTATCGCCACCATCTCGGTGACCTCCGGCGTGGACAAGGGCATCCGCGTGCTCTCCGAGCTGAACGTCGCGCTGGCGCTGGGCCTGATCCTGTTTGTGCTGTTTATGGGGGACACCTCGTTCCTGCTCAACGCGCTGGTGCTCAACGTGGGCGACTACGTGAACCGCTTTATGGGGATGACGCTCAATAGCTTCGCCTTCGACCGTCCGGTGGAGTGGATGAATAACTGGACGCTGTTCTTCTGGGCGTGGTGGGTTGCGTGGTCGCCGTTTGTCGGCCTGTTCCTGGCGCGAATTTCGCGCGGGCGCACCATCCGCCAGTTTGTGATGGGCACGCTGATTATCCCGTTCACCTTTACCCTGCTGTGGCTGTCGATTTTCGGCAACAGCGCGCTGCACGAGATCATCCACGGCAATGCGGGTTTTGCTCAGGAAGCGATGGCGCACCCGGAGCGCGGCTTCTACAGCCTGCTGGCGCAGTACCCGGCGTTCACCTTTAGCGCCTCCGTGGCGACCATCACCGGGCTGCTGTTCTACGTCACCTCAGCGGACTCCGGCGCGCTGGTGCTGGGCAACTTCACCTCGAAGCTGAAGGACATCAACAGCGACGCGCCGAACTGGCTGCGCATCTTCTGGTCGGTCGCCATCGGTCTTCTGACGCTCGGTATGCTGATGACCAACGGTATTTCGGCGCTGCAGAACACGACGGTGATCATGGGCCTGCCGTTTAGCTTCGTCATCTTCTTCGTGATGGCTGGGCTGTATAAATCGCTCAAAGTGGAAGACTACCGCCGCGTCAGCGCCAGCCGTGATACCGCGCCGCGTCCGATGGGCGCGCAGGACAGGCTGAGCTGGAAAAAGCGCTTGTCGCGCCTGATGAACTACCCGGGCACGCGCTACACCAAACAGATGATGGAGACGGTCTGCTTCCCGGCGATGGAGGAAGTCGCACAGGAGTTGCGCCTGCGGGGTGCCTACGTGGAGCTGAAAAATCTGCCGCCGGATGAAGGCGAAAATCTGGGGCACCTGGATCTGCTGGTGCACATGGGCGACGAGCAAAACTTCGTCTACCAGATCTGGCCGCAGCAGTATTCCGTGCCCGGGTTTACCTACCGGGCGCGCAGCGGGAAGTCGACCTATTACCGGCTGGAGACCTTCCTGCTGGAAGGTAGCCAGGGGAACGACCTGATGGACTACAGCAAGGAGCAGGTGATTACGGACATTCTGGACCAGTACGAACGCCACCTGAACTTTATCCATCTGCACAGGGAAGCGCCGGGGAATAGCGTGATGTTCCCGGATGTCTAAACAGATTCTTAAAACTTCATCATGCTGTATATAAATACAGTCAACTGACGCAATATTACTCATGGAAGAGTAATATTGCAGCGACAGCCTGCGCTGATGAGCCAGGCTGTTGTTGTTTTTCGGGAAGGAACCATGGATGAGTCACGCGATAGAATTTATCGAAACTTCACTTTTTACCCGCCAGATCAAAAGCATTGCTACGGATGATGAATTAAAGGATCTCCAAAAGGAACTCATTGCCCGGCCTGATAAAGGTGACCTGATTCAGCATACGGGGGGATTACGTAAAATAAGGCTGGCCGCAGGCTCAAAAGGAAAGAGAGGGGGAGCCAGAGTGATTTACTTTCTGGCAACGGAAGAGGTGATCTATTTCATCATGGCCTACCTAAAAAGCACCAGGGACAGCCTGACTGAGGCAGAGAAAGCTGAACTTAAAAAACTGACTTCTGTTCTGAAAAATACTACTTCCTATGCCATAAGTGGTAGGTGTACTATGTACTCCATTCAGGCAGGAGGAGGCAGACAATGAGTATATTCGATGAATTAAAATCTTCGCTTGAAGAAGCCGTTGAGATCCATAGCGGAAGGAAGGCAGCTTCCAGAGTAACCCGCTATGAAGTTGCAGATGTTCGCGCAATCAGAGAACAGCTCAATATCACCCAAAGCGAAATGGCGAAGGCGCTTGGCACGAGCGTTGACACGATAAAAAGCTGGGAGTCTAAACGTCGCAACCCAACCGGACTGGCGGCGAAGGTACTGAATGTGATTCGGGAGAACCCTGCATTTTATAGGGCCCTTGCCGGGCATTAGGTAGCCCTCTTGCCGGTTGGCGCTGCTGTATGACCGGATACATAGGTGACAGATCAGACCGGGAACATAGGTAACACTTTTAGTCTATCCGGAGCACACTCTGGGTTTTTCGGTCGTAGTACGCAAGCGTTATCCCATTAAAGATGATGGCCTCAAGGCCATCATCTTGTTCTTCCAGCATGATGTACTCCCCAGTCAGTGCTTCACTCAGGAACACCGTACCCTTTTTTCCCATATAGAGGGTCCCCCTCGATTTCACCCTGTAGACTGTACCTCCTTCCGGATAAGCATATTCAGGAACACGGCCATCCCAGTGTCGGTTTGAGGGTTGCCATACCGTTCCGGGCGTTGCTCCCGCCAGTGCTTCATGCGGCCTTTCGTAGTTAAATTCTTTCCGGTAGTCACTGAACCACCGCTGTTGTTCTTCCATCGTCATGAAGGTGTTGCCCTGTTTCACCGCACTTTTCAGGGAGCGGTGCATTCGCTCATGGCGGCCATTTTCTTCCGGATGCCCCTTTCTGATACGCTCCGGCCTGATGCCCAGCTTGATTAGCCAGACGGCAAGACGACTTAATCCGGCTATTCCTGTTCCCGCGAAGGGCTGGCCGTTATCGGTTCTAAGCACTTCCGGCAGACCATATTCCAGGAACGCATCCGTCAGGCACTCTCTGACAAAGGGTTCACTCTCACGGTGTGTTCCCCGGCAGCTGAGCAGATACCGGCTGTGATTATCGGTCAGGGTGAAAGGATGGCAGTACTCTCTGCTGAGCAGCCTGAACTTGCCTTTAAAATCAGCGCTCCAGACCTGATTGTTCTCACTGATGATGGTCAGGGGCTGGCGATTGCCTGGTGTTCTGCGTTTTCGTTTTTTATCCGGAACCAGGCCTTCGCGCTTGAGGATATCGCCGATAGTGCTGGCGGCAGGTACGGTAAAATCGACGTGATGATTGAGCAACCACATCCGCAGTTTTTTTGGCCCCCAGTCAGGGTGTTTTTGACGCAGGGCAGTCAGGTGTCCGGCGATATCATCAGGAACCGTCCGGGAGTGGGAGCGTGGCGCACGCGACCGGTCCGAGAGAGATGACAGGTCAGAAGGGTCAAAACGCTGAAGCCATTTATAGCCGGTTTTACGGCTGATGCCAAAAAGACGGCAAAGCGCGGAGAAGGAGTCCGTACCTGCATGGCAGGCACGGATAAAATCAAGGCGTTGCATAGGTCGGGTCTCAGTCCAGGGCATAGCGAGTCTCCTCTTCTATGCCAGTTATAACTGTTACCCATGTATCCGGTCTAAAGTGTTACCCATGTTTCCGGTTCATACCCTGCGCTTACCCGGCCCACAAAACGAACCGCCTTCGTTGATATATCTTTAATGATAACTATTTTCATTTAAACATAGCCTGTGCTATACCTTATAGCACGGGCTAATTTTGCTTTGAATTTAATCACCTCGGGAGAGTTCTGCGATGCACCTACTGCAAGGATTGAAGCGTCTGTTGTTCAGCTCGCTGCTACTGACCGCGGCCACCGCGGGTGCGCAGGCGGCTGAAAAATTCCAGGTCATCACGACCTTTACCGTTATCGCTGATATGGCGAAAAACGTGGCGGGGGACGCCGCAGAAGTCACTTCCATCACCAAACCGGGTGCTGAAATCCATGAGTACCAGCCGACGCCCGGCGACATCAAGCGCGCCCAGAAGGCGCAGCTGATTCTGGCCAACGGCATGAACCTTGAGCTGTGGTTCCAGCGGTTTTATCAGCATCTGAACGGCGTGCCGGAAGTGATTGTCACCAAAGGCATTACGCCGATGGGGATCGGGGAAGGGCCGTATAACGGCAAACCCAACCCGCACGCGTGGATGTCTCCGGATAACGCCCTGGTTTACGTCGATAACATTCGTGACGCGTTGGTGAAGTACGACCCGGCGAATGCGCAGACCTATCAGCGCAACGCTGAAGCCTATAAGCAGAAGATCACCGCCACCCTCGAACCGCTGCGTAAGCAGGTTGCGGAGATCCCGGAAGATAAGCGCTGGATGGTCACCAGTGAAGGAGCGTTCTCCTATCTGGCGCGGGATCTGGGCCTGAAGGCGCTTTATCTGTGGCCGATCAACGCCGATCAGCAGGGCACGCCTCAGCAGGTGCGCAAGGTTATCGATCTGGTGAAAAAACATCGCATCCCGGCGGTGTTCAGCGAAAGTACGGTCTCCGATAAACCCGCGCGCCAGGTGGCACGGGAAACCGATACCCATTACGGTGGCGTGCTGTATGTCGACTCCCTGAGCGCAGAAAACGGCCCGGTGCCGACCTATATCGATCTGTTGAACGTCACGACCCGCACGCTGGTGCAGGGCATCCGTGACGGCATGAAGGAGTAACCATGCAGAAGGGGATTGTCGTAACCGATTTGACCGTGACCTACCGTAACGGTCATACCGCATTGCGTGATGCCTCGTTCAGCGTGCCGGGCGGTTCGATTGCCGCACTGGTCGGCGTGAACGGTTCCGGCAAATCTACGCTGTTTAAGGCGGTGATGGGCTTTGTACGGGCGGCAAGCGGCACGATCACTATTCTGGGATTACCGCCTCACCGGGCGCTCCGTCAGAACCTGGTCGCCTACGTGCCGCAGTCGGAAGAGGTTGACTGGTCGTTCCCGGTGCTGGTGGAAGACGTGGTGATGATGGGCCGCTACGGACACATGGGTTTTTTGCGTCGGCCAAAAGCGCTGGATCGGCAGATCGTCACCGACGCTCTGAAACGGGTGGATATGCTTGAGCTGCGCCATCGGCAGATTGGCGAGCTCTCCGGCGGGCAAAAGAAACGCGTGTTTCTGGCGCGGGCGATTGCCCAGCAGGGCGAGGTGATCCTGCTCGACGAGCCGTTTACCGGCGTGGACGTTAAAACTGAAGCCAGAATTATCAGCCTGCTGCGGGAACTGCGCGATGAGGGCAAAACCATGCTGGTATCGACCCACAATTTAGGCTCCGTCTCCGAGTTTTGCGATTACACGGTCATGGTCAAAGGTACCGTGCTGGCAAGCGGCCCGACGGAAACTACCTTTACCGCCGAAAATCTGGAGCGCTCCTTCAGCGGCGTGCTGCGCCACGTGGTGCTCAGCGGCTCTGAAGATCGCATTATTACCGACGATGAACGCCCCTTCGTGACGCACCGTCAGGAGGTAAAATGAGCGTACTTCTGGAACCCTTCGGCTACGAGTACATGCTGAACGCGATGTGGGTTTCGGCGATGGTGGGCGGGCTGTGCGCGTTTCTCTCGTGCTATTTGATGCTCAAAGGCTGGTCGCTGATTGGCGATGCGCTCTCGCACTCCATCGTACCGGGCGTGGCGGGAGCCTACATGCTCGGGCTGCCGTTTTCGCTGGGGGCGTTCCTGTCGGGCGGGCTGGCGGCGGGCAGCATGCTGTTTCTCAACCAGCGCAGCCGCCTGAAAGAGGACGCCATCATCGGGCTGATCTTCTCCTCCTTTTTCGGCCTCGGGCTGTTTATGGTCTCACTCAACCCGACCTCGGTGAATATTCAGACTATCGTCCTCGGGAATATCCTCGCCATTGCCCCGGAAGACATCGTCCAGCTGGCGATTATCGGCGTGGTGTCGATGCTTGTTCTGCTGTTCAAATGGAAAGATTTGATGGTGACCTTTTTTGATGAGAACCACGCCCGCGCCATCGGTCTGCGTCCTGAACGTCTGAAGATCCTTTTCTTTACCCTGCTGGCGGTTTCCACCGTGGCTGCGCTGCAAACCGTCGGCGCATTTCTGGTGATCTGTCTGGTGGTCACGCCCGGCGCGACCGCGTGGCTGCTGACCGATCGCTTCCCGCGACTGCTGATGATTGCCGTTGCCATGGGTAGCATTACCAGCTTCCTCGGCGCGTGGGCGAGCTATTATCTCGACGGCGCGACCGGCGGCATTATCGTGGTCGCCCAGACGCTGCTGTTCCTGCTGGCGTTCGTCTTTGCGCCGAAGCACGGGCTGCTCGCCAGCCGCCGCCGGGCGCGTCAGGCGCAGGAGGTCCACCCATGATCGCGCTGCTCCTTGAACCCTTCCAGTTTGCGTTTATGAACAACGCGCTGCTGATTTCACTGCTGGTCGCCGTGCCCTGCGCGCTGCTGTCGGTTTTTCTGGTGCTCAAGGGCTGGGCGCTGATGGGCGACGCCATGAGCCATGCGGTGTTTCCCGGCGTCGTGCTGGCCTGGATGATAGGGCTGCCGCTGGCGCTGGGCGCATTCGTTGCCGGTCTGTTCTGCGCGGTCGCCACCGGATACCTGAAAGACAACAGCCGCATCAAGCAGGATACGGTTATGGGGATCGTCTTTTCCGGCATGTTCGGTGCCGGGTTGATCCTCTACATCGCCGTCAAACCCGAGGTGCATCTCGACCATATTCTGTTCGGCGATATGCTGGGTATTAACGGGATGGACATTCTGCAAAGCGGGATTGTGGCGGGGCTGATTGCGCTGGTGATTGGCCTGAAGTGGCGGGACTTTTTGCTGTTCTGCTTTGATTATCAGCAGGCGCAGGCGAGCGGGTTGCGCACTCGCTGGCTGCACTATGGATTACTGTGCATGGTTTCGCTGACCATCGTGGCGACGCTGAAAGCGGTGGGGATTATTCTGTCGATTTCGTTGCTCATTGCGCCCGGCGCGGTGGCGGTGCTGATCACCCGGCGCTTCCACATGGCGCTGCTGGTGGCGGTAGCCGTTTCCGCGCTCGTGTCCGTAAGCGGCGTCTATGCGTCATTTTATCTCGACAGCGCGCCTGCCCCGACCATCGTCGTGCTGTTCGCGGTCGTGTTTATCGTGACGTTTGTAGTCACCAGCGTGAAGGCCCGTCGACAGGAGAGTGTGACAGCAGGGTAATCGCCTGTTCGCCGTGCTGTTGCCAGTGAACGGTAAAGGCGGTGCCTTCGGGATAGCCCGCGCGCTGGCAGGTCAATGCCAGCGTAAGCGTCTTATCGACGAGCTGCATGACGCGGGCGCTGTCAAATCCCATCCAGGCCTGCACCTGCGGAAAGAGGGCTTTGAACAGGCTCTCTTTGGCGCTAAACACCAGCGTCAGGGCGAGGGCGAACGGGTAACCCGAGCGGGAAAGGACGCTCTCTTCTAGCGCATCAATAATGCCGTCTTTGATTTCCCGGGCTTCGTTTTCGGGGAGGATCGTTTCGCAATCAATGCCGATAAGCGCAGGGTGGTCGTGCGTAACGACAGCCATCGCCTGCGTGCTGATGTGGGTAATGCTGCCAGACACTCCCTGTGGCCAGCGCGGTTCCCCGCTGGGGCCGATGCCGGGTACGGTGTGGTCCGGTAAGGCGTGCGCCACGGCGATGCGCCCGGCAAGATGCTCGGCTTTGCGTTTGCGTCCGGCGTTTGAAAGCTCTGCGTGATGGGGAAGCCAGAGGAGATCGGCGTCGGTAAAAGTGGTGGGGTCGAAGGTGACCCGGTGAACGGTGCGATCGGCGAGAATGAACGTGCTGTGGGTTGTGTGCATGGTTTCCCCTCACCCTGACCCTCTCCCCGGAGGGGAGAGGGAAGGTTTACTTCAGTGCCTTAAAAATGCGTATTCACACTCATATACCACGTGCGACCCGGCTCATTATACGTATACGCTCCCGCACCGTACATATACGCGCCGGTGGTGGCATTCCCCGTAGTCTGGGCATTACCCGCACGCCACTGGCGCTTGTCGAAGACGTTGTCCACGCCGCCGGTCAGGCTGACGTTTTTGGTCACGTCCCAGGTCGCGCTCAGGCCAACGATGCTGTACGGGCTAACTTCGTCTTTCTCAGACCCGCTCACCGGCTCACCCTTGTAGTTGTACTTCTTCGGCTGCTGCTTGCCGTACCAGGTGAAGGTCGACTGCAGCGACACATCCTGATGCACCTGCCAGCTCAGGGTCGAGTTTAGCGTGTACTCCGGAATGATCGACAGACGGTCGCCGGTCTCCTTGTTCTTACTCTGCAGCATGTAAGTGATGTTATTGGTCCAGTTGATCGTGTCGCTGACCGGCACGTTCAGGGAGCCTTCCAGCCCTTCAACCACCGCTTTCGGGACGTTTTCCCACTGGTAAATATCCGTCTGCACCTTACCGGAAGAGGTGTGGCCAATTGGCGCATAGCCCGCTTCAATCTTGTCGCGGTAGTCGTTGCGGAACCAGGTCACGCCCGCCAGCCAGCCGTCGCGTTTCCACTCCAGACCGATCTCTTTGTTGATGCTGGTTTCGGCTTTCAGATCGTCGTTGCCCATCATGTAGCAGCCGACGCCGTCGCCGCTTGCGTAGCAACCCTGGCCTTTACTGTAGAGCAGATAGTTCGGGTTGGTCTGATACAGGCTTGGCGCTTTGTAAGCCCGCGCAATACCCATCTTCAGCGTGAAGTCATCCCCCAGACCTTGCGACAGGTTAAGCGACGGGCTCCAGTTATTGCCGACGATGGTGTGGTGATCGAAGCGCAGGGCAGGGGTCAGCATGGTGCTGTCGGTCAGCTCCATGTTGTTCTCCGCAAACAGGGAGAAAATCTCCGCCGAGGTGTACGGACTACGGTCGTTGCTCATGCCCGGAATGGTGCCGCCCTGCTGGGTTTGCGTGAAGGAGGTCGAATCCTTCATGCGCTGCTGGTTCCACTCGGTGCCCAGGGTCAGATTCTGGTTAACGAGGAAATCAATCGGCAGATTGATTTCGCTGTGCAGCATCACGTCGGCCAGATCGGTGTCGGTGAATTTATCGCTGTTAAACAGACCTTCCGTCCCGCCAGCCAGCCCTTCGCCCAGACGGGAGTTGCGGGTGTGTTCGTACTGCGCCCAGTTGCTGGTGGTAATGCCGTTATCCCAGCCGCCGTTCCAGGTCACCGCGAAGTTCTGGCGATAAATACGGTTGGTCTCTTTGCCGTAGTTTTTCTTCACCAGCGCGTTGTCGTTATTGGTGTTCTGCGTGTCGCCCGCATAAAGGTTGTTCTGGCGGCTATAGCCTGCTTCAAACTCCAGGGACTGCATGGGCGCGAAGTCCCAGCGCACGACGCCGTTGATGTCTTTGTTCTCTACACCTTCACGACCTGCGGGCAGGGTGTTGGCGTAGGCGCCGGTACGGTCAGACTGATGGCCCTGGTTGATGTCCCACGCGTCGGCCTGGGTTTTGTCCAGGTTACCGAACATGCGGAAGCTGAAATCGCCGCCCAGCGGGCCGCTCAGGCTGAAGTTGGTGCGCTTAGTTGAACCTTCATCTTTATGTTCCGGCGCATTCAGGTAGGTGTTCCAGGAGCCGTGCCACTGGTCGTCGAATTTTTTGGTGATGATGTTGACCACGCCACCTGCCGCGCCGTTGCCGTAGCGGGCGGCCGCCGGACCACGGATCACTTCGATGCGCTCGATCATCTCCGGCGGTACCCAGCCGGTATCGCCCCGGGTATCACGCTCGCCGCGCCAGCCCAGACGGATGGAGTTACGGCTGGTAACCGGTTTACCGTCGATCAGGATCAGGGTGTTTTCCGGGCCCATGCCGCGGATATCAATCTGACGGTTATTCCCGCGCTGGCCGCTGGTGGAGTTACCAGTGAGGTTCACGCCCGGCATGGTGCGGATGATTTCCGACACGTCGCGCGCGGGCGGGTTTTTACGGATCTCATCGGCGGTGATGGTCGACACGCCCGGTGCCTGCAAATTTTGCTCGGCGGCGGTGATCACCATCGTGTCTTCGTGCTGCGCGGAGGCGGCGTTGTCGTCTGCCATGGCGGGCAGCGCGACGCCATAAATCCCTAAATTGACCAGCAAGGCCAGAGAGTGAATCTTCTTATTCATTGTACGTCCCGCTTTTATGGTTATTCATGAACGCGCTTCCCACAGCGCGGGCATTACGCTATTGCAAATGCAAATAGTTATCAATAATATTATCAATAAAATTTGTCCTGAAACAAAAAAGACTGTTAAACATGAGGTTATAAGGGTGACGGCGTTAACAACGGGCAGTGAAGCGTGGTGGCAGTCGAAAAGCGGGCCTGACTTGAAACCTGAAAACGGTAAATTTCGCGTCACGTTCTGGTGGCGCGATCCGAACGGAACGCAGACGTCGTCACCGATTAAACACGTCTGGCTCAATATCACCGGCGTGACCGATCACCATCAAAATGCCCGCCCGCAGTCCCTCAAACGCATCCCGGATACCGACGTCTGGCAGTGGGAGGGAGAGTTCAGTCCCGCGTGGCGGGGGAGCTACTGTTTTATCCCTTCCGTGAATGAAAACGATTTTGCCGACGCGGTGTTTGAAGGCGAGAGTCCGGACCGTATGGCGCTGCGCGAAGGCTGGGGTAAACTGCTGCCGCATGCGGTTTCCGACCCGCTTAACCCGCAGAGCTGGCGCGGTGGCCGCGGTCATGCCGTTTCGGCGCTGGAAATGCCGGGCGCACCCGTTCAGCCAGGCTGGGATCGTCCTGATACGCCCCACCACGCGCCGGTCTGCATTGATTGGGAAAGCGCACGCCTGAAAAACCGCCGCCGAGTCTGGATTTTTACCACCGGGGAGGAAAACCCCGAGCGCCCGCTGGCGGTGCTGCTTGATGGCCAGTTCTGGGCCGAAAGCATGCCCGTCTGGCCCGCGCTGGCCGCGCTTACCCGTGAAGGCAAACTGCCCCCGGCGGTCTATGTCTTAATTGATGTGATTGATACCGCACACCGCAGCCGCGAGCTGCCCTGCAACCCCGATTTCTGGCTGGCGGTGCAGGAAGAACTTCTCCCACACATACAATGCATTGCCCCCTTCAGCGACCGCGCCGACCGTACCGTGGCGGCGGGTCAGAGCTTCGGCGGGCTTTCCTCCCTTTATGCGGGCCTCAACTGGCCGCAGCGCTTTGGCTGCGTGCTCAGTCAGTCCGGTTCCTACTGGTGGCCGCACCGCGGCGCACAGCAGGAGGGGCTACTCATCGGGCAGCTTAAAGCGGGTGAAAAAACCGCACGCGGACTGCGCATCGTCCTTGAGGCCGGGCGCAACGAACCGCTTATCTTCCGCGTAAATCAGGCGATTTACGCCGAATTGCACGAGCAGCAGGTTTACTGGCGTCAGGTTGACGGCGGACACGACGCGCTTTGCTGGCGCGGTGGGCTGACGCAGGGGCTGATGACCCTCTGGCAGCCGCTTATTCAATAACGGAGTCTGTATGGAATTCAGCAATCCTTTCGATAATCCGCAGGGACAGTTTGTCATTTTGCAAAACGACCAGGGGCAGTACAGCCTGTGGCCGCAGCAGTGCGAATTGCCCGCGGGCTGGCGCGTGGTATGCGAAGCGCAGTCTCAGGACGTGTGCCAGCAGTGGCTGGCGGAACACTGGCAGACGCTTGAGCCGTCGTATTTTGCGGGGGAAAACGCATGAGCCGTCTTCCGCTTGTCGCCGCCCAGCCGGGTATCTGGATGGCGGAGCAGTTGTCCGCGCTGCCAAATGCCTGGAGCGTGGCGCACTACACTGAGCTAAAGGGCGATATCGACGCGCCGTTGCTGGCAAAAGCCATTGCTGAAGGCATGATGCAGGCCGATACCCTGCGGATGCGTTTTGCCGAAGATAACGGTGAGGTGTGGCAGTGGGTGGATGAAACCGTCATGCTGCCGGAACCGTCCATCGTTCGCGTGGACTCTCATGATGCCGCCGTGGCGCTGATGGAAGCCGATCTCAACCAGAACCTGCGCGTCGACAGCGGTCAACCGCTGGCGTTTCATCTGCTGATTCAGGTGGGGGAAGAACGCTGGTACTGGTATCAGCGTTATCATCACTTAGTGGTAGATGGCTTCAGTTTCCCGGCGATTACCCGCCAGATTGCCGCCATTTATGCCGCATGGAAAAAGGGCGACCCCACGTCGCCATCTCCTTTTTCACCCTTCGCTGAGGTGGTGGAAGAGTATCAGCGCTATCGTGAAAGCGAGGCGTATGCACGCGACGGTGACTTCTGGGCAGCGCAGCGCAGACAGCTTCCTCCTCCGGTCTCTCTTTCTTCCGCGCCGCTGCCGGGGCGCGCCGCGACAACTGACATCCTGCGCCTGAAAATCGTCGCCGACAGCAGCGCGTTTAGCCAGCTTGCGCAGGCTGCAGGGCAGGCTCAGCGTACCGATCTGGCGCTTGCGCTGGTCGCGCTGTGGCTGGGCCGCCTGACCGGGCGTCTGGACTACGCCGCCGGGTTTATCTTTATGCGCCGCATGGGCTCCGTCGCGCTGACCGCAACTGGACCGGTGCTCAACGTCCTGCCGCTTGCGGTGAATATCGATCCGCAGGAGAGCCTGCCTGGGCTGGCGCTGCGTCTGGCGAGCCAGCTGAAAAAAATGCGCCGCCATCAGCGCTACGACGCGGAGCAAATTCTCCGCGACAGCGGTAAGGCGGCGGGTGATGAAGCCCTGTTTGGCCCGGTGCTGAACGTTAAGGTGTTCGATTATCAACTGGAACTCGACGGCGTAGAGGCCATCACCCACACGCTGGCGACCGGACCGGTGAACGATCTCGAGCTGGCCTTGTTCCCGGACGAGCAGGGCGGATTAAGTATTGAAATTCTCGCCAGCAAACAGCGTTACGATGAAACAACGCTGAAGGGCCACGTCGCGCGCCTGAACGCGATGCTGGTGCAGTTTGCCGCTAACCCGGACCTGCGATGTGGGGAAGTGGAAACCGTGTCAGAGCAAGAGTACGCGCAGCTTGCGCGCATCAATGACACCGGGCTGGCGCTACCCTCCACCACGCTCGCGGAGCTGGTGGCGGAACAGGCGAGCAGGACGCCGGACGCCCCCGCGCTGGCGGATGCGCACATCGAGCTGAACTACCGCCAGATGCGCGAGCAGGTGGTCGCGCTGGCAAACCTGCTGCGTGCGCGCGGCGTGAAGCCGGGCGACAGCGTGGCGGTGGCCCTCCCGCGTTCGGTATTCCTGACGCTGGCCCTGCACGGCATTGTGGAAGCCGGCGCCGCGTGGTTACCGCTGGACACCGGTTACCCGGACGACCGCCTGCGGATGATGCTGGAGGACGCAAAGCCGTCCCTGCTGATTACCACCGATGAGCAGCTTCCGCGCTTTAGCGAACTGCCCATAGCTTCGTTTAGTTACAACATGCTTTTGCCTGCTGCGGGTACTCAGCCTCTGCGCGCGGCGAAACCGGAGCAGACGGCGTACATCATTTTTACCTCGGGTTCAACCGGGCGTCCGAAAGGGGTGATGGTTGGGCATACCGCCATCGTTAACCGCCTGAAGTGGATGCAGAACCACTACCCGCTGACAGCGAATGACGTGGTGGCGCAGAAAACGCCGTGCAGCTTTGACGTCTCGGTCTGGGAGTTCTGGTGGCCGTTTATCGCCGGGGCGAAGCTGGTGATGGCCGAGCCGGACGCGCACCGGGACCCGCAGGCGATGCAGAGCTTCTTCGCCCGGTATGGCGTCACGACGACCCACTTTGTGCCGTCGATGCTGGCGGCGTTTGTCGCCTCGCTGACGCCGGAAAACGTCGACTGCTGCAGGACGCTTAAGCAGGTGTTCTGCAGCGGCGAAGCGCTGCCGACCGGGCTGTGCCGCGAGTGGCAACAGCTCACCCATGCGCCGCTGCACAACCTCTACGGCCCGACCGAAGCGGCGGTGGACGTGAGCTGGTATCCGGCGTTTGGCCCTGAGCTGGCGGCCGTTGAAGGCAATAGCGTGCCGATTGGTTTCCCGGTGTGGAACACGGGGCTGCGCATTCTGGATGCAATGATGCGCCCGGTGCCGTTCGGCGTGGCGGGGGATCTGTATCTCACCGGCATTCAGCTGGCGCAGGGATATCTGGGGCGTCCGGATCTCACCGCTAGCCGCTTTATCGCCGACCCGTTCGCGCCGGGCGAGCGGATGTATCGCACCGGTGACGTCGCCCGCTGGCTGGATAACGGGGCGGTAGAATATCTGGGCCGCAGCGATGATCAGCTAAAAATTCGCGGCCAGCGTATTGAGCTGGGCGAAATCGACCGGGCGATACTGTCGCTGCCGGACGTGGCGCAGGCCGTGGCGCATGCCTGCGTGTTCAACCAGGCGGCGGCAACGGGGGGCGATGCCCGCCAGCTGGTGGGATACGTTGTCTCCGAATCCGGTTTACCGCTGGATCGCGATGCGCTGCTGGAATCGCTGAAGGCGCAGCTTCCGCCGCATATGGTGCCGGTGGTGCTGCTGCAACTCAGCGCGCTGCCGCTCAGCGCGAACGGCAAACTCGACCGCAAGGCGCTGCCGCTGCCGGAGTTGACCAGCAAAACCACCGGACGCGCGCCGGAAACGGACACCGAAATCGGCGTGGCGCATGCGTTTGCCGCGCTGCTGGGTTGCGAGGTGAACGATATCGAAGCCGACTTCTTTGCCCTCGGCGGCCACTCGCTGCTGGCGATGCGGCTGGCGGCGCAGCTCAGCCGCACGTTCGCCCGCAAGGTCACGCCGGGGCAGATTATGGTCGCCTCGACGGTGAGCAAGCTCAGTGCGCTGCTGGACTTAAAAATGAACGACGAGCAGGCGCAGCGTCTGGGGCATGAAGCCGTTCTGCCGCTGCGTGAAAGCCATGGCCCGACGCTGTTCTGCTTCCATCCGGCGTCCGGTTTTGCCTGGCAGTTCAGCGTGCTGGCGCGCCACCTCAGCCCGCGCTGGTCTATCACCGGTATTCAGTCTCCCCGACCGGAAGGGCCGATGCAGCAGTGTGCGGATCTGGATGGGGTGATTGATCATCACCTGAATACGCTGCGTAAGCAGCAGCCGCAGGGGCCGTATTATTTGTTCGGTTATTCCCTCGGCGGCACGCTGGCGCAGGCTATTGCCGCTCGTTTGCGCGCGCAGGGTGAAGAGGTGGCGTTCCTTGGCCTGCTGGATACCTGGCCACCGGAAACCCAGAACTGGGCGGAGAAAGAGGCCAACGGCCTCGACCCGGCAGTGCTGGCGGAAATTGAGCGCGAGCGGCAGGCGTTTATCGCCGCGCAGCAGGGGCAGGGCAGCAGTGAGCTGTTTGGCGCCATCGAGGGCAACTACGCCGATGCGGTGCGCCTGCTCACCACGGCGCACAGCGCGCGGTTTGAAGGCAAAGCGACGCTGTTTGTCGCCGAGCGCACGCGCACGATGGATCCGCAGGTCGCCTGAGCGCCGTGGGTGGCGGAGCTTGAGGTGCATAGCCAGGATTGCGCCCACGTGGATATCATTTCGCCGCAGGCGTTTGAGAAGATTGGGCCGGTGTTGAGGGAAATGTTGGGATAGTGCAAATGCCCGGTGGCGCTGTTGTATGACCGGATACATAGGTGACAGATCAGACCGGGAACATAGGTAACACTTTTAGTCTATCCGGAGCACACTCTGGGTTTTTCGGTCGTAGTACGCAAGCGTTATCCCATTAAAGATGATGGCCTCAAGGCCATCATCTTGTTCTTCCAGCATGATGTACTCCCCAGTCAGTGCTTCACTCAGGAACACCGTACCCTTTTTTCCCATATAGAGGGTCCCCCTCGATTTCACCCTGTAGACTGTACCTCCTTCCGGATAAGCATATTCAGGAACACGGCCATCCCAGTGTCGGTTTGAGGGTTGCCATACCGTTCCGGGCGTTGCTCCCGCCAGTGCTTCATGCGGCCTTTCGTAGTTAAATTCTTTCCGGTAGTCACTGAACCACCGCTGTTGTTCTTCCATCGTCATGAAGGTGTTGCCCTGTTTCACCGCACTTTTCAGGGAGCGGTGCATTCGCTCATGGCGGCCATTTTCTTCCGGATGCCCCTTTCTGATACGCTCCGGCCTGATGCCCAGCTTGATTAGCCAGACGGCAAGACGACTTAATCCGGCTATTCCTGTTCCCGCGAAGGGCTGGCCGTTATCGGTTCTAAGCACTTCCGGCAGACCATATTCCAGGAACGCATCCGTCAGGCACTCTCTGACAAAGGGTTCACTCTCACGGTGTGTTCCCCGGCAGCTGAGCAGATACCGGCTGTGATTATCGGTCAGGGTGAAAGGATGGCAGTACTCTCTGCTGAGCAGCCTGAACTTGCCTTTAAAATCAGCGCTCCAGACCTGATTGTTCTCACTGATGATGGTCAGGGGCTGGCGATTGCCTGGTGTTCTGCGTTTTCGTTTTTTATCCGGAACCAGGCCTTCGCGCTTGAGGATATCGCCGATAGTGCTGGCGGCAGGTACGGTAAAATCGACGTGATGATTGAGCAACCACATCCGCAGTTTTTTTGGCCCCCAGTCAGGGTGTTTTTGACGCAGGGCAGTCAGGTGTCCGGCGATATCATCAGGAACCGTCCGGGAGTGGGAGCGTGGCGCACGCGACCGGTCCGAGAGAGATGACAGGTCAGAAGGGTCAAAACGCTGAAGCCATTTATAGCCGGTTTTACGGCTGATGCCAAAAAGACGGCAAAGCGCGGAGAAGGAGTCCGTACCTGCATGGCAGGCACGGATAAAATCAAGGCGTTGCATAGGTCGGGTCTCAGTCCAGGGCATAGCGAGTCTCCTCTTCTATGCCAGTTATAACTGTTACCCATGTATCCGGTCTAAAGTGTTACCCATGTTTCCGGTTCATACCCTGTGCTTACCGGGCCTACGGGAGCTGAATGTAGGCCGGGTAAGGCGTAGCCGCCACCCGGCAATTACCGCCGACCCAATGGCACCACCAGCGGCGTTCCCGCCACCGGATCGTCAATAATCATGCAGCGCATACCGTAGATCTGCGCGATCAGATCCGGCGTCACAATCTCCTTCGGCGCGCCCTGCGCCACAATCTCACCGTCGCGCAAGGCAATGAGATGCGTCGCGTAGCGGCACGCCTGGTTCAAATCATGGAGCACCGCCGCCAGCGTATACCCTTGGGTGCGGTTCAGCTCGCTCAGCAGCTCCAGCAGGTCAATTTGATGGCTGATATCCAGCCACGTTGTTGGCTCGTCCAGCAGCATGATGGAGGTTTCCTGCGCTAACACCATCGCAATCCACGCGCGCTGGCGCTGGCCCCCGGAAAGGGTATCGACGCTTTGTTGGGCGAGAGCGGTAATCCCCGTCGCCTGCATCGCGCGGTTTACCGCTTCATCGTCCTCTTTACGCCAGCGGGTAAATAGCGGCTGGTGCGGATAGCGCCCGCGCGAGACCAGTTCCTGCACCGTGATGTCCCCCGGCGTGGTGGCGTTTTGCGCCAGCAGCCCGATGCGCCTGGCCACCTCTTTGCTGGCGAAGCGCTGGATCTGCTCTCCGTCCAGAAACACGCTGCCCTCAACCGGGGTCATCAGGCGGCTCAGCGTGCGCAGCAAGGTTGATTTGCCGCAGCCGTTCGGGCCGATAATCGCCGTGAAGTGGCCCTCCGGAATAGCGACGGTTAAATCACGGGCAATGATTTTTTTGCCGTAGCCAAGGGTAAGGTTTTCGCCGCGCAAGCGGGTTGTTGTGTCTGTCATTTCTTGCGTGACTCCTGAACGAGCAAGACGATGAGGTAAATCCCGCCGAGGCTGACGGTTACCACGCCCACCGGCAGTTGATAAGGCATAAACAGCCGCTGGGCGCAGAGATCGGCGGCCAGCAGTAACAGCGATCCGCACAGCGCCGCCTGGGTTAATCCCCAGCGCGCGGTGCCGCTAAGACGCCGGGCGATGTGCGGGGCGACAAGCGCAATAAAGGATATCGGCCCGGCGATGGCGGTGGAGGCGGCGGTCAGTAATACGGCCACCAGCATCAGCATCAGGCGCGAGCGCTCAACGCTCACGCCCAGCGCGCAGGCGCTGTCGTCGCCCATCTCCAGCAGCCGCATGCGGCGCACCAGCAGCAGCGCGCCGATAAACATCAGCAAAATCAACGGCGCGGCGGGCCAGGTTTTGCCCCACGTCAGGCCGTTGAGTGAACCGGCATACCACAGCCCGGCGGAGATCGCGGTGTCCAGCGTGGCCTGCAGTAACAGCCAGGTGTTAAAGGCCATCAGCATGGCGCGCACGCCAATACCGATGATGATCAGGCGGAAGGTATCGATGCCGTTGCGCCAGGCAAGGAGCCAGATAACCAGCGACGTCAGAATACCGCCCGCCATCGCCGTAAAGGTGATGGCCGTCAGGTGCTGGCCGAACAGCACCATCGCCACCAGTACGCCACTCCAGGCTCCGGTATTCAGGCCCATTACGTCCGGGCTGCCGAGCGGGTTGCGCATCAGCGACTGGAAAATCGCGCCGCTGACCCCGAGCGCTGCGCCCACCAGAATCGCCATCGCCACCCGCGGCAGTCGCCATTCGGTGACCACCAGGGTGATATTGCGCGGGGCGCTGCCCGTGAGGGCGTGGAAGACCTGCACGAAATCGAGCGTGACCGCACCGCTTTGCAGGCTCCAGACCGCCAGCATAACCGTGGCGATAACCAGCAGAGATACGCTGGTTATTAAACGACGGGTCAGAACCCTCATGCGCCACCTCCGCGTCTGCGTCGTACCAGGACGATCAGCACCGGCGCGCCGATAAAGGCGCTGACCACCGAAACGCGCAGTTCGCCTGGCACCAGTAGACGGCCGAGCACATCGGCAAACAGCAGCAGGGCCGGGGTGGCAAGCAAGGTGACCGGCAATGACCAGCGGTGATCGGCCCCCACCAGCCAGCGCGCCATGTGCGGCATCATCAGGCCGATAAAGGCAATCGGGCCGACCACGGCGGTCGCGCAGCCACACAGGACGGTGATGGCGAGCAGGCCAACCAGCTGCGTACGCGCCACGCGGTTGCCGAGTGCGGTCGCGGTGTCGCTGCCAAGACTGAGGCTGTTGAGCGCCCGGCTTAACAACAGCGCCACGGCGGCGGCGATAATGACCGGGAGCGCCACCACTTTCAGCGTGTCGAGAGTACGGATATCCAGCGAGCCGGCCTGCCAGAAGCGCAACTGGTCGTAGACGTCCGGGTTGAGCAGGGCGATGCCGTTGGATAAGCCTTCCAGCACCGCTGCGAGCGCTACGCCAGCCAGCGTCAGGCGTACCGGGCTTAGCTGTCCACCGCCCTGGCTGCCGGTAAACGCGACCACCAGCGAGGCGGCCAGCGCGCCGCAAAAGGCCATCACCAGTTGCTCAGAAGGTGACGTCAATCCGAACAGCGCCGCGCCGAGCACGATGGCAAAGCTGGCGCCAGAGTTCACGCCGAGAATACCGGGGTCCGCCAGCGGGTTACGGGTGAGGGTTTGCATCAGGGCCCCGGCAAGACCGAGGGCACCACCGGCCAGCAGTCCGGCGAGGGTTCGGGGCAGACGAGCGTCGAGCACGATAACGCAGTCGGCGCTCTGGCAGCTTCCGGAGAGCGCATCGACAATAACGGATGCGGGCAGGGACTTCGCGCCAACCAGCAGACTGAGTGCAATCGCAAGGATCAACAGCAGCAATAATACGGGCACGGCAATGGCGCGCACCGCAGAAGAGGAAAACGACATAGCAACATCCATGATTTGATAATGATAGTGATTATCGTTATCTATCTTATTTGGCTATGTTAGCATGTGCGCCCATGGAATGGGTAGAAATAGACTCAAGGCTTTGTCATGAATCAAAAATCCTGGCTGCTCAACCTCAGCCTGCTCAAAACGCACCCGGCGTATCGCGCCGTTTTTATCGCGCGCTTTATCTCCATTTTGTCCCTCGGGCTGCTCGGCGTGGCGGTGCCGGTCCAGATCCAGGCCATGACGCACTCCAGCTGGCTGGTGGGGTTATCGGTTACGTTAACCGGCAGCGCAATGTTTATCGGCCTGATGGTCGGCGGCGTGCTGGCGGACCGCTACGAGCGTAAAAAACTGATCCTGCTGGCGCGCGGCACCTGTGGCGTGGGCTTTATCGGGCTGTGTATTAACGCTTTGCTGCCGGAGCCGTCGCTGATGGCAATTTACGCCCTGGGGCTGTGGGACGGTTTTTTTGCCTCGCTAGGCGTGACGGCGCTGCTGGCGGCGACGCCTGCGCTGGTGGGGCGTGAGAATCTGATGCAGGCGGGGGCGATCACCATGCTCACCGTGCGCCTCGGCTCGGTGATTTCGCCGATGGTGGGTGGCCTGCTGCTGGCCACCGGCAACGTGGCGTGGAACTACGGGCTGGCAGCGGCGGGAACCTTCATTACCACGTTGACGCTGCTGCGCCTGCCGTTGCTGCCACCTCCGCCGCAGCCGCGTGAGCATCCGCTGAAGTCCCTGATGGCGGCCATTCGTTTTCTGTTCAGCAACCCGCTGATTGGCGGCATTGCGCTGCTCGGTGGCCTGCTGACCATGGCGAGCGCGGTGCGCGTGATGTACCCGGCGCTGGCGGGCGAGTGGCAGATGAGCGCCTCGGAAATCGGTATTCTCTACGCCGCCATTCCGCTCGGCGCGGCGTGTGGCGCGTTGACCAGCGGTCATCTGGCGCAGAGCGCGCGTCCGGGGCTGATTATGCTGCTTGCTACGCTGGCCTCGTTTGTTGCCATTGGCTTCTTCAGCCTGATGCCGGTGTGGGCGCTCGGGGTGATGTGTCTGACGATCTTTGGCTGGCTGAGCGCCATCAGCTCGCTTTTACAGTACACCCTGATCCAGACCCAGACGCCGGAGGGGATGCTCGGGCGCATTAACGGTTTGTGGACCGCGCAGAACGTGACGGGGGATGCGATCGGTGCGGCGATCCTTGGCGGACTGGGAGCCGTCATGAGCCCGGTGGCCTCGGCGAGCAGCAGCGGGTTAGTGTTAGCCGTTGTTGGCGTGATTTTATTGGCGGCTTTGGTGGAGTTGCGTCGGTTCAGGCAGGAGAGTGCTCCGGTGTGATTTGCCGGGTGGCGGCTGCGCCTTACCCGGCCTACATTTTGCACCCGTAGGCCCGGTAAGCGAAGCGCCACCGGGCGCAGTTATTACCTGAAAATTGCCTCTAAACGCTGTAACACCAACATCGCGCTGTAATAATCCAGGCGGAACGTCTCCGTTCCCAGCGCCCAGACGCGCTTGTTCTGCACAGCTGGCAGATGCGCCAGCAGCGGGTTGGCGTAGATCGCATCCACGTCTTTCTGGTCGCCGGCAAAGACAAACAGCCCTTCGCCGTTTAGCCCCGTCGCCAGGTTTTCCCCGCCCAGCTGAATAATGTCGTGGCGTTTCCCCTGGCTTTTCGAGGTATGCAACCCGGCAGGCAGGTCCGCCAGCGTAAAGCCCAGCTGGTGCAGAAGCTTGCCCTGGGCCGATTCCGTGGTCCACAGGTTCGCCGTGTGTGCGGCGGCGGTATAGACGATGGCGTTTACTGGCTGCGGCGGCAGCGTCATCTGCTGCTTCACCTGGGCGAGCTGTTCATCAAATGCGGCAATGCGCTCGGCGGCCTGCTTTTCGTGTCCGGTCATCGTGCCCAGCTGCGTCAGCAGTTCCTGCCAGCTTTTGTCGTCGTAGTTGATGATAAGCGTGGGCGCGATGGCCGAGAGCTGATCGTACAGCGCCAGCGCCGAATCCCCGCCGGTGGCGCTGATCAAAATCAGATCCGGCATTTGGGCGGCCACCGCCTCTGCGCTGGGTTCACCAATATACAGCCGCGCAACCTTACGCTGTTTCGCAATGTCTCCCCACTGGCGCAGGAAACCCTGCGCATCCGCGACGCGGTTATTCGGCGTGGTCGCACCGCTGGCGATAACCGGCGCATCAATTGCCAGCAGGGAGCCGGTCAGGGTCACGCTGGTGGAGACAATGCGCGTCGGTTTGTGCTCAAGGGTATGAACGCCACGGCTGTCGGTGACCTGACGCGGCCAGTCGGCGGCAATCGATGAGGTAACGCCTAAAACAAATACGCCTGTTAAAAAAAGGGCATTACGGAAAAGGGCGGGAAGATTCACAGCTCGGCATCCTGTTTTTGTTGAAGATAATGCTTCTCATTTTCATGGTAGCAGGGAAGGGATGCAAGCGTTTGTCGCATAAGTTATTTGTCCGACGGTTGACAGCGGGGCGCTGTGGGATTAGGTTAGCCGACGAAAATATAAATGATAATCATTATTGCTTCTTTTATCGTTTGTGGAGGATGATATGGACACGTCCCTGGCTGAGGAAGTTCAGTACACCGCGACCACGCTGCCATCAGACAGCTTTTTCTTTATGTCGCCTTACCGCAGTTTTACCACCTCCGGCTGTTTTGCCCGCTTCAGTGAACCCGCCGTCGGCGGCGACGATCCGGCAGGTCACTTTCAGCAAAAATTAGCCCAGGCTTTCCGGAATGCGAAAGCCAGCGGCATTGCCCATCCGGTGATGGTGGGTGCCATTCCCTTTGATACCCGCAAGCCGTCGTCGCTGTTTATTCCGCAACGCTGGCAGACCTTTTCCCGTCCTGCGCGTCAGCAATCCGCACGTTATTTCTCCGATTCACAGGCGCTGAAGGTGCAGCAACGCACCGAGATCCCTGCGCAGCCCGTGTTTGAAGAGATGGTCGCGCGTGCAGCGTCGCTCACCGCCACCCCGCGGGTGAACAAGGTGGTGTTGTCGCGCCTGATTGATATCGCGGCTGACAAAAAGCTGGACAGCGGTGCCCTGATGGAGCGCCTTATCGCCCAGAATCCGGCCAGTTTTAACTTCCACGTACCGCTGGAGGACGGGGGCGTGCTGCTCGGCGCCAGCCCGGAACTGCTGCTGCGCAAAGAGGGCGCGCACTTTAGCTCGCTGCCGCTGGCAGGCTCCGCGCGTCGTCAGCCGGACGATGTACTGGATCGCGAGGCGGGTAATAAGCTGCTGGCGTCCGAAAAAGATCGCCACGAGCACGACCTGGTCACCCAGGCGATGAAAGCGATTCTGGAACCGCGCAGCCATCACCTGACCATGCCGTCTTCTCCGCAGCTCATTACCACGCCAACGCTGTGGCACCTGGCAACGCCGGTGGAGGGCGAGGCGCGTGAAAACGAGAACGCCCTGACGCTGGCCTGCCTGCTGCACCCGACCCCGGCCCTGAGCGGCTTCCCGCATCAGGCGGCGAAAGCGCTGATTGCCGAGCTGGAACCGTTTGATCGCGAGCTGTTCGGCGGCATCGTCGGCTGGTGCGACAGCGAAGGGAACGGCGAGTGGGTGGTGACCATCCGCTGCGCGCGGCTGCATAACAATACCGTTCGCCTGTTTGCCGGCGCGGGCATTGTGCCTGCCTCCTCTCCGGTGGGCGAATGGCGTGAAACCGGTGTGAAGCTTTCCACCATGCTCAACGTGTTTGGTTTGCACTAAGGAAGACTGATGACCATTCCCTTTACCCGCTGGCCGGAGGATTTTGCCCGTCGCTACCGAGAAAAAGGCTACTGGCAGGATCTGCCGCTGACCCACATCCTGACGGACCATGCGGACAGCGATGCCGTGGCGATTATCGACGGCGATCGGCGTATCACCTATCGTAACTTTAATCAGGCGGTGAACAACCTCGCGTCCGCACTTCAGGCGCAGGGGCTGCACCGTGGCGAGACCGCACTGGTACAGCTCGGCAACGTGGCTGAGTTCTACATGACCTTCTTTGCGCTGCTGCACATTGGCGTCGCGCCGGTCAACGCGCTCTTTAGCCATCAGCGCAGCGAACTGAACGCCTACGCCATGCAGATCAAACCCGCCGTGCTGATTGCCGATCGCGATCACGCGCTGTTCGCGGGCGATGATTTCCTCAACACCTTCGTGGATGCGCATCGGTCGGTACGCGTTGTGCTGCTGCGCGGCGATAAGGGCGAACACGCCCTGGACGCGGCGATTGCGCGTCCGGCGGACCATTTCATCCCGAACCCGACGCCCGCCGATGAAGTGGCCTTCTTTCAGCTTTCCGGGGGGAGCACCGGCACGCCGAAACTGATCCCGCGCACGCACAACGATTACGACTACAGCATCCGCCGCAGCAACGAGATTTGCGGCATTAACGCGAAGACCCGTTATCTGAACGCGCTGCCCGCGGCGCACAACTACGCCATGAGTTCGCCGGGATCGTTAGGCGTTTTCACGGCGGGTGGCTGCGTGGTGTTAGCGAGCGACCCGAGCGCCACGCTCTGCTTCCCGTTAATTGAGCAACATCAGATCAACGTCACCTCGCTGGTGCCACCGGCGGTCAGCCTGTGGTTGCAGGCGATTGCCGACGGCGCGGGGAACGCACAGCTTAAATCTCTCAAGCTCCTGCAGGTGGGCGGTGCGCGCCTTTCCGCCACGCTTGCCGCGCGCATTCCGGCGGAAATCGGCTGTCAGCTTCAGCAGGTGTTTGGCATGGCGGAAGGGCTGGTGAACTACACCGCGCTCGACGACGCCCCGGAACGCATCATCAATACTCAGGGCCGCCCGATGTGTCCGGACGACGAAGTGTGGGTGGCAGATGAACACGGCAATCCGCTGCCGCGCGGGGAAGTCGGGCGTCTGATGACGCGCGGACCGTACACCTTCCGCGGCTATTTTAACAGCCCGGAACACAACGCCAGCGCCTTCGATGCAGAAGGTTTTTACTGCTCCGGGGATCTGATCGCCATCGACGAGCAGGGCTATATCACCGTGCAGGGGCGCGAGAAAGATCAGATCAACCGCGGCGGAGAGAAGATCGCCGCGGAAGAGATCGAAAACCTGCTGCTGCGCCATGAGTCGGTGATCCACGCCGCGCTGGTGAGCATGGAGGACAGCCTGCTGGGCGAAAAGAGCTGCGCGTATCTGGTGGTGAAAAAGCCCCTGCGCGCGGTCGAGGTGCGCCGCTTCCTTCGCGAGGAGGGCGTTGCCGAGTTTAAACTGCCGGACCGCGTGGAGAGCGTGGATGCGCTCCCGCTGACGCCGGTCGGCAAAGTCGATAAGAAACAGTTGCGCCTGTGGCTGGCTGAACGGGCGCAGGGCTGAGGAACAGAGTATGGCCATTCCAAAATTAACCGCTTACGCGCTGCCGACCGCTGCAGAACTGCCAGCCAATAAAGTGAACTGGGCGTTCGAGCCAGAACGTGCCGCGCTGCTGATCCACGACATGCAGGAGTATTTCCTGAATTTCTGGGGCGAAAACAGCGCCATGATGCAGCAGGTGGTCGCGAATATCGCCAGACTTCGCGCGTACTGCAAAGCGCACAATATTCCGGTGTACTACACCGCGCAGCCAAAAGAGCAGAGCGATGAGGACCGCGCCCTGCTGAACGACATGTGGGGGCCGGGCCTGACCCGCTCGCCGGAGCAGCAGCGTATTGTGGCCGAACTGACGCCGGACGAAGCGGACACCGTGCTGGTGAAGTGGCGCTATAGCGCGTTCCATCGTTCGCCGCTGGAGCAGATGCTGAAAGAGACCGGCCGCAACCAGCTGCTGATTACCGGCGTGTACGCCCACATCGGCTGTATGACCACCGCGACCGATGCCTTTATGCGCGACATCAAGCCGTTCTTTATCGCCGACGCGCTGGCGGATTTCACCCGCGACGAGCATCTGATGTCCCTCAACTACGTTGCCGGGCGTTCAGGCCGCGTGGTGATGACCGACGAGCTGCTGCCGTCCATTCCGGCAACGAAAACCGCGCTGCGCGCGCTGATCCTGCCGCTGCTGGACGAGTCCGATGAGCCGATGGATGACGAAAACCTGATCGACTATGGTCTGGACTCTGTGCGCATGATGGCGCTGGCCGCCCGCTGGCGCAAAGTGCATGGCGATATCGACTTCGTGATGCTGGCCAAAAATCCTACCCTCGACGCCTGGTGGGCGCTGCTCTCCCGCGAGGTGAAGTGATGGCGGGATTTGATTTCAGCGGCAAAACCGTCTGGGTGACGGGCGCGGGGAAGGGGATAGGCTACGCGACGGCGCTGGCGTTTGTTGACGCGGGCGCGCAGGTGACCGGGTTCGATCTGGCCTTCCCGCAGGACGACTACCCCTTCGCGACTGAAACGCTGGACGTAGCAAATGCCGCGCAGGTGAGTGACGTGTGTGGCCGCGTGCTGGCTTCGCTTGAACGCCTGGACGTGCTGGTCAACGCGGCGGGTATTCTGCGTATGGGGGCGACGGACCAGCTCTCGCAGGAGGACTGGCAGCAGACCTTCGCGGTCAACGTTGGCGGTGCGTTCAACCTTTTCCAGCAGACGATGGGCCAGTTTCGCCGTCAGCAGGGCGGGGCGATCGTCACCGTCGCCTCTGACGCGGCACATACGCCGCGTATCGGGATGAGCGCCTACGGCGCCTCGAAAGCGGCACTGAAAAGCCTCGCCCTGACCGTCGGCCTGGAGCTGGCGGGCAGCGGCGTACGCTGTAACCTGGTGTCGCCGGGGTCAACGGACACCGATATGCAGCGTACCCTTTGGACAAACGACGATGCGGAGCAGCAGCGCATTCGCGGTTTTGGCGAGCAGTTCAAGCTTGGTATTCCGCTTGGCAAAATCGCCCGTCCGCAGGAGATTGCCAGTACCGTGCTGTTCCTTGCCTCCGATGCCGCCAGCATATCACTCTGCAGGATATCGTGGTGGACGGCGGCTCCACGC